>JBDTMB010000501.1:0-4431 GCA_039934485.1 Vicinamibacterales bacterium
CCGGGCGCAGGTTCGGGCGCGCTCACCGAACCGGCCGGCGCCGCCGGATCGTAGAAGCCGTCGGGCTTCGGCAGGTTCGAGACCAGTTCCATGTTCCACGACGCGGTGCCCGCGTCCTTGAACCCGCCCTTGAGCCCGATGCGCGGGTCTTTCGGGTTCGGCGCAGCCTGCTGCGCACCGCCCGCGAGAACCGTCGAGGCGAGCACCACCGACACGCACAGCAACTTGACGCCTTTGACTTTCATGGTCCACCGCTCCTTTTGCAAAGACGCATTGTGTCCCGCCAGCGGCCGAGCACGCAACTTGCAAGGTGAACCTGTTGGGAGACTGAACCATGAACCTTAGAGACAAGTACAACGACGCGATCCAGGCCGCCAAGGGCCTGCACATGCAGGGCGCCGCCGAAGAGCGCGACGGCAAGCTCTACTTCAAGGGCACCGTGAAGAACCAGGACGAGGTCAACAAGATCTGGACCGCGATCAAGACCGTGGGCGACTGGCGCACTGATGTCGTGGTGGACGTCACGATCGATCCGGCGGCGGCGCAGGCCCGCAGCTATACGGTGAAGGCCGGCGACACCCTCAGTAAGATCGCCAAGGACCAACTCGGCGACGCGTCGGCGTACCCGAAAATCTTCGAGGCGAATCGAAACATCCTCAGCGATCCCGACAAGATCAAGCCCGGCCAGGTGCTGACAATTCCTGGCTGAACAGTGCGAGCTGGCCGGGTTGTTGCAATCATCACGTCGTGACTGACGCCGGCCCGCGCAGCGGATTTCCCGCTGCGCAAATCAACTACCCAATCGCTTCCGAAAAGAGGTAACCGCATGCATAAATTTTTCTTCAAACGCACCGTCCACCTAATCGTCGCCACCGTCGCGCTGACGGCGGCGCCGTCGTTCGCCCACGCACAGACGCCGCAGACGCCTGCCGACAACACCAAGGTCAATACCCGCGATCGTGCGAAGACCGCGGTCACGGCTGATCAGCAGAAGGAAAACCTCAACGACCGCACGGTGACGCAGAACATCCGCAAGGCGCTGATGAAGGACAAGTCACTGTCCAGCTACGCGCACAACGTGAAGGTCATCACCATGGGCGGACAGGTCACGCTCAAGGGGCCGGTGCGCTCGGAAGCGGAAAAGAAAATCGTCGAGGCCAAGGCGGTTGAAGTGGCCGGTGAAGGCCACGTGGTCAACCAGATCAGTATCGCCCCGGCGAAGCCGGCGAAGCGTTAAACGCAATCTCAACCAGGGAGAAGTGACATGGAAGACAAGAAGACGTCAGTGTTTGGCCTTTATCAGGGCGCCGCGCAAGCCGAACGTGCCGTGGATACCTTGGTGACCAGCGGATTCTCGCACGCGGATATTTCCGTGCTGCTGCCGGATCAGCAGGGCACCCGGGACTTCGCGCACGAGAAGAATACCAAGGCGCCCGAGGGCGCCACCACCGGCGCGGCCGCCGGCGCGACGATCGGCGGCACGCTGGGCCTGCTCGCCGGCATCGGCGCCATCGCCATTCCCGGCGTCGGCCCGTTCATCGCGGCGGGCCCGATCATGGCCACCCTCGCGGGGCTCGGCCTCGGCGGTGCGGTGGGCGACATGGTTGGCGCGCTGGTGGGCCTCGGCATTCCCGAGTACGAAGCCAAGCGCTACGAAGGCCGCATCAAGGCCGGCGGCGTGCTGATGTCGGTGCACTGCGACACCGCGGCTGAGATCACGCGCGCCAAGGAGCTGCTGAAGCAGACCGGCGCGGAAGACATCTCCTCGTCGGGTGAGGCCGGTGTGGATGCGCCGGATCGCGACCGTGTCGGGGCCGGCACGACGGGCGGCGGCAACGTCATCCTCTAGGATCGCAGGCTGCTGAAAGACGCAGCCTGAAGGCAAAATGCAGGATTCGCCTTGTGGCGGGAAAAGCCGTCTGTTCACTACAGCACAGACCTTTTCCCGCCGGGCGTTTAGCATCGGGATGGAGTGATGAACATGTTAGCCAGATACATTCGGACAGCATCGTTAGTGTGTGCGCTCGGAGTCTCGATCGTCGCGGTGCAGGCACAGGAAGACCGGGCGACCGTGCAATTGCGCGACGGGACCAGGATCGAGGGACACATCGATGGGCTTCGCGGCGGCAGCCTCACCCTCCGCGTCTCGCAAAACGACCAGCGGAGGATTCCGGTCGGCACCATCGCGCTGATCGATCGCAAGGGCGGCGCGTCCGGCCTGCCGGACACCGAGATTCGCGAGGCGCGTAACGCCGAGCATCTCCTGCTGCTCACGAGCGGGTCGAGCCAAAAGGGCAGCTTGGTCGAAATTGTCGGCGGCCAGGGTTCGGGGGACGCGGGACCGCGGACCTATGTGTTCCGGACCACCGAAGGCGTCGAGCACAAATTCTCGCAAGATCAGGTGTCGCGGATCTACCTCGGTTCGTATCCGTTTGAAGCGGCGGTCCGTGAAGCCACGGCCGTCGATACCGCCGTGCCAGCAGGTGCCATCCGCGTCCCGGCCAACGCCGCGTGGGTCTCGACCGGCCTCGCGGTGCGCAAGGGCGATCGGGTGACCTTCAATACGAGCGGCGAGGTACAGTTGTCGAGCAACAGCGCGGATCGCGCGCACTCGGCGGGCACGCTGCGGACGGCGACGCTGTCGCCCCTGCCCAACGCCAACGCCGGCGCCCTGATCGGCCGGATTGGCCTCAGCGGGCGCGTCTTCGGGATTGGCGATCAGACGATGGTGCCGATGCCGGATTCCGGCATGCTCTACCTCGCCGTCAACGATGACGAACGCTCCGACAACGCCGGCGAATTCATCGTCGTCGTCGGCCGCCAGTAAACGAAGCGGGAAGTCGAGCAGTGAGAAGTCAGGGCGACTTCTCACCGCTGACTTCCCACTTCCCGACTTTTTACTTTCTACTTTTCACTTTCTACCTGCCATTGGACGAGGGCACTGCCACCGTCGTGGAACTGGATGCCGCGTTCCCGGCGGCATCAGTACACCTCACCTGAATCGTGTAGACCCGCCCGGGGCCACCACCGCGACGCTCCGCTCGCAATTCCACGCGGAGCGGTCCGGTGATCACGATGTCGTTCGCCGTATCACCATCACCCAACCCATTGTCGGGCTCGCTGCTCGACACGTGACTGATCGCGCAGGTGGCGGCCGAGACGGCATCGGTGGCCGACGCCACCAGTGAGATCGCGACCATCTTGTGATTGGGCGGCCACAGTGATGACTGGCTGGGCACCACCGGGCCGATCACGGGCGGCGTGGTGTCGGAGACCGTGACGGTGAAGTGCGCCGACGCCTGGTTGCCGGCACGATCGGCGGCCACGCACGTGACGTCGGTGGACCCGAGCGGGAACAGCGATCCTGACACGGGCGCACAAACTGCCGGTCCCGCGAGACCGCTCGTGGCGTCGGATGCCGACGGCGCGGCATAGGCCACCGTCGCTCCCGCCGCGCTGGTGGCGCCAGCCGACAGCGGTCCCGACGTGGTGAGCGCCGGCGCCGTGGCATCGCGCATCACCACGACCGCTTGCGTGCTCGACGCGCCCGCGCCGTTGGTGGCGGTGCAGGAGATGGTTTGCCCCATGGTGTCGGCCAGCACGGCTGCCGGGTCACAACCGATCGACGACGCGATGCCGGTCTCGGGATCGGCCGTGGTCCACGCGACTGCGACGTTCGACGTGTACCAGCCGTTCAGCCCAGGCGTGCCTGTAATGGTGGAGCCGATGACCGGCGCCGTCGGGTCGATGACGTCGATCACGACCGTATCGCTATCGGTGAATTCGCCGTCACCGACGGTCAACGTGAAGGCATGGGTGCCGAACGGGAGTGTCACGGACGGCGTGGCGCCGCTGGCGGTGATCCCGGTATTGCTCGACCAGTTGTAGCCCAGGGGCTGAATCAATCCGTCGTCGGTGGAACCGCTGCCATCGAGCGTCGCGGCAGCCGTCGGGCTGCCGGTCAGGGGGATGGTCTGGTCGTTGCCGGCGTTGGCCACGGGCGCCACGTTGCAACCAGTTACGTTGGTGAACGGCTCGTCGATCGTCACCCCGTGGCCCTCGGCGTCCGCATAGGTGGCCGATAGCACCTGCAGCGATCCGTTCCCGGTGCCGTCGTGGTGATGAGCGATCGTCAGGGTCTCGGTCGAGGCACCGAGGCTGGGCAGCGTCCACGTCACGTGACTGCCGGCCGCCAGCACGGCGCCGCTCGTCGCGGTGGCGGTCTGCATCGGGAATCGCGGTAACACTTCGACTTCCACCGTGAGATTGGTGGCGCCGGGACTCACAATCGCGGCCGTCAGCGTGTTGACGATGGTCGACAACTCGGTGAAGTCCGCGGTGAAGAACGCGGTCTGGACGCCGGGAATCGACGACGAGATGAAATTGATCTCGGCCGCCAACACGCTGGATCCCACGCCAATCGCCAGCATC
>JBDTMB010000502.1:0-4426 GCA_039934485.1 Vicinamibacterales bacterium
GGCCGGTGAGCACCGCGACCAGTGCCGCAAGTTGGAGCATGCTGCTCGACACGATCCCGAACAGCACCGACTGCATCAGGCGACCGAGGCCGAACGACAGGACCGCACCCGCCGCGGTTCCGGCCGCCGCGATCTTCAGCGCCTGGCTCGTCGTGAGCCGCACCACCTGCCACCAGGTGGCGCCGAGCGCCATCCGGACGCCAATCTCCTGCGTCCGCTGGCTGGTAATGTAGGCCATCAGGCTGTAGATGCCCATCATCGCCAGCACGAACGCGATGAGCGCCACGACGCCGAGCGAATTGGCGATGAACGTGAGTCCCGCGACGCGGTCTTTCATCGCCCCCTCGAGCGAGTTCAGTTCGGCGATCGGCAAATCGGGATCGGCGGCAGCCACCGCGCGCCGGAGATCGCCGGCCAGCGACATCGGATCGCCAACGGTGCGGATCGCAAACACCGTTCGGAGCGGCAGTTCCTGCATCACGGGCCGGTAGACCGTGCGGTCACGGCGGCGCTCGAACCAGTCGTGGACGACGTTGCCCGAGACGCCAACGATCGTGATCCACGCCCCATCGGCGGTCAACTTGAAGCGGCGGCCGAGCGGATCCTGGCCGGGCCAATACTCCTCGGCGAGGCTCCGGCTCACAATGGCCACCGGCGTCGTCGTGTCGCGGTCGGCATCGGTGAAGAGGCGTCCGCTCAAGAACGGAATCCGCATCACGCTGAAGTACTCGGCCGAGATGAGGCGATAGTCGGCGCGGCGCACTTCGTCCTCCCGCAAGTCGCGGCCTTCGGGCCGGAACTGGCGGTCGGTGTTCGACCCGCTGTACGGCATGTGGGTCGTGAACCCCGCCTGGCTGGCGGCGGGAATCGCGCGCATGCTGGCGAGGACGCCGGTGATGAGCCGGCGGCGCTTGTCGAGCGCCTCGTACGATCGTTCGGGCAAGTTCATCTGCGCGAACAGGACGTTTTCCTTGTCGAAGCCAAGCGCGCCGTTGACCGCGCCGCGGGCCGCCGACAACATCAGCCCGGAGCCGAACAACACGGCCAGGGTCAGCGCCACCTGCGCAGTGGCCAGCAGGTTGCGCGTCCAGTTGCGGCGCCGCCCTGGCGTCAGCGACCGGCCCGACTGCCGCAAGCTGTCGCCCACCTGCGACCGGGTGGCCTGCACGGCGGGAACGATGGAGAAGAGCAGCATCGCCACGGTGCCCAGCAGGGCCGTGAACACCAGGAGCCGCCCGTCGAGCCGGATGAAGTTCCAACCCGGCACGAAGCGAATCACCGAATCGGGAATCGAGCTTCGCGACAGCCCCACGCCTACCCACGCCAGCGGCACGGACGCCGCCACCGCGCCACCCGCCAGGATCAAGCCTTCGAGGATGGTTTGCCAGAACAGGCGGGTCCGGCTAGCGCCAAGGGCGAGGCGCACCGCGAATTCCTGTGAGCGCTCGCCGCCACGCGCGAGCAGCAGGTTGGCGATGTTCGCACAGGCGATCAGCAGCAGGAGGCCGGCCGCGGCCTGCCAGGTGCCGATAAACGGGCCGGCGCCCGGATCGTTCATCCCCCCGGAAAAGTCGGTGACGGTCACTTCCCGCTGGCCATTGGTTTCGGGAAACGCGGCGCGCTGGCGCGCCACGACGGCGGTGATTTCGGCGCGGGCGGCCGCGAGCGAGGCGCCTTCGGCCAGGCGTCCAAAGACCGTGAGGTGGCCGCTTTTCCGCTCGTCCCACCCGTGCGCGTCGTACGCAATCGGTGCCCAGACCTGGGCGCCAAGCGGAATACGGAAGCCTTGCGGCGCGACGCCCACCACCTCATACGGCTCGCCGTCGAGCCGAACCGATCGGCCGACGATGGACGGGTCCGCCGCAAAGCGGCGGGTCCAGAGGTCATGCCCGAGAATCACGCGCTGGTGGCGGCCAGGCTCCGACTCCTCTGGTAGGAATACCCGTCCGAGGCTGAGCTTCACTCCGAGCACGTTGAAGAAGTCCGGCGTCACCTTGAAGCCCGGGACCTGCTCCGGGTTGTCAATTCCCGAGAGGTTGGCGTCCCACCAGTCAAACGCCGCGAACTTGTCAACCGACTGGACGTCGCGCTGCCAATCGCGGAAATCCGCCGGGGTGACGGTTTCCCGATCGAACAGCGTCGCGCTCGGCGCCTGTGACGCGGCGGCGATCAATCGCTCGACGCCGTCGAAGCGGTACGGGCGGAGAACGATCGCGTCCATCAAGCTGAACGTCGTGGCATTGGCGGCAAGGGCCAGCGCCAGAGTGGCGACCACGATCCCGGACACGCCTGGCCGCTGCCTGACCGAACGCCACGCGTACTGCGCATCCCGCCACCGGCCGGCTCGCCAGGACGCCCCGGATTCCTGTGTCGCCGCGGCGAGCCACGGTCTTGGACGAGTGCTGCGACGGAGCAGTCGATGCGTGCCGTAACGGACCGCGATGCCGATGGTTTGCTGCAGGTGCCACCGGGACGCCTTGGCGGCGCCGACCCGCACAGCCTGCCGCGCGTGCTCTTCGCGCAGATCGCCAATCACCCCATCCCGCCATTCCCGGTCCCGGACGACAAGGGCCAGCAGGCGCTCCGCGAATCGCGACGGGGCAGCCGTGTTCATGATTGTTCCAGGATGGATTCGAGGCCCCTGGTCAGGTTGGACAAGGCACCGTGCGTGGCCTTGATGGCCTTCAGTCCGGCCGCGGAGACGGTGAAGTAGCGGCGCGAGCGTCCGCCACGCTCGGCGGTCGGGTCCGCCATCCGCGAGCGGAGGCAGCCCTTGGCCTCGAGCCGGTCCAGCGCGGTATACAACGCGCCGCGCGCCACCGGACGGCCGGTGCGCTCTTCGATCAGCTCGCGAATGGGGACGGCGTAGGCCTGCTCGTCCAGATGGAGCGTGGCCAGCAGGACGGCATATTCGAACTCGCCGAGATAGATGATGGGTGGCATGACTGCATTGCAGGCTATATGAAGGCCTGCAATGTAGTCAAGGGCTAGACGACCCTTTCACCTTTCCCTTCTAACTTCTCACTTTCCACTTCTAACCTTTCACTTTCCACCAGGCTCATCATGGCGCGCAGTTCATCGCCCTCCATGACTTCCTTTTCCAGCAGGTGGCGCGTGACCCGCTCGAGCTGGTCGCGGCGCTCGCGCAGGATGCGGCGCGCCTCGTTGTGGGCGCCGGTGATGATCTGCTTCACCTCGTCGTCGATCATCTGCGCGGTCTCGTCGCTATAGTTGCCGCGCTCGGACGGCAGGCCGAGCTCGAGGAAGCGGCCGCGCCGGCTCTGGTCGTAGTTGATCGTGCCGAGCCGCTCGCTCATGCCCCATTCGGTGACCATCGAGCGCGCGAGGTCGGTGACGCGCTGCAGGTCGTTCTGCGCGCCGGTGGAAATCTCGCCGATCGCGATTTCTTCGGCGGCGCGGCCGCCCAGCAACACCGCCAGCTGGTTGAGCAAGTCGCCCTTCTGCATCAGGTAGCGATCTTCGATCGGCAGTTGCATGGTGTAGCCGAGCGCGCCGAATCCCCGGGCGACGATCGAGATCTTGTGCACGGGGTCGGAGGTGGGCAGCACGGTGGCCACAATCGCGTGGCCCGACTCGTGATACGCCACGATCTCGCGCTCCTTGGTGCTCATCACGCGCTTCTTCTCGAGGCCGGCGATCAACCGGTCGATGGCTTCGTCGAAGTCCCGCATCTGCACGAAGTCGGCGTCGCGCCGGGCGGCGAGCAGCGCCGCCTCGTTCACCAGGTTGGCGAGATCCGCGCCGGCAAACCCGGCGGTCCGCGCCGCCACCTTGCGCAGGTCCACGGAGCCATCCAGCTTGACGTTGCGGATGTGAATCTTGAGGACCTCTTCGCGGCCCTTCACGTCCGGCTTGTCGACCAGCACCTGGCGATCGAAGCGGCCCGGCCGCAGCAGGGCGGTGTCCAGCACCTCGGGACGATTGGTCGCGGCCATGATGATGATGGCCTTGCGCGCGTCGAAGCCGTCCATCTCCACCAGCAACTGGTTCAGGGTCTGCTCGCGTTCCTCGTGCGACCCCATCGGGCTCTGCACGCGCGCCTTGCCGAGCGCGTCGAGTTCATCGATAAAGACGATGCACGGCGCCTTGGCCTCGGCCTGAGAAAACAGGTCGCGCACGCGAGCGGCGCCGACGCCGACAAACATCTCCACGAATTCCGATCCGCTCAGGCTGAAGAAGGGGACCTTGGCTTCACCGGCCACCGCCCGCGCCAGCAGCGTCTTGCCGGTGCCCGGCGGCCCGACCAGCAGCACCCCCTTGGGAATCTTGCCGCCCAGGTTGGTGTACTTCTTCGGCGTCTTCAGGAACTCGACGATCTCGCGCAGTTCCTGTGCCGCCTCGTCGACGCCGGCCACATCGGCAAACGTCGTCTTCACTTCTTCCTCGGCGTAGATCTTCGCCTTGC
>JBDTMB010000503.1:0-4403 GCA_039934485.1 Vicinamibacterales bacterium
TTGAGGGTCCCGCCGACGCCGGCCAGCGCTTCGACCAGTTTCTCGAGGCGCTGGCGTACCGATACCAGCGCGAACGAGAGAACGCGGCCTACGAACTGTTCCTGGCGTGAGTGCGGCTATCGCACGAGTGAGACAGGCTGTCCCAGCTTGGCGGCGTCGGCCTGGCGATCACGAGCGTGCGCCACCAACCGGAAGCTCTGGAACGGCAATTGGCATTCATGCTTCTGCAGGAAGTTCATGAACTTCTTGTAGTCGGTGGCCGGCAGGTTGAAGAGCTGGGCGACCATCCGATAGTTGCCCTTGGTGTGTTGCAGCCCGCGCTGGAGGATGCCGCGCAGGGTCTCCCGGGTCAAGTCCCGGAGCATGAAGGGCTCGTAGACCACGCTCCAGAACGATTCGCCGCCGTCCACCATGCTCCGGTAGATCGCCTCCGACAGGTTCGCGGGGGTCTTGACGGCGGTGGGCGCGGCGGCCGATCCGCTCCTGGTGACGAGCGGCAGGTTGGCCGGCGTCACCACCTGGCCGGCGCGCATCAGGAGCATGCGCTCGGCGACGTTCTTCAACTCGCGGACGTTGCCCGGCCACTCGTACCGCTCGAGCACGGCCATCACGTCGGGCGTCACGATCGGCATCGGGACGCCGGCCTGCAGGCTGAACTTCTCGAGGTAGTGGTTGAACAGCAGCGGGATGTCGGAGTGGCGCTCGCGAAGCGGCGGCACGACCAGGTGAACGATGTTCAGCCGGTAATACAGATCTTCCCGAAATTCCTTCCGCCTGACCTGTTCGAGCAAGTCGCGGTTCGTCGCGGCGATGACCCGGACGTCGACGATGGTCTGCCGGCGGTCGGAACCGACGCGCTGGATTTCGCCGTTCTCGAGGAAGCGCAGGAGCATGCCCTGCATGCGCAGGCTCATCTCGCCGACTTCGTCGAGGATCACGGTCCCGGTGTCGGCGGTCTCGAGAAAGCCGCGGCGGTCGCGGTCCGCGCCGGTGAAACTGCCGCGGACGTGCCCGAAGAATTCCGATTCGAGCAGCCCCTCGGGGACTCCGGCGCAGTTGATGGTGGAGAGGGGCAGGTGACTCCGGCGGCTGCGGCCGTGAATCAGGCGTGCCAGGACTTCCTTGCCCACTCCGCTCTCACCGGAAATGAGCACTTTGGAGTCGCTGGCCGCAATAGCCACCGCGTCCTCGATAATCTCGAGGATTGGAGGGCTCTGCCCTAGGAACGTTGGGGGAATGCCTGTATGTCCGTTCACGGGCGCTTTAGCACCGTAAGTGACGAAAGAGTCAGGCATGTTTTACAGCTTAGGTCGGACCCAAGTCAAGAATTTTTAAGTCATGGCTAAATTATTGTCCTCCAACGAGATATCTGTGCAAATTTCAGGCAGATGCCCAATCGGCTTCTAGTCTTTGTGCGGCAACCGGTTACGGAGAATGGACGCGAGAATCAATAAAGTCGCGCCACTCACCACGGCCTCCGGCCGTGCATCGTGCGGCGGCTGCCAACCATTCGGGACCGGCAAACCGACCGTTCCCACAACCGTGACCACCGCCATCGAGAACATGAGCAAGAATTTCATGATGCTGGCTCCCCTCCAAATCGGCGAGTGGAGGCGGCGCGCAACCGGCACGCCGCCTTCACTGCGCATTAGCTCTGATGTGTTCACTCCTTCCTGGGATTACCCCTCTTGTCCTGCACCGGCACGCGGGACTCCAGGACCGACACCTGGCCGTCGTGCGTCACGCGGTGCGTGATTTTCGTCGAGGTCCAGTCGCCGCTGCCGGTCAGCGTGAACTGGACGGCGGTGGTTGAATCATCGAGCCGCGTCGAGATGGCGGAGTGGTCGGAAACGATGCCCGCAGGCACGTCCACGGTTGTCGTGACACCCCAGGCGCCGGCCGCCGTGAGGATGAAGGGGTAGTGCTCCTCGCCTCCGGACCACTCCATGTACTCCGGTCCCACGATTGCCAGGCCACGGTCGTTGAGATCCAGGGTCGTGCCCGGGACCAGCGTCCCGTTCGCAAGACGGATCTGGTGGAGCAGGACCAGCGGTTCGCCGCTATTCGCGGCGGCCGCCGAGACCGTGCTCTCCGAGTAGAGGACTCCGCCGCTGGCAGCCGTGCCCGCGTCGGTGTTCATCGTCCGCGCGATCACCACGTAGCCGCCGTTGGCGCCGCTCGACGTTGCCGGCACCACGATGCGGACCTCGCCGTTGGCATCGGTCACGCCGACAGCACGGTAGTCGCCCAGGCCCAGCACCTCGCATCCTTCGGCCGGGCCGCCGGCGCCGTCGGCGCCGTCGAACACGTTGCCCCACGCGCCCGACTGGCCGCGCTGAGCGAGTGCCGCATCGGCGCAGGCCGCGGCCCGCGCGTAGACGCGGACTTCGGCGTTCGCCGCCACCGTCTCAGTGACGACTGGCGCGGAGGTCGTGTCGCGCACCTCGTGCACCAGCATCCTGACGTTCAAGGCCACTGAAGGCGCAATCGTCACCGCCACGCTGCCCGACGTCGCCGGCTGGAAGCTGCCGGCGCCTTCGTAGACCGCGGTGATGACGTGCTTGCCCACGGAGAGCGCGGTCGCGGTGAACGTCACTTCGCCGTTGGACGCGTGGGTCATCACGCTGGAGCCGAGGACGGTGTCGCCGTCCTTGAAGGTCACGGTGCCGCCAGGGAGGCCGTGGCCGAGTTCTTCAGTGGTCACGTTGGCCGTGAGGGTCACCGGGATACCGAAGAGCGCCTTCATCGTGCTCGCGCCGAGGCCCACCTTGCTCGCCTGCGCCGGCTTGTGGTCATACATCGCCACTTCCGAGGTGCGAATCCTGGTCTCGCCCTTGTGCGTGATGGTGTAGGTCACCTTCGTCGACGTCCAGTCGCTGCCGACGTCGGTGAGTGTGAACTGCACGGCCGTGGTGCCTTCGTCGGTCGGCGCGAGCACCGGGTACTCGGCGGCGAATCCATCGATCGACGTCACCGGGTTGGTGATCGCGTCGTTGACGGAGGTCGCCAGTTCCGGATAGTCAGGCACGAACCCGTCAGGCGGCGTGACGCTGGTCGTGACGCCCCAATCGCCGTCCGAGATGAAGACGAACGGATACAGTTCCTGATCCGCCGTCCAGTCCATGTACTCCGGCTCGATCACCGCCAGGTAGGTCCCGAGCTCCTCGAGGTCGCGGCCCGGCACCTGCTTGCCGTTGAAGAGGCGGATCTGGTGCAGCAGCACCTGCTTGGCCGTGCCGGCCTTGACGACTTCGAGCGTCTTCTCCGAGTAGAGCGGATCGATGCCCGGGGTCGTGCGCTGCGCGTCGAAGTCCAGCGTGCGCCCGATGACGACGTAGTCGGTATCGGGATGCTGCGAGGCCGGCGGCACGATGATGTTCACCTTGCCGTTGGCGTCGGTAATGCCGACCGCGGCGTAGGTGCCGACCTTGAGCGGCTGACAGCCGGGATCGGTGTCGACATGGTTGTTGAAGTCGGGCGAGTTGTAGCCGTCGAGGCCGTCAAAGATCTTGCCCCACATCTTCGTCTGCCCGCTGACGATCACGCCGCTCGGGCACACGTCCCTCTTCCGGTAGACCCGGACCTCGGCGCCGGCGACCGCCACTTCACGGACCCTCGGGTGGTTGGTCTCGTCCTGGAGTGCGTGGACGATGAACTGCACGCTCAGGTTCGCCGACGGACTAATCACTTGCGAGATGGCCGACGACGTGCTGCCGAGATACGAGCTGCTGCCGGCCAACACGGCGGTGATCGAGTGCGTGCCGACGGCCAGCGTGGACGTGGTCAAGGTGGCCACGTTGCTCGCGCCCAGCGCTGCGGTTCCGAGGGTGGCCGCGCCATCCTTGAAGGTCACCACACCGCCGGCCAGGCTGCCGGCAGGGTACGGGGTCACCGTGGCCGTCAGCGTGATCGGCACCTTGAACAGCGACGGCGTGTTGCTGGTCGCCACGCTGGTCGCCGTGGTCCCCTGGACCACGGAGATGGTGAAGGTCTGCGACGCGCTGGTGTTGTTCGCTCCGCCACCGTTGTCCTGAACCGCGACGGTGACCGTCGCGGTTCCGGTCTGGTTGGCCGCGGGCGTGAAGGTCAGCGTGCCGTTCGAGGCCACGGCCGGCTGGCCGGAGAACAGCCCCGTGTTGTTGTTGCTGATCTGGAAGGTCAGCGTCTGGCCGGCCTCATCGGCGGGTCCGGCCGACATCGCCGTCGCCCAGCCGGCCACCGTCTTCAGGCCGGAGTTGACCAGCACCGACTGGTTGGCGCCCTTGACGAAGCTCGGTGCGTCATTGACCGCCGTGACGTTAATCACGAAGGTCTGCGCCGCGCTGGTGTCGACGCCGCCGTTGGCGACGCCGCCGTTGTCCTGCAGCTGCACGGTGACGGTGGCCGACCCGGCGGCGTTGGCC
>JBDTMB010000504.1:0-4401 GCA_039934485.1 Vicinamibacterales bacterium
TTCACCACTACGTCTTCGAGTTCTACGCCCTCGACACGAAGCTGGACCTGCCGGCGACGACGACGCGTGAGGACCTCATGAAGGCGATGGAAGGCCACGTCATCGGCAAGGCCGCCTACACCGGCCGCTTCCACACCACTCCCCAGTAGGGTCTGGCACCTTAACGTGAAAAACGCTTCAGTTCTTGCCATCTTGGGCGGCCTGGCGATCGCAACTTCTGCGATCGCCCAGGGGACCGCCGATCCGTTTCCAGCCCCGATCAACAGCGCCGACGTGATCGCGGTGAACTTCACCGAGTTCGCCACCATTCCCGATGCCACGACCGCGACCGGCACCGAAGCGCCGCGGATGATGACGCTCGTCGACGAACCGGGTACGCGCCGCATCTTCGTCAACACCATGCGCGGCTCGATCTTCAGCGTGAGCTACGACGGCAAGGCCGTGACGGAGTACCTCGACATCAACGCCGACGCCTGGAAGGTGGGCGTGCAGTCCCAGGGATCGGAGCGCGGGTTCCAGAGCCTCGCGTTCCATCCGCAGTTCGGCCAGCGCGGCACGCCGGGCTACGGCAAGTTCTACACCTACACCGACTCCACCAACATGACGCCGAAGGCGGACTTCACCCATCCCGCGACCAGCCACTCGCAGGACACCGTGCTCCTCGAGTGGACGGCGAAGGATGCGTCGGCCGCCACCTACGATGGCGGCGCACCGCGAGAGTTGTTCCGCGCGGCGCAGCCCTACGCCAATCACAACGGCGGACAGGCGACATTCAATCCGCTGGCGCGCGCCGGCGCGGCCGACTTCGGCTTGCTCTACATCGGCCTGGCCGATGGCGGGAGCGGCGGCGATCCCCAGAACGTCGCGCAGAACCTGGCGTCGGCGTTCGGCAAGATCCTGCGGATCGATCCGCTCGGCAAGAACAGCGCGAACGGCCAGTACGGCATTCCCGCCGCCAACCCTTTCGTCGGCGACGGCAAGGACGACACGCTCGGCGAAATCTACGCCTACGGCGTCCGCAACCCGCAGCGCCTGTCGTGGGATGCCAGGAACGGCAACATGTTCGTCGCCGACATCGGGCAGAACCTGGTCGAGGAGATCAGCCCCGTCACCGCGGGAGCCAATCTCGGCTGGAACATCTGGGAAGGCAGCTTCACCTACGGCGCCCGCGAAGTGGGCACCGCCAACCAGCGCGGCGACGCCGGGATGACCTATCCGATCGTCGAGTTCGATCACAACGATCCGCTGTTGCGGCGGCCGGCGATCACCGGCGTCTACGTGTATCGGCAGACCGCGGTGAAGGCGCTCGCCAACAAGCTGATCTTCGGCGACAACCCGAGCGGCGAGATCTTCTACGTGGACGCCGACAGCCTGCCCAAGGGCGGGCAGGATCCGATCCGCCGCATCATGTTCAACGACAAGGGTGCCAAGAAGACGCTGCTCGAGCTGATCAAGGAGAAGAACACCGCGCAGGGCAAGACGCCGGCAGTGCGCGCCGACCTGCGCATGGGCATGGCCAACGGCCAGCTGTTCGTGATGAACAAGCGCGACGGGGTCATCAGGGTGATCGTGCCTTGAGGAATAACCAAGAACCAAGAACCAAGAACCAAGAATCAATAACCAATAATCAATAACCAATAGCGAAGGACATTCGTTATTCGTAATTGGCTATTCGTTATTGGATCAGGGAACCCGCCACGGCGAGACCGTGTTCCACCCCTTCAACGCCTCCCGGGCCCACGCCGTGTTCTTCTCGGCGTGGCAGCCCAGGCAGGGGTTGGGGATCTGAAAATCCTCAGTCAGCTTCGGCGTCACGAACTTGAACGTGTGGCTCCTCACGTTGACGTTGGCAATCGTCTGCGACGTCTTCGGCATGTGGCATGCGATGCACTCGCTGCCCGCGCTATCGGCCTTGTGGTGGGTATGCGCCTCGATGCTCGCCGCGCGCGGGCCGTTTGCGCCATTCGCGCTGTGACAGGTCAGGCACATCTGCTGCGCGGGCTTGCGAAGGTCCGCGTTGTTCGGCGTGCCGTGGGGATCGTGGCAGCTGGAGCAGGTCACGCCACGCGTGTACATCAGGCTCTGGACGAAATCGTTCCCCTGCATCCGGTTCTTGTGCGAGGTCCCGTCGCCGAAGTGCGTGAAGTTGGTCACGCCCAGCTTGTGCTCCTCCAACTCCCACACGCTCTCCAGATCCATGCCGGCATGAAAGCCCACCGGCCAGTCGTAATACTCGCCCGCGATCGGATTGGTGAGCGGCTTGCCCTGTGAGTGGCACTGGATGCAGGTGTCGGCAGCCTTCATCGAGTTCAGCCGCGCCGGGTTGATCACCGTGGCGCGGACCGGTTGCCTCACGTGCTCGCTGCCGGGTCCGTGACACTTCTCGCAACCCACGTTCCATTCCGTGACGGTCTTGTTCTGCACGTTGTAGTTGACGGAATGACAACCGTCGCAGAGCGGGCCGGTGGGTCGCTTCATGTTGTCGGCCGGATAGTGCGGCACCCACCAGTCGGCATTGGGCGGGACGAAGTATGGCCGCCAGATCTTGTTGCTGACATCCCACTGCGCCGGCAGCGGGTAGTAGTCGTTGCCGATCTTCGTGAAGTAGCGCTGCTTCCACTTGCTGCCGTAGACAAACGCGATGTCGTCTTTCTTGAACGTCACCAGCGGATCGGGCTTCGACAAGTCGGGAATGATCGCGTCCGGATGCTCGCGCGGGTCGCGGACGACGTTGGCCATTCGCGTCTTCGTCCAGCGATCGTAGACCGCAGCGTGGCAGGTTCGGCAAGCGGCCGAGCCCACGTAGGTCGCGGCCGGTTGGGCCTGCGCCGGAGTGCCGGCCAGCCCGACCACGAGCGCGAACAGAACGCCAGCCGTTGGGTTTATCCTCATCGCGGTAGCCATAATACTCTGGAGGGCGAGGGCTTTAGCCCTCGCCAGGCGGGCCCCAGGCGCCATAGTCGAACGACGCCGCGGTGCTCGCGTCGGCACGGGAAGGTCTCGGCGGTGACGCGCGCGCAGATCGACGCGCTTTCGGACGATCCGGCGGAGATGCAACGCCAGCCCAAAGAGATGGCGGGCGATGCCGTGCTGCGCATCGATCAGCGCGCGGCCAGCCTCAGGCTGTTCGCGGCAAAAACCGTGGGCAGGTGCCCGCGGCGAACCGCCAGCGATAGCGCCTCCATCCGGCGGTTTTTGGAGCGAATAGCCTGAGGCAGGACGCGCCGAGACCGCCGCCGCCAATCGGGTGCACAATAGGGGGAGAGGGACCATGCGCACCGCCTGTCTTCTGCTCGCCCTCCTAATGTCGCCGGCCCTGGTGATTGCGCCACGCGCGCAGGAGAAGCGTCACGCCCGGGCGCCCGAATCGCACGGGCGGCCAGCCGAATCGCGCGGCCGGCCAGCCGCGCCGCCCCCGTCAGCGCTTGGGCCGATCGGGCTGCCGCTGCCGTCGATCGGCCTGAACCTGCCGCCAATTGGCCTGAGTCAGCCGCCGATCGGCTTGAGCCAACCGCCGATTGCATTTACGCAGCCGCCGATCGCGTTCAGCGCGTCACCCGTGCCGCGGTATTCGACCGGCCAGCCACGTCGCCAGCCGCGGCACGATGGTCCCAGCGCGTCGCCTAAACGCGGCGGCCACTGGCGGCCTTCCAACGTGTGGGTCGTGCCCTCGTATCCGTGGGGTGGCGCACCGTACATGGCCGCGGAGACGCCGCCCGCCACGTCGGGTGTCACCGTCTTCACACCAGAAGAGGAAGGCGGCGGTCTTCGGCTGGAAGTGGAGCCTGCCAACCGGTGGCAACTCTTTGTTGACGGTGTCTTTTTGGGCTCGCAGGAAGACCTGGGTAATGAGGTCGATCTCAAGGCGGGCCCGCGGCGAATCGAACTTCGCGCGGCCGGATACCACACGCTGGAGTTCGACGCCAGGATCGAGGCCGGCCGTGAAATCACTTACCGCGGCAGGCTCGAACCGCTCGCCGCCGACACCCGCCAGCCTGCGGCACGCGACGCCGATCCGTCCGCGTCCGCACCGCCTCCCGTCGTCGCGACCGGCAGCAAGACGCTCTACGTGATCCCCGGCTGCTACCTCGGCAACGTGATGCCGCAGAAAGACCGGCTCCGCGACGGCTGCGATTTCAGCACCCTGAAGACGATCACGCCTTGAGGTATCTTTTCAACCCGCGAAACGCCGCCAGCATTTCCGCGTAGGTGAAGTTGGCGTTCCTCCCACTCGGGTTGGGCAGCACGAACACGGCGGTCTCGCCGATACGTTCCGCTTGCAGGCCCAGCGCGACCGCGCCCTTGCGCTCCGGAAACATCGCGCGGAAGACGGTGACGCCGATCATGGCCACAACCGGTGGTTGAAGGCGCAGGATTTTCCGGCGCAGCCGCGCGCGGCCG
>JBDTMB010000505.1:0-4382 GCA_039934485.1 Vicinamibacterales bacterium
TGTTCTCGGCCACGTCATCGGGATTGAAGATGATCGCGGTGTAGAAATACGCGAAGAAGACGATGCCGACGACATAGAGCAGGTTGTAGAGCGGCATGCCGTAGGCGATCTGCCGCACCGCGGTGTCGGCCCAGCCGCCCACCGAGAACATCCCCACCAGCGTTTGCGGGAAGGTCAGGATCGAGCTGGCGAAGATCACCGGGATCACGCCGCCGGTGTTGACCTTGAGCGGAATGTGCGTGCTCGAACCGCCGTACTGCCGCCGCCCGACCACGCGCTTGGCGTATTGCACGGTGATGCGGCGGTGCCCGCGCTCGACGTAGATGATTGCCGCGATCACCCCCACCATCACCACCACGAGGATCAGGATGCGGAAGAGGCTCATCTGGCCGGTGCGCATCTGATCGAATGTCGCGATCGCGGCGCGCGGGAAGTTGACGACGATGCCCGCGAAGATGATCAGGGACATGCCGTTGCCGATGCCGCGCTCGGTGATCTGCTCGCCCAGCCACATGATGAACATGGTGCCGGAGGTCAGCGTCAGCATGCAGCCGAGACGGAAGCCCCAGCCCGGATCGTAGACCAGCGGCAGGCCGCCGGCGATCTGGGTCTGGCGCTCGAGATACACCGCGATGCCGAGCGACTGCACGGCGGCGAGCAGCAGCGTCAGGTAGCGCGTGTACTGGGTGATCTTGCGCCGGCCCAGCTCGCCCTCTTTCGAGAGCCGCTCGAGATACGGCCACACCACCGTCAGCAGCTGCAGGATGATCGACGAGCTGATGTACGGCATCACGCCGAGCGCGAAGATGGTGATCTTCGACAGGCTCCCGCCGGTGAACATGTCGTAGAGCCCGAACATCGTGTTCTGGGCCTGCTCCGCCATGAGGCGCAGCGCCTCGGGGTTCACGCCGGGAGTCGGCACGTGGTTTCCGACGCGATACACCGCCAGCAACCCCAGTGTGAACAACACTCGGTTGCGCAGGTCCGCGACGGCAAACAGGTTCTTTATGGTTTCAAACACGACAGTCGCCTCAGTTACTTACTGATTGCCTCTGCCTTACCACCGGCCGCGGCCAACTTCTCTGCCGCCTTACCGCTGAACTTGTGCGCCTGCACATTCAGCGCTTTCGTCACGCCGCCGCGTCCAAGCACCTTGACCAGCGAGGTCTTGCTCGACACCAGGCCCGCCGCGCGCATGGTCGCCGGCGTCACGTCGGCGCCCGTCTCGAAGCGGCTCTCGAGTTGATCGAGATTGACCACGTCGTACTCGGTGCGGAAGATGTTGTTGAAGCCGCGCTTGGGCACGCGCCGGTGCAGCGGCATCTGGCCGCCTTCAAACCCGCGCTTGAAGTGATAGCCCGAACGCGACTGCGCGCCCTTGTGGCCGCGGCCCGAGGTCTTGCCGAGGCCGGAACCGGGACCGCGCCCGACGCGCTTCTTCTTGAACTTCGACCGGTCTGCCGGCTTTAACTTGTCTAGACTCATAGTTGCTCTCGTCGACTCCAGGCTTCGGACTGCAGCCTTCGGCGGCTGCGGCCTGCAGTCTTCCGAAGCCCGCAGTCCGAAGTCCGAAGCCGTTATTGCACTTCCACCAAGTGGCGGACTTTGAAAATCATCCCGCGGGTCTCCGGCGTATCCGACAGAGTGACCGTGTGGTTGATCCGGCGCAAGCCGATGCTCTGGACGACCGTGGCCTGGTTCTTGTTGAAACCAATCGGGCTCCGGACGAGCTTGATCGTCACCTTCTTGTCCGACTGCGTTGCCTGCTTCGCCTTAGCCATTTCCGTATGCCCTTATCTGCGTCGTCTCTGTGGCTTATACCGTTCGGCCGCCGGCGAGATCCGCGAGGGATTCCTTCCCGCGGAGGCGCATCAGCTTGCCCGGGTCCTTCAGATCCTGCAGCGCCGTGAACGCCGCCCGGACCACGTTGTGCGGGTTGGCGGAGCCCAGCGACTTGGTGAGCACGTTGGTCACCCCCGCCGCCTCGACCACCGCGCGCACCGCCGCGCCGGCGATGATGCCGGTGCCGTCGGGCGCCGGCTTGAGCAGCACGCGGCCGGCGCCGTAGATCCCCGTCACCGGGTGCGGCACCGTGGTGCCCTGCACCGGGACGCGAATCAGGTTCTTCTTCGCCGCCTCGATGCCCTTCTTGATCGCCGAGGGCACTTCCTTGGCCTTGCCGACGCCGTAGCCGACGATGCCGTGGGCGTCGCCGACGACAACGAGCGCGCTGAAGCTCAGGTTCTTGCCGCCCTTGACGACCTTGGTCACACGGTTGATCGAGACCACCGTGTCCTTGAGGTCCAACTGCGCAGCGTCGATTTTCTCGCGGGTCCGCATTCTTGCCATCTAAAACTCCAAACCTGCGGAACGCGCCGCCTCGGCCACGGCGCGCACGCGGCCGTGATAGAGGAAGCCGTTCCGATCGAACACCACCTTGGTGATGCCCTTTTCCTTCAAGCGTTCGGCAATCGCCTGTCCGACCATCTCGGCGCCCTTGATGTTGCCGCCGGCGACGCCCTTGGCCAGCTTGCCCTTGACCTGGGCATCGATGCTCGAGGCCGAGGCCACCGTCTGGCCCGAGCGGTCGTCGATCACCTGGACGTAGATGTGCGACACGCTGCGGAAGACGCTGAGGCGCGGCCGCTCGGCCGTGCCCGCCATGCGCTTGCGAATCCGGAACTTGATCCGATCGCGTCGATCTTCTTTGGTCTTAATCTGCATAAGCCTAAGCTCCGGTCTTTCCGGCCTTCTTCTTCAGCACTTCCCCGGTGTAGCGCACGCCCTTCTGCTGGTACGGGTCCGGCTTGCGGAGCCGCCGCAGGTTCGCGGCCACCTGGCCGACGAGCTGGCGATCGACGCCGGTCACCGTCAGGTGCGTCTGCTTGTCGATGACGATGTCGATGCCGGCCGGGATGTCAAACAGCACCTGGTGCGAATAGCCGAGCGCCAGCACCACCTGCTTGCCCTTCAACTCGGCGCGGTAGCCGACGCCGACGATGTCGAGCTCGCGCTTCCACCCCTCGGTGACGCCGAGCACGGCGTTGTTGACGAGGCTGCGCGCCAGGCCGTGGAACTTGTCGAGCTCGCGGTCGTCCGCCGTCTTGCGCATGACGAGGTGGCTGTCCTCGACCGCGGCGACGGTGCCGGGCGGCAGCGCTTGCTTCATCTGTCCCTTCGGGCCCTTCACGTCGACGTCGTTGCCGTCGACCTTGATGGTCACACCCTTGGGAATTACGATCGGTTTCTTGCCAATTCTTGACATCGCGTCAACCGTTCCTTACCACACGTTGCAGAGGATTTCGCCGCCGACGCCCGCTTGTTGCGCGGCCCGGCCCGTCATCACTCCGCGAGAGGTCGTCAAAATACACACGCCCAGCCCGCCGAGCACCGGCGGCACTTCGTCGCGATTGGCGTAAATGCGGCGCCCGGGACGGCTCACGCGCTCGATCCCGGAAATTACCTTCTCCCCTTGCGGGCCGTACTTCAGGAACATCCGCATCTGCTGGCGTGCGGCCTTGCCCGGCCGTTCGGCGGGCACTTCCACCATCTTGAAGCCAGCGATATACCCCTCGTCCTGCAGAATCCGCGCGATCTCGGACTTCAGCTTTGACGCCGGCATCTCGACGCGCGCGTGGCGCGCCGTGACGGCGTTGCGGATCCGGGTCAGCATGTCGGCAATCGGATCAGTCATCTCTGTGCTCTCTCGCTCGCTTGGAGGGCGGTGGCTTTCGCCGCCGCCTGGCGAGGGCTGAAGCCCTCGCCCTCCAGGTTTCTAAATTTCTTACCAACTACTCTTCGTCACACCCGCGACGTCGCCGGTCAGGGCGAGCTCGCGGAAACACAGGCGGCAGAGGGCGAATTTGCGCATGTAGGCGCGAGACCGGCCGCACCGGCGGCACCGATTGCGATGCCGGACCTTGAACTTCAGCGTCTTTCTCTCTCGGGCTTTCTTTGCGCTAGTCGCCATTGTACGTTCTGCCTTTTGCCTTCTTAGTTCGTCCGGAACGGCATGCCCATCAGCTGCAGGAGCTTGCGGGCCTCTTCGTCGGTCTTCGCCGTGGTCACGACACTGACGTTCATGCCGCGGCCCTTGTCGACCTTGAGGTAGTCGATCTCGACGAAGATCAGCTGGTCCTTCAGGCCGAGGGTGTAGTTGCCACGGCCGTCGAAGCCCTTCGGCGAGACGCCGCGGAAGTCGCGGACGCGCGGCAGCGCGATGCTCATCAGGCGATCGAGGAACTCATACATGCGGTCGCCGCGCAGCGTCACCATCGCGCCGATCGGCTGGCCCTGGCGCACCTTGAACTGGGCAATCGACTTCTTCGCCTTGCGCACGGCGGCCTTCTGGCCGGTGATCTTGCCGAGCTCCTCGGCGCCGG
>JBDTMB010000506.1:0-4355 GCA_039934485.1 Vicinamibacterales bacterium
CGATCCATCGCTTGGCGAGGGCCAGCCGGTGCCGACGGTGTGGACCGATCTCCAGTGCGCGCGCGATGCGAACAAGCAGGTTACCGGTGGCGACTGCTCGACGATCGTCGCCGGGCACCCGTATCTCTGGGCGGGCAACATCGTCTGGGGCGACAACATCGTCTGGGGCGATTCGATTCGCTACAACCTCCCGATCTGGGGCCTCAACATCGTGTGGGGCGACAACATCGTGTGGGGCGACAACATCGTGTGGGGTGACAACATCGTGTGGGGCGACAGCTTCGACGACGACAACATCGTCTGGGGCGACAACATCGTCTGGGGCGACAACATCGTCTGGGGTGACAACATCGTCTGGGGCGACGGCCTGGTCTCGCTATCCGACGATGCGGACAACATCGTGTGGGGCAACCTCTACGGCGACAACATCGTCTGGGGTAACGCCGACGACGACAACATCGTCTGGGGCAACGCGGTCCTCGCCAGCGTAAAGGGAGGCCGGTAATGGAGAAGCTGACTGCGATGCTTCCCTCGCCGGCGACGGCGGCGACGGTGTCCACGGATTGGCGCGAGCAGCTGCCGGTACTGGCAGGCGTCAGGATGACGCTGCGCGAACTCGACCTTGCCGACGCGCCGTCCCTGCTGTCGTTGCTGACGACCGAAGAAGTGTCGCGTTTCATCTCGCCGCCGCCGACGACGGTCCAGGGTTTCGAACGCTTCATCGCGTGGACGCACCAGGAACGCGCGGCCGGCCGCTACGTCTGCTTCGCCGTGGTGCCGACGGGCGGGTCGACCGCGGTCGGCCTCTTCCAGGTCCGCCAGCTCGAGCCGGGATTTGCCTCGGCCGAGTGGGGCTTCGCCATCGGATTGCCTTTCTGGGGCACCGGAATCTTCGCTGAAGGTGCCCGGAGGACGGTGGATTTCGCCATTGAGACTCTCGGTGTCCATCGCCTCGAAGCTCGTGCCGCGGTCGCAAATGGGCGCGGAAACGGCGCCCTCCGGAAGATTGGAGCCGTGCAGGAAGGTGTGCTACGGCGCTCTTTTGTGAAGGACGGGCGCCACCTGGACCAGGTCATCTGGTCAATCCTGGCCGACGAATGGTGTGCAGCAAAACCTGTTTCCGAACCCGCCTTAGTGCACTAGAATAGAACTGCCCGTTCTTGTAAGGTCCGTGTTCGACCGCGCTCCTGCGCGGTACACGTTTGTAAGTCTTTGTGGCGTTACGTCAAGCACCTTGGATAGTTAATGAAATTGAATAGTTTTTTCCGCTGGCGGAGGTCCGCCGCAGCGCTGCTTGTCGGCGTATGCGCGTCGTCTCCGCTTGCGGCACAGACGACCGACGAAGGCGTGCGCCAGGCGATGGCCGCAGGCTCGTCGGCGCGCGTCATCATGCGGTTCTCGTCGGCCGCGGCGCGCGACGCGGCGTTTAATCGGCTGCTCGATCGCGGCGCGGCCGTGCGTGCGACCGATACGGAAGCCGGTCCCGCGCTGGTGGTGCTGGGCAGCGCCGCGGCCTTCTCGAGCGAGCTGGTCCACGCCACGAGCGTGTCGATGGACGCGGATGTGGCCGTTGCGTCGGTGACGCCGGCTCGCGACCGGCGCCGCCAGGCCTCAAGCGGATCGCGGGCGCAAGAGTACACGGGTCACGGCCGCGGCATCTCGGTGGCCGTGATCGACTCCGGCCTCCAGGCACACGCCGACCTCACGCTAAGGCGGGTTCGCAAGTTCAAGGATTTTGTTACTGGCGGCTCCGTCCCCGTGGACAACTGCGGGCACGGCACGCACGTCGCGGGCATCCTGGCGGGCGACGGCACCGCCTCGTTCGGCGGCTACGCGGGCATGGATCCGAACGTGGATCTGGTGGTGCTCCGCGTCCTTGGCGACGACTGCTCGGGCCAGACGAGCGACGTGATCGATGCGCTCGAGTGGGTTGGGCGCAATCATGCGACCTACAACATCAAGGTCGTCAACCTCTCGCTCGGCCACCCGGTGTTCGAATCGATCTGGACCGATCCGCTGGTGCAAGCCGTGGAGCGGCTCTCGCGCAAGGGCGTCGTCGTGGTCACCGCTGTCGGCAACCGGGGAATCAGCCCCAGGAACGGCCAGCCGGGCTACGGTGGTGTCGGCGTCCCTTGCAATGCGCCCTCGTCGGTCTGCGTTGGCGCGCTCGACACCAAGGGCACCCCCTCGCTTGATGACGATGACGTTGCCGCCTTCAGCTCTCGCGGGCCGACGCGGTTCGACCTGCTGGCCAAACCCGACCTCGTCGCCGCCGGCGTGAGGGTCACGTCGCTGTCCGCCCCGGGCAGCAGGCTCTTCACCGAGAACCCGGCGCTGCTGGTGTTCGGCGGCAACGAAGGCCCCAACCACCCCGCGGGCTACATGACGCTGAATGGCACCAGCATGGCGTCGCCGTTGGTGGCCGGCGCCGCGGCGTTGATGCTCGAGGCCAACGGTCAACTCTCCGCCAACACGGTCAAGCTCGGCTTGCAGTTCACGGCGCGGGTATTGCCGAACGTCGACCTCCTGACCCAGGGCGCCGGTGCGCTCAATACGACGGGCGCCGTGCGGCTCGCGCGGCTGATCAATCCAAACGTGCGTGCCGAGGCCCACTGGCTCCGCGGCCGGGTGATGCCATCCTCGAACCTCGACGCCTCGGGTCAAACCGTGAATTGGGGCAAGCGCATCATCTACGGCGATCGCCTGATCAACAGCGCTGCCGCTGCGGTCCGCCTGCTGCGCTGGGACGACAATGTCGTGTGGGGCTACGACTCGCTGACCGGCGACAACGTCGTGTGGGGCAACGACGACAATGTCGTCTGGGGCAACGACAATGTCGTGTGGGGCAACCTCGACGACGACAACGTGGTCTGGGGCAACAACATCGTGTGGGGCGAAAACGTCGTGTGGGGCTACTGGGCCGACAATGTGGTCTGGGGCTTCTCGGACGACAATGTCGTGTGGGGCAACGTCACGCGCGCGACCCTCGACAACGTGGTCTGGGGCAACGATTTCGACAATGTCGTGTGGGGTAATTGCACCGGCAACGACGACAACGTCGTGTGGGGCAACAACGACGGCGACAACGTGGTCTGGGGCAACTGCGACGACAACGTCGTATGGGGCAACGACGACAACGTGGTTTGGGGAAATTCAGTGTTGACCAACGGCGGAAGGCCATAGCCATGGAAAAGATGCCCTTCCGACCGGAGATGGAGCGCCCAGCGACGATGGCTACGCCGACGACCGTGCCGAGCACGACCACCACCACTACGACCACCGACTGGCGGTCGGGCCTCCCGGTCCTCGCCGGCGCCAATTTCATCCTGCGCGAGCTGAAGATGGAAGACGCGCATTCGCTGCTGGCGATGCTGACTACTGAAGAGGTCGCCCGCTTCATCTCGCCCCCGCCGACCACCGTCGAAGGTTTCCAGCGCTTCATCGCCTGGACCCACCGCGAGCGCCTGCAGGGCCACTACGTCTGCTTCGCCGTGGTGCCCCAGGGCTTCGACACCGCGGTCGGCATCTTCCAGGTGCGTTCGATCGAGCCGGGTTTCGGCTCCGCCGAGTGGGGCTTCGCGCTGGGCCGCGAGTTCTGGGGCACGGGCCTGTTTGCCGACGGCGCGCGCCTGGTCCTGGATTTTTCGATCGACGTCGTCGGCGCGCATCGCCTCGAAGCGCGTGCAGCGGTGGCCAACGGCCGCGGCAATGGCGCGCTCCGCAAGATCGGCGCTGTGCAGGAAGGCGTGCTCCGGCGCTCGTTCCTGCGTGATGGCCAGTATTACGATCAGGTGCTGTGGTCGATCCTCGCCGAGGATTGGCGGCTGCAGCGCATCGTTCAATCGCCGGCGCGCGTTCACTAGGCTAGGCGCGTGTCTGCGTCATCTGCGGCCTAGGCGCCGCGACGCGTCACAGATCCGGCCCGGGCACCCCAATGGTGCCCGGGCCCTTGTTTTTTCATGAACGTCGCCGATTTTGATTTTGCGTTGCCTCCCGAGCTGATTGCGCAGGAGCCGCCCGACGAGCGCGGCGCGTCACGCCTGCTTGCGCTCGATCGCGCGACCGGCCGCACCACGCACCACATGTTTTCGGACCTGCCCGGGCTGCTGAAATTTGGTGACCTGCTGGTGGTGAACGACACTCGCGTGTTTCCCGCGCGCTTGATCGGCACGCGCTTGCCTGGCGGCGGCGCCGCGGAGTGCTTCCTGATCAGGCCGGTTGACGGTGACACCTGGATTGCGCTGGTCCACCCAGGACAGCGGCTCCGCGTGGGATCGCGGATGGTTTTTGTCGCTCCGGCCGGGGCTCAAGCCCCGCCCCTCCAGGCGGAGGTGACCGGCATGCACTTTCATGGG
>JBDTMB010000507.1:0-4339 GCA_039934485.1 Vicinamibacterales bacterium
CGCACCAAGATGGCGATCAAGTTTGCGTCCGCCCCGCCCAAGACCGTGCTGAACACCGCGGCCTTGATCAACGGCGGCCTGCACATTCCGGCCGGCGCGGCGAACCAGGAGATTGACGCGGAGATGACGATCAACCGCGACATCGTGCTTTACAGCATGGTGCCCCACACGCATGTGCGCGGCATCAGGTGGTTCTACGAGGCCGTCTATCCCGATGGCAAGAAGGAAGTGATCCTGTCGGTGCCGAAGTACGACTTCAACTGGCAGCACGAGTACGTGTTCAAGGAACCGCTCAAGCTGCCCGCGGGCACCAAGCTCCAGGCCAAGGCTTGGTACAACAACTCGCCGACGAACAAGTCGAACCCTGATCCGGCCAAGGATGTGTGGTGGGGCGATCAGACATGGGAAGAGATGATGTACACCAGCCTCACGTTCAGCATCGTCACGGCCCCAGCGTCGACGCCGGGTCAGTAAGGGACGGCGAACAACTCGACTGGCCGCGGGTGGCCGCGTACTTGCGCGACCACCTCGCGGCCGGCCACCTTCCCGGCCTCGATCCGTCGGGCGAGTTGGCCGTCGAACAATTTCACGGCGGCCATTCCAATCTCACCTACCTCTTGCGCTATGGCTTGCCCGCCAAAGCCTCGGCGGAGGCGGGCGGCGTCGACCTGGTGCTGCGGCGTCCGCCGCTGGGGCCGTTGCCGCCAACCGCCCACGACATGGCGCGCGAGTATCGCTGGCTGTCGGCGATTCATCCGGTCTTCCCGCTCGCGCCGCGCCCGTACCTGCTGTGCGAGGACGCGGCGGTGGCCGGCGCGCCGTTCTACCTGATGGAGCGGCGTCGAGGGATCGTCATCCGCGCGGAAGAGCCGGCGTCACTGGTCGATCACCCGGAGGAACGCCGGCGCGTGAGCCGCGCGATGATCGAGACGCTGGCGCGCCTCCACGCGATTGAGGTTGAGAAGAACGGGTTGGCTCACCTGGGCAAGCCGAAGGGCTTCGTCGAGCGGCAGGTACGCGGATGGACCGAACGCTGGCAGCGGTCGAAGATCGACGAGGTGCCGGAGATGGACGCGCTCGCGGACTGGCTCCCGGCGCACCTGCCGCCGGAGCCAGACGCACCCGCCGTGGTGCACGGTGATTTCAAGCTCGACAACGTGATGCTCGACAGCGCCGACATCGGCCGCATCGTCGCGGTCTTCGACTGGGAGATGTGCGCGCTGGGCGATCCGCTGGTCGACCTTGGCATCGTCCTGGCCTACTGGTCGCACGCCATGCGCCTCGAGCCCAACGACGCGCTCGCCTCGGTCACCGATCGGCCGGGCTGGTTCACGCGCGATGAAGTGATCGCCTGCTACGCCGCGGCGAGCGGGCGCGACCTCTCCCGCCTCGCGTTCTACGAGGCGTTCGCCTTCTTCAAGATCGCGGTCGTGATCCAACAGATTTACTTCCGCTACCAGCGCGGGCAAACCCGCGACCCGCGGTTTGCGCAGCTCGACATCCGCGTGCGGCACCTGGCGAAGCAGGGAGCACTGGCTAGATTGGAGAGCGACGGCTTTAGCCGTCGCTTGGGTCGCTCCGGCGAGGGCTAAAGCCCTCGCCCTCCATCAGGTTGGAGAGCGACGGCTTTAGCCGTCGCTTGGGTCGCTCCGGCGAGGGCTAAAGCCCTCGCCCTCCATCAGGTTGGAGAGCGACGGCTTTAGCCGTCGCTTGGGTAATACCGCACTAACCACGACAACACCACGCACGGCCGTTCGTGCCCCTCTCGCTCGATCGTCACGCCCCACGTCACCTGCACACCGCCGGCGTTGGGCGCCGCGGCGGTCAAGGCAAACCGGCCGCGGATTCGCGAACCCGACGGCACCGGGGACACGAAGCGGACGCGGTCGCAGCCGTAGTTGATGGCCATGCCCACGCCCTCGACCGTCACCGCATTCTTCAGCAGGACGCTCACCAGCGACAGCGTGAGGAAACCGTGCGCGATCGTGGACTGGTAAGGCGACTCGACCGCGGCGCGGGCCGGATCGACGTGAATCCACTGGCGATCGTCGGTGGCCTCGGCGAATTGATTGATGCGCTCCTGCGTGACGACGCGCCATTCGCTGACGCCGATCTCCTCGCCAAGGCGCGTGGCCAGGTCGCTGATGTGCACTATCATTCCGCGAATGACTTTACCGCAACGCCTGTCGGCGTTCATGCACGAACACGTTTATCCCAACGAGGCCGTGTTTCACCGGCAGGTCGCCGAGGGCGACCGCTGGCAGCCCACCCGGATTGTCGAGGACCTCAAGGTCAAGGCGCGCGCCGCCGGATTATGGAACCTGTTCCTGCCCGAGAGCGAATACGGCGCCGGGCTCACCAACGCCGAGTACGCGCCGCTCTGCGAGATCATGGGCCGCGTCTTCCAGTTCGCGCCCGAGGTCTTCAACTGCTCGGCGCCCGACACCGGCAACATGGAGGTCCTCGTCCGTTACGGCTCGCCGGAGCAGCGCGAGCGCTGGCTCACGCCGCTCCTCGCCGGCGAGATTCGGTCGTGCTTTGCCATGACCGAGCCCGACGTCGCCTCGTCCGATGCCACCAACATCCACACCAGCATCAGCCGCGACGGCGACGCCTATGTGATCAACGGCCACAAGTGGTGGATCTCCGGCGCCGGCGACCCGCGCTGCCGGATCGCCATCGTCATGGGCAAGACCAACCCGCAGGCGGCAAAGCACCAGCAACAGTCGATGATCCTCGTGCCGATGGACGCGCCCGGGCTGGCGATCCGGCGCACGCTGAGCGTGTATGGTTATGACGATGCGCCGCACGGTCATGCGGAGCTGGTGTTCACCAACGTCCGCGTGCCGGCCGCGCACCTCCTGCTGGGTGAGGGCCGCGGCTTCGAGATCGCGCAGGGGCGTCTTGGTCCCGGCCGCGTGCACCATTGCATGCGCCTGATCGGCGCCGCCGAGCGCGCGCTCGAAGCGATGCGCGCACGGGTCACGGCCCGCGTCGCCTTCGGCAGGGCGCTGGCGGAACAGGGCACGATTCGCCGTGACCTCGCCGAATCGCGGATCGAGATCGAACAGGCGCGCCTGTTGACGCTCAAGGCGGCGGACTTGATGGATCGCTTGGGCAACAAGGCGGCGCGCCGCGAGATCGCGATGATCAAGGTGGTGGTGCCGCGCATGGCGGCGCGCGTCATCGACCGCGCCATCCAGGCGCACGGCGCCGCCGGCGTGTCGCAGGATTTCCCGCTCGCGGCGGCGTGGGCGCACGCGCGGACCATTCGCCTGGCCGATGGACCCGACGAAGTCCATCTCGAAGCGATCGCGAAGATGGAGCTTTCAACCCAAGTGCTTCCTGGAGGTGGTCAGTGAGACGTGTATTCGTAGCTGTCGTGTTAGTCGCGTTGGCGGTGTCCCCGGCCTCGGCCCGGCAGGCGGCGCCGGAGCTGCCCTTTGTGTCGGTGCCCGATCCGCTGAAGTTGCCCGATGACATTCACTTCGGTGAAATCGCCGGCGTGGCGGTCAATTCGAAGGGGCACATCTTCGTGTTCTCGCGCGGGAACTCGACCGGCCCGTCGTACATGGCCACGGCGTCGCAATTGCTCGAGTTCGACGCCAACGGCAAGTTCATCCGCGAGATCGGCAAGAACCTCTATGCCTGGTCGTACGCGCACGCCGTGCGCATCGACAAGGACGACAACATCTGGGTCGTTGACAAGGGATCCGACGTGATCCTCAAGATGAATCCGCAGGGGCGCGTGGTGTGGGTGTTCGGCCGCAAGGGCGAGGCGTCGCACTTCATGGTGCCGCCCGACTACGCCGCCACGCTCTCGGGCCTGCTCGCTCGTGCGGGCGTCGCCGTCACGCCACCGGCCGCCAACAACCCGCGCAACCCGGTCCCGGTGCATCGCGACAACGCCTTCAACCAGCCGACGGACGTGGCGTGGGACTCCAAGGGCAACTCCTACTTTTCCGACGGCTACGTGAACTCGCGGGTCGGCAAGGCCAACGCGCGCGGGGAGTGGGTGGCCAGCTGGGGATCGCTTGGCACCGGCCCCGGGCAGTTCGACACGCCGCACGGCGTCGCGGTGTCGCCGAAGGATGAAGTCTACGTGGCCGACCGCGGCAACCGCCGCATCCAGGTGTTTGATACCGAGGGCAAGTACCTCCGCGAGTTCACGATCGACGTGCCGGTGGACACCAAGCGCGGCAAGATCACTTTCGGGCAGGAGGCTCCCAACGCCAAGACCGGATCGCAGGCGCCGGGCGCGCCCGACGCGCTGTGCATGACGCCCGGTCCCAACCCGGTGCTGTTTGTGGGCGATCTCTACCCGAGCCGCATTTACAAG
>JBDTMB010000508.1:0-4329 GCA_039934485.1 Vicinamibacterales bacterium
CCGACGCCTGGAACTTGCGAGCCAGGCTTCGGCTCTCGATCAGGACGTCCAGATCCGATTGTGGAGTGAGGACTGCCTCGAGCAACCGGACGACCAGCTCCGTGTGGCAGACCGCAAGACAACGCACAGGCCCTCATTATAGCGCCCCGAGCGCGCGACCGGCGGCCCACGGTGGACGGTCGCGAGTCGAAGGGTTAGGATGTCGGCGTGCGTCGCCTTCCTGGCCCGATCATCGTCGCCGTCCTGGCCGCGGCGTCCGCGGTCGCCGCACGGCAGCCCACCTTCCGCGCGGGCGTCGATCTCACGACGTTTGGCGTCAGCATCGTCGACAAGAAGGGCGGCCTGGTGACCAGTCTCGAGCGGGACGCGTTCGAGATCTTCGAGGACGGCCACAAGCAGGAGCTGAAGTTCTTCGCGCGTGGCGATGGCGATGCCATTCCGGAGCTCCATCTGGGCCTGCTCCTCGACACCAGCGGCAGCATGACCGACGAGCTGAAACTCGCGCGCAGCGCCGCGGTGAAGTTCCTGAACCTCCTCCCCGATGCGCGGGACATCACGCTCGTGGACTTCGATACGCAGGTGCGCATCACGCGGTACCCGCAGCGCGACTTCGCCCGGATGGTCGAGCGCATTCGCATGCGCAAGGCCGAGGGCCTCACCGCGCTCTACGACGCGTTGGGCACCTACCTCGACGGCGCCGACGACCAGCCCGGCCGGAAGATCATGGTGATGTACACCGACGGCGGCGACACCCGGTCGGCGTTGACCTTTGACGACACCCTGACGCTGCTCAAGGCGTCGCAAGTCACGGTGTACGCCGTCGGGCTCGTCGAACGGACCGGCTCGGCCAGGCTCGAGCTGCAGATGCGGATGCGGCAGCTGGCGGAGGCCACCGGCGGGGAGGCGTTTTTCCCGCAGGAAATGAAAGCCGTGGAGGGCGCGTACGACAAGGTCCTTGCTGAAATCAACGGCCAGTACCACCTCGGCTATGTGTCGACCAACGCCGCCACCGACGGGGCCTGGCGGAAGGTGGAGATCAAGGTCAAGCGCCCCGACCTCAAGGTTCGCGCGCGCAAGGGCTACTTCGCACCGTACGCACCCTAAGCAGCTTACGAACTTTCCGCGCCTTATAGTACGATGGTGTGTTCACAACCACGCCAATATGTCGTCCGTCACCGATCACTTCACCCTGGCCTCCGACTTCGAACTCCGCGGCGATCAGGTCCACGCCGTTCCGGAGTTGGTGGCCGGCCTCGACCGCGGCGACAAGCACCAGGTGCTGCTCGGCGTCACCGGGTCGGGCAAGACCTACACGATGGCGCAGGTCATCTCGCGGGTGAACCGGCCGACGCTGGTGATGGCCCACAACAAGACCCTGGCCGCCCAGCTCTTCCAGGAATTCCGGCGGTTCTTTCCGCAGAACGCCGTGGAGTACTTCGTCAGCTACTACGACTATTACCAGCCCGAGGCCTACGTGCCGGCGAGCGACACCTACATCGAGAAGGAATCGACGATCAACGACGAGATCGATCGCATGCGCCTCTCGGCGACGCGGTCGCTCTTCGAACGGCGCGACGTCATCATCGTCGCCAGCGTCTCGTGCATCTACGGCCTGGGTTCGCCGGACGCGTATTACGGGCTGGTGTTGCCGCTCGAGAAGGGCCAGCGGATCGATCGCGAGCAGATCATGCGCAAGCTCGTCGAGATCCAGTACGAGCGCAACGACACCGAGTTCGGCCGCGGCACGTTCCGCGTCCGCGGCGACATCATCGAGGTCTATCCATCCTATGAAGAGCTGGCGCTGCGCATCGGCCTCTTCGGCGACGAGGTCGACGAGCTGACCTCGTTCGATCCGATCACGGGCAAGGCCAAGCGCCGGCACGATCGCACGGCGGTCTATCCCAAGTCGCACTTCGTGACCGGGCGCGAGAAGCTGAAGGACGCCGTCGTCACCATCAAGGCGGAGCTCGAAGAACGCCGGACCGAACTCGAACGCGACGGCAAGGTGCTCGAGGCCCAGCGGCTGCATCAGCGGACGATGTTCGACCTCGAGATGATCAAGGAAATCGGCTACTGCCACGGGATCGAGAACTACTCGCGGCACCTCACCGGACGATCGGCGGGGCAGCCGCCGCCGACGCTGCTCGACTACCTGCCCTCGGATGCGCTGATCGTCGTGGACGAAAGCCACCAGACGATTCCGCAGATCCGCGGCATGTATCACGGCGACCGTTCCCGCAAGGAAGTGCTGGTGAATTACGGTTTCCGCCTGCCGTCGGCGCTCGACAACCGTCCGCTGAACTTCGACGAATGGGAAGCGCGGGTCGGCCAGCTGGTTTACGTGTCGGCGACGCCGGGGCCGTTTGAATTGCAGAAGGCCGGCGGCGTCTTTGTCGAGCAGGTGATCCGGCCGACCGGGCTGATGGATCCGCCGGTCGAGGTCCGGCCCGTCAAGGGCCAGGTGGACGACCTGCTGAAGGAAATCCGCGACCGCGCCGCGCGTCGCGAACGCGTCCTCGTGACGACGCTGACCAAGCGCATGTCCGAGGACCTGACGCAGTACTACCAGGAACTGGGCGTCAAGGTCCGCTACCTGCACTCCGACATCGACACGCTCGAGCGCGTCGAGATCCTGCGGGACCTCCGCCGCGGCGTCTTCGACGTGCTGGTCGGCATCAACCTGTTGCGCGAGGGCCTGGACCTCCCGGAGGTCTCGCTGGTGGCCATTCTCGACGCCGACAAGGAAGGCTTTCTCAGATCGGCGGGCGCCCTCATCCAGACCTCGGGCCGGGCGGCCCGGAATGTGAACGGCCGTGTGATCATGTATGCGGACGTCATGACCGCGTCGATGAAGGCCGCGATTAGCGAAACCGAGCGCCGCCGCACCCGTCAGGCGGCCTACAACGAGGAGAACGGGATCACGCCGACCAGTATCGTGAAGGCCATCGACGACGTCTTATCCAGCGTGTACGATCGCGATTACTCGACCATCGCCGACCCGCGCGACACCCGGCCGTCCTTCAAGAACCAGGCCGAGCTTGACGCGCACATCTCCAACCTGGACCAGGAGATGCGGGCGGCGGCCGGCAATCTCGACTTCGAGCGTGCGGCGTCGCTGCGCGACCAGATTCGCGCCCTCAAGACGCGCGAGCTTGGCCTCGGGATTGCGGAGTCTCGATGAGCTACCTGCAGGAAGGGGACTGGCTCACGGAGAAGCTGAAGAAGGGGCTGCTGGAACTCCAGGAATACGCGACGCTATGCGTCGCGGCCGTCAAAGGCTGCGTGAGCCGGCCGTTCTATCCGCGCGACGTCATGGAGCAGATCGACCTCATCGGCCTGGGCTCGCTGACCGTTGTCATCCTCACCGGCTTCTTCACCGGCGCCGTGCTGGTGTTGCAGTCGGGCATGACGCTCGACCAGTTCGGCGCCCGGCCGTATGTCGGCCGGCTGATTAGCGCGACCATGATCAAGGAACTCGGGCCGGTGCTGACCGCGCTGATGCTCGCCGGCCGCGTCGGTTCGGGCATTGCGGCCGAGTTGGGTTCGATGGTCGTGACCGAGCAGATCAGCGCGTTGCGCGCGCTCGGCACCGACCCCATCCGCAAGCTGGTCGTGCCGCGCGTCCTGGCCGGCTTCATCATGTGCCCCATCCTCACCGTCGTCGCCAACACGGTAGGCATGGTGGGCGGCTGGATCATGGCCACCACGCAGCTGCGGGTGGCGTCGAGCGTCTATTGGTCGTCGGTCGTCGATGGCCTGTATCTTCAGGATGTCTGGATGGGCATCATCAAGCCGTTCTTTCTCGGCTTCGTGATCGTGACCATCGGCTGCCACGTCGGCCTGCGCACCAGCGGCGGCACGCAGGGGGTGGGACGCGCGACGACCAATGCCGTGGTCGCCGCGTCGGTGACCGTGCTGGTGGTGGACTTTTTCCTGACCCGTCTCCTGATTTCGATTTTGTTCTGATGCGATACAAGAACATCGACGACGCCGGCATTCCTGTTGAACTGGTCGAGGCCCACGCGCCCGTGGTCCTCTTCGACAAGGTGTGCCTCGCCTTCGACGAGAAGGTGATCCTCAAGGACGTCAGCTTTACGGTGCGGGCCGGACACACCAAGATCTTCCTGGGCGCGAGCGGCGCCGGCAAGTCGACGATCCTCAAGCTGATGCTCGGGCTGCTCAGGCCCGACTCGGGAACCATCTGGGTGCTCGGCCATCGTGTCGATCAGATGAGCGAGCTGCAAATGATGGGCGTGCGCCACCACATGGGCATGGTGTTCCAGGAAGGCGCGCTGTTCGACTCGCTCACGGTGGGCGAGAACGTCGGCT
>JBDTMB010000509.1:0-4302 GCA_039934485.1 Vicinamibacterales bacterium
AGCCTGACTAAGCAGCAGGCTCGAGGTCGATATGCTGGGTATGAGAATCGCCACTAACTTGGTTCGCGCCGCCCCGGCTGTCGTGCTCGTCTGCTCGGTGGGCCTGACCGGCGTGGCCGCTCAGGCGAAGCCGCCGCTCGCCGTCGCCGTGGGCCAGGTCCAGGCGGGCCAATATCAAAAAGCCGTCGCGACGCTCGAGGCGGCCATCCGCACCGATCCCAGAGGCGGCGAACCGCTATATCTCCTGCTGGCCGAATGCTACATGCAGCTGGCAGACCCCGCGAAAGCTATGACTACGTTGCGCGCCGGCTTACGCGTCTATCCGGCGGCGCCCGTCCTCGAGCGTTCGCTGGGCCAGCTACTGTTCCGTGAAAGGTCCGACAGTAGTGAGGCCGGCACCTTGCTGGCGCATGCGGCGACACTGCTGCCGCGCGACCCTCAGGCCAGGCATTACTACGCGCAATGGGCCTATCTGAATGCGCGCGAGAGGATCTGCGTGGAGCAGGAACGCGAGGCGCTGGCGCTACCCGGGCTGAATGATCTGGCCGCGCTGCAGATGAATACCTTGCTGGGCATGTGCTACAGCCGGCTCCTGCAGGAGGTGGAAGCCGCGCAAGGTGCACGCCTGGCGTTTCAGCGAGCCAATGAAATAAATACCCGTCAGACCGCGTACGATCCGATTGCCGCGTTCCAATATGTCCAGTTCCTGGCGCGTTACGGCGACGACGCGGCGGCACAGACCATCGTCGACGGGATCCTGCAGCGGGCTCCCCGATTCGGCCCCGCGCGCCTGGAGAAGGCAAAGTACTTCGACCGCGCCGGTGAAGCCGCGCGCGCAATTGCCGAAGCAAAGCTGGTGCTGTCATCCGATGGCATCGACGTCAACAACGAGCGCGCGGCCCACATCCTGATGGCGCGCTGCTACTCCCTGCTCGGAAAAGCTGACGAAGCCGCGAAGGAGCAGCAGTGGATCGAGGCTCACCCGAATCCGGAGACGCCGCGCAAACCCCCTCCACGCCAATGAATACCCTCACGCGCTGCTCAACCGTGCTGGTCGCAGCAAGTCTGGCGATGCTGTTCGCTCTGGCGCTTGTCGGGCACGCCTTTCAGAGGCCAGCTGAGGTTCGTTATCCGCCCACCGACGCCGGCATGGACACGCTTGCTGCGAGGGCGGATGCGCAGAAACAAACCGCCGCCCAGTTCGATGTGTTTCACGACTTTCGGTTCGACGATCGTCTGGCGGCAAGCGGAATTTCTTTTGTGCACCGGATTGTGGACGATGCCGGCTTGACCTATAAGGCGGTTCACTATGATCACGGCAACGGACTGGCCGTGGCGGATATCGATGGCGACGGACTCTCCGATATCTACTTTGTGAACCAGGCCGCTCCCAGCGAGCTATGGAAGAACCTTGGCGGCGGCCGTTTTCAAGACGTGACTTCCGAAGCGGGAGTGGCGGTGCCGGGTCGAATCGCCGTGGCTGCCTCTTTCGCAGATGTCGATAACGATGGCGACGAGGACCTGTTCGTCACCACCGTGAGAGGCGGGAATCTGCTGTTCGAAAATGACAGCCACGGACGCTTTCGCGACGTGACCGCGGAGGCCAGTGTCGGTCTCTCGGCCCACTCCTCGGGCAGCGTGTTTTTCGACTACAACAAGGACGGGCTACTCGATCTGCTGGTCTGCAATGTCGGCCGCTACACCGGTGACGCCAAGGGCGCGCACGGGGAACACGTTGGCCTGCCCGACGCGTTTTCAGGCCACCTGTATCCGGAGCGATCCGAACGTCCGGTGCTGTATCAAAATCTGGGACGCCTCCGTTTCAAGGATGTCACGGCCGCGGTGAAGCTGCGGCCCGAGGGATGGTGCGGCGATGCAGCAGTCGCCGACCTCAACCGGGACGGCTGGCCCGATGTCTATTTCCTCAACATGATGGGCGCCAACCACTATTTGGAAAACCAGCAGGGCCGGACGTTCGTTGAAACAACGAAATCATATTTCCCGAAGACCTCCTGGGGCGCGATGGGCATCAAGTTCTTCGATTACGACAACGACGGCCGCCTGGATCTATTCGTCACGGACATGCACTCGGACATGTATGAAGACGTCGGACCAGAACTGGAAACCAAAAAAGCGGGGCATCCGTCTGAGAGCGTCTTGATGGGGCCCGTCGATTCCTTTGTCTTCGGCAACTCGCTCTATCGCAACCTTGGCGGCGGGAAGTTCAACGAGGTGTCGGACGCCATGGGCGTCGAGAACTATTGGCCGTGGGGTCCGAGTATCGGCGACGTCAATGCTGACGGATGGGACGACATCTTCATCGCCTCCTCGATGAATTTTCCGTTCCGTTACGGCATCAATTCGCTGTTGCTCAATAACCAGGGCAAGAAGTTCCTCGCGGCCGAATTCATGCTCGGCGTGGAACCACGCCGCACAACCTATACGCCCTGGTTTCAACTGAACTGTCGGCAGCCGCCGCCCGATCCCCGAAACCTCATGCGTTCGATGTGCGAGAACCAATCCGGCCAGGTGACGGTCATGGCGCCGGCGGGAAGCCGTGCGGCCGTGCTGTTCGATCTCGACAATGACGGCGACCTTGACCTGGTCACCGGCGATTTCAATTCGGCGCCGCAGTTTCTGGTCAGCAACCTGGCCCAGGTTCGCCCCATCCATTGGCTCAAGGTCCAGTTGATCGGATCGTCGTCGAATCGCGACGGGCTGGGCGCGTTAGTCAAGGTCGAAACGGCACACGGCACGTACACCAAGCAATACGACGGCAAGAGCGGGTATCTGTCGCAGAGTTCCCTGCCCCTGTATTTCGGCCTGGGAGACGATACCGCCGTCAATCGCGTGGAAGTCCGCTGGCCATCAGGACGCAACCAGGTGCTCACGCAGGATATTAAGGTCAACGATACCCTGCGGATCCGTGAGTCGCGATGACGCGATTTAGATCATCTACTTCGCCAAGTAGAGAAACCGGGCCTCCTGGCTGGACGAGTTGATGTTGGCGTGCGCGGTAATCCCGGTTGATGGAACGCGGTACGCTGTGCCCGCACGAAGCCTTCGCAATTCCTTGCCGAGGAGCACATCGACGTCACCATCGATGGCGATCCAGATCTCTTCGACACCGGGACCGCTGCTGGATGGCCTGGACATCGTCATCGCCTTCATCGTCACCTCGGTGACTGCGCCGTATTGGCTCAGGCCGTTGGCCTTCGAGATCAACGAACGCTCCTGGTTCACCCAGGCGTTGGTGAGTTGAGCCCGTGCACGGTTGTCGACGATCTCAAGAGTCGTTCGAGGGGCAAATCCGGACGGTAGTTTTTCGCTGACGACATAGCACGTCAGGTAATTGCCGCCGGTCGCCGTCAGTCGAAAATCCAGTCCCGGGGGGATGATGAACGCCATGTTCCGGGCGAGCTCGACTCTGGTCGATCCAGAAGTGATCACGCCAGTGCCGGAGTTCACGACGAAGGTCTGCTGAATGTTCTTCAGCTCTCCCTCCACTCGATGCGCTGTAGAGCCTGGTTCGAGTTGCGCGTAGCTGACGGCTTCGGCATTCGTCAAGACCGCGCCTCGTCTGGCCGGGTGCAGTTCATCGGAACCCTGCAGCGCCGTCAACATGTCCCGGACGTAGAGATTGCCGTGCATGATTCGTGGGAACGCATTGCGCCAATCGCCAATGAACATGTCGATGTCTTGCTCGGCGGCCCGGTTGTAGGCGCCGTTATCGAGCCTCGTGAAGTCCGTGCCCTGAGCCGGAGGTCCGCCCTGAGTGCCAGGTGCGCCCTGTCCACCTCTTCCCCCTCCGCCACCGCCAGCAGGTCCCATGAAGATCATCTCGGCGGACTCTTCTCCGAGGTTCAGGTTGCTGTGTGCCGTAATGCCGGTGGGAGGAATCTTGTAGGCCTGGCCGGCGGTCATGCGTCGGATTTGCTTTCCGAGCGACAGCACGGTTTCACCTTCAACCATGATCCAGCACTCTTCGCTGGGATGGCTGTGCGGTTGTGGCATCGTGCGCGGGGCGATGCCGATGAGGGTCATGCCGGCGGGGCCGCCGCTGTTGATGTGCGCCCAGTGCGCCCCGACCCTGCGATCGTTATCAAGGCTGTTGACCACGACGAGGTCCGCGCTCGCGACGTAATTGCCGGGAAGCGGCTCGGTTCGGACGTAGAAGGTCAGCGGTTCCGGTCCAGTGCTGCTGAGAGTGAACGCCGTGTCGGGCGTGAGCGTGAAGCCGGCGCCCTTCCTCAGCTCGTGCGATTTCGAGTTCACCGCGATGGTACCGGCGCCTGACATCGC
>JBDTMB010000510.1:0-4301 GCA_039934485.1 Vicinamibacterales bacterium
GCGGCGGCCAGGCCGACGAGCATGGCCAGGGTGAAGAGGATGCGAAGGGTCATAGGGTCCAATCTCCTGAAATATCGAATCTCAGGGGATTGGACGGGAAGAACCTTTGGGGGGTTGGCTCGACGATGACCAATAACGAATAACCAATAAGGCAATAACGAATAACCAATAAAGAGTGTAAAACACGAAACTTTCGTTATTCGTTATTCGTTATTCGTTATTCGTTATTCGTTATTCGTTATTCGTTATTTCGGGTTTTCGGTCTCGACCGGACGCTTGGGATCCGCGCTCCATTCGCTCCAGGAGCCCGGGAAGATCCTGGTCCCGTGGATTCCCGCGTGTTCCAGGGCCAGGAGGTTGTGGCAGGCAGTGACGCCGGACCCGCAATACATCACCACATCTTTCGGGTCGTGGCCCTTGAGCACCGCCGCCCACTGTTTCTTCAGCTCTCCGGGTGACTTGAAGGACTTGTCGTCGGCGAGGTTCTGGCCGTAGAAGTAGTTGGCGGCGCCCGGGATGTGACCGCCCACCTTGTCCAGGGTTTCGCCGATGCCGCGGTAGCGTTCGTTGGTGCGGGCATCCACCAACAGCCGCGTGGTCTTGCCGAGTCCGGCGGCGACCTCGTCGACGGTGAGGCGCCAGCCGCGGCGCGGGGATCCGCGGAATGTCACCGCGGCGGTGGCTTCCGCGCCGCCGCGCAGCTTGTGACCCTCGGCCTGCCATCGCGCCAGCCCGCCATCGAGCACCGCCACCGAGTCGTGGCCCATCCAGCGCAGCATCCACCACAGCCGCGCCGCGAACATGCCGTTGTCGCCGTCATAGGCAATCACCTGGCAATGCGGCGCGATGCCGAGTTCGCCGAAGGTCTTGACTATCGCGTCGGTCTCGGGAAGTGGATGCCTGCCGTTGGTCCCGGTCTTTTCTCCGGAGAGATCCCGATCGAGATGCGCATACCGCGCGCCGGGAATGTGACCCGCGCGATAGAGCTCTTCGCCCTTGGCCGGGTTCGCCAGGTCGAAGCGGCAGTCGATCACCACCCACGAGGGGTCGTTCAAGTGTGATTCAAGGACGGACGGCGTGATGAGAGTCTTGTGCATAAAGGGGGATCACGAACGGTCACGAACGATTAGCCACGGAGCACACGGAGCACACGGAGAATCCTATTTTAGTGCCTCTGTGTCCTCCGTGTGCTCCGTGGTTAGCGCAGTTTCTCGGCGAGTGTGTGGAGAAACAGCCCCACGTCGGTGACGACGCCCACGGTTTGCGTGGAGCCGCGGTCGCTCAACTTGGTGACCACGGCCGGGTTGATGTCCACGCAGATCACCTTGACCCACGACGGCAGCATGTTGCCGACGCCGATGCTGTGCAGCATCGACGACAGCATGACGACGACGTCGACGCCTTCGAGGGCCGTGGCGTAGGCATCCTGGGCCTCGACCAGGTCCATCACCGTTTCCGGCAACGGGCCATCGTCCCTGATCGATCCGGCGAGGATGTACTGGACGCCGTGCGTGTGGCAGGCGTGCATGACGCCGGTGCGCAGCACCCCGGTCTCGACGGCGCGGGCGATGCCGCCGGCGCGGCGCACGGCGTTGATCGCGCGCATGTGATTACGATGGCCGTGTTCCACCGGATGGCCGGTGTTGAGATCGATGCCGAGCGAGGTGCCCGAGAGCGCCACTTCGATGTCGTGGACGGCGAGCGCATTGCCGGACAGCAGGGTGTCGACGTAGCCCAGGCGAATCAGCTCGCAGAAATACTGCGTGCCGCCGGTGTGCACCACCACGGGTCCGGCGACGAACGCGATCTTGCCGCCGTCGGCCTTCACCCGCCGCATCATCTCGGCCACGCGCAACACCGAGGTTTCGACGCGCCGCTCCGATGACACTTCGTTGCTCATGAAGCCAAAGCTCGGCTTGTCGCGCTGCTGCACGTCGGGTGAGACGCGCACGCCCTGCATGCCGCAGACGATGAGGTCGCCGCGCTTGACGTCGCGGAGCTTGCGGCAGGCGACGCGATTGCCGCTGACGACGAGCACGGCGTCCATGCGCTGGTGCTCGGCCACCACCCACGCCCCGCCCATGTACACCGCCGTCCGGTGGTTGGTGGTGGAGTAGAAATCCTCGGGCGCCGCACCGTCGAGGCCGGCCGGCCTGAGCACCGCGTCGGGCGTGCCCTTGACGTAGCAGCCGAAGACGGAGAGCTGCGCGAGCAGGTCCTGCAGCCGTTCCGGCGTCGCCGACGTCAGCTTGAGCGTGAGGTGCGAGCCCTCCTCGTTCTTGCGGCCAACGTCGAAGCGCAGGATCTCGTACTCGGACCCATGCTCGACGACGGTCGTCAGGATCGACTGGAAATTGCCCGAGTCGATCAGGTGGCCTTCGGCTTCGACGGTTTCGGAAACCATCGCTATTTACGCAAACCGTAAAAATGAAGCAGGTTCACTCTTACGACTGCTGTAAGGCGCGGATCCGCTCTTCGAGCGGCGGATGGGTGGAGAAGAGCGACATGAAGCCCTTGGCGCCGTTGATCTTCATGGTGGCGTAGGCGGGCTGCGAGGTGTCGACCAGCTGCTTGTTCTGCGCCAGGCGCTGGAGCGCGCCGATCATGTTGTTGCGGCCGGCCAGCGCGGCGCCGCCGGCGTCGGCGCGAAACTCGCGGGCGCGCGAGAACCACGCCACGACGATCGAGCCCAGGATGCCGAGCACGATGTCGAACGCGATGGTCGTCAACATGAACACGAGGTTCGACATCCGGCGGTCCACCATCGAGCGGATGAGGTTGGCGAGGACGCGTGAGAAGAAGATCACAAACGCGTTCACCACGCCCTGGATCAGCGCGAGCGTCACCATGTCGCCGTTCTGGATGTGAGTGATCTCGTGCGCGAGGACGCCTTCGATTTCGTCGTGTCCCATCGCGCGGAAGAGGCCCGACGACACCGCGACGAGACTGCGGTTCTTGCTCGGGCCGGTGGCAAACGCGTTCACTTCCGCGGATTCGTAGACGCCCACTTCCGGCATCGGCAGGCTGGCGCGGCGCGCCAGCGTTTCCACCGTCCGGTAGAACCAGTCGAGCTCGGCTTGCCCGGTCTTGCCGTCGACCAGCTGCACACCCATGGCCCGCTTGGCCATCCACCGCGAAATTTGCAGCGAGATGAACGCGCCGCCCATGCCCCAGATCAGGGCAAACACCATGAGGGCGGAGTAGTCGAGGCCCGTTGGCGTGAGGTAGCCGCCGACGCCCAGCAAGCTGAGGACGACCGACAGCGTGACCATGATGGCGAGGTTGGTCGCCAGGAAGAGGATGATGCGTTTCATAGGATAAGGATATCAAAGGGCAAACCTTCAGGTTTGCCTACCGGACCGGGGTGTAGCCGTCGGCGAGCTTCTTTCTGGCCGCCTCGACTTCGCGGTGGAAGACGAACAATTTATCGGCGTTGGCGGCGTTCTTGTCCGTGAAATTCCACTGCTTGCCGCCCTTTTGCTTCAACTTGAGGTTCTTCTCCAGGTAGTCCACGGCGAAGGTGTCGAGCTGCGAATACACCAACTTGAACGCGTCGTTCTTGTTGGGGGTGTCGTAGGTGATGCCGTCCACCGTCGCGGTGAGCGTGCCTTCGCACGAGCCCATCGCGTGCTTGTGGGTGACTTGAATCTGCTCGTTCAGCCGCACTTCGCGAAAGCGGAGCGTCACCGGGTTGTCGCCGACCTTGAGGTTCACTTGCCGTTCGATGCCGTCGAAACCCTCGGCGGTGAGCTTGAACTGTTTTTCGCCGGGCTCGAGCTTCTCCAGGGTGAGCGGGGTCACACCCACGTACTGGCGATTGATGAACACCGACGCGCCGGGAACGTCCGTCTCCAGCATCAGCGTCGCCGTGGTGGGCGCCGACGGCAGCGGCTCCGGCGCCGTGGTGGCCTTGCGGGCAATTGGCTTGCGCGGGGCCGGCTCAGCCGGCGTGGCCGCGGAGCCCGGAGGAGGCGCGGGGGCGGCGCGCTTCGGTGCGGCCGGGGCCGTGGCCGCGGGCGTGGCTGACTTGGACACCGGTTCGGCCGGCCGGGAACAGGCTGCGGCCAACATGACGACCATCAAGACGCTACCGAGCTGAGCTATTCGCACGACGCGATTTTAACAGACGTCCGGCGACGCCCTTTGGGAGTCTAATCAGGCTGCGGGCTTCGGACTTCAGGCTTCGGGGGCTTCAGGCTTCGGGGGCTTCAGGCTTCGGGGGCTTCGGACTTCGGGCTTCGCGGGTTCCAGGAATCAGGCATGCGGCTGTTAAGCACCATCGTCGCCATTTTTCTCGCCAC
>JBDTMB010000511.1:0-4299 GCA_039934485.1 Vicinamibacterales bacterium
CGGGCTCTTCAAGCCGTCCTGCGCCAGGCCCTTGTAGTAATACACCTGCGGGAAGTAACGGAACGTCGGCCACTCATCGAGGGCGAGGGCGGTGGCCTCGCCCTGCCGCTTGATCGCCGCGTCGAGTTCAGAAGTGGCTTCGGCGAACTGGCCGAGCTCGAGGTCGGCACGCGCGAGAATCACGCGGCCGATCCAGACGTCGGCGAGATCGTGCGCCGCGCGCGCGTGATCGAAGGCGGCGCGCGCCTGGTTCTGCGCCAGGCTCACTTCCGCGCGCAGTAGCCGCGCATAGGCCTGCGGATCGGCTTCGAGCTTCTGCGCGAGGGCGTCGGCGATCTTCAACGCCGCCGGCGCCTTTCCGGTCCGCGCCAGGACCAGCCCCGCGGTCACCTGGACACCCAGCGATTGGCTGGCCGCCGCCGCCTGCTCGGCCTCGCGGGCGGCACCGGCGGTATCACCCTGCGCGAGGCGCGCGTCGGCCAGCGCCACGCGCTTCAGCGCGACACCGGTCAGGTTTTTCGCCGCTGTGTCAGAGGCGATGCCGTCGTTCAGGATCGCGATGGCGTCCTTGGTCCGGCCTTCATACAACGCCAGGTCGGCTAGTGCCGCGAACGCGTATGACGCGCCCGTCGGAGAAGTGCCCTTGAGGTTTTCGAACGTCTTGACCGCGGCCGCGCCCCGGCCCAGGCCGACTTCGGACAGGCCGCGTTCCAGAAAGGCCTTTTCGAACCTGGGATTGAGCTTGAGCACTTCGTCGCTGGCCGTGATCGCGGTCTCGAACTGGCCGGCATACATCGCGTACAGCGTCGCATTCGATCGCGGGGTGATGCTCCGCGACATGGCGATCGCCTTCTGGCCCTCTTCGAGCGCCTTCTGCATGTTGCGATCGTAGAAATAGGCCAGCGCGAGGTTGGCCTGCCCGGCGCTGTCGCCGGGAAACGCCGCCACCAACGCCGTGTACTCCTTGATGGCTTCGGGCACCTTCCGCGCAAAGAGGTAATAGCTGCCGCGCGTCCTGAACTTTTCGCGGTCGGTCATGCGATCGATCAGCTTGAGCGCCTCGTCGTAATACTTTTGCGCCTCGTCCGCGCGGCCGAGGTTGACGTACTGAGCGGCCATGCCCGAGTAGGCGCGGCCGAGATTCGGATCCAGCTTGACCGCCAGCTGATACTTCGCGATCGCCTCTTCGCGTTTGCCGGCCGCCTGGAACCCCTGCCCTTCGGCATAGGCCTTCGCCGCCTCGAGGCTTGCCGCGGTGAAGGTCTCGTTCGGCGCCGGGCCGTCTTTCGGCACGGCCGTGTCGCCCAGCGCGGTGCGGACCTTGCCGGCCAGCGAACCCACGGTCTCCAGGATCTCGGCCTTGCTGGCGGCGTCGGCTTCGACGGTGTAGAGCGGGGGCCCATCGTTGTCGGCGCCCAGGCCGCGCGTGGTGATGTGATACACGGTGCCGCGCTGCTCGATGTCGCCCGCCAGCACCAGCCCGACGCCTTCGCGCCTCGCCACCAGCCGTGACGTGGTCTCGTCCAGCTTGCTGCCCGGCTTGATCACCGCGGCCGCGCGCAACGCGTCGCGGCGCGGATACGTCGTGATGAACGACGCGCCCTCGATGCCGAGGCCCAGCGCCTGCTCGACCACGCCGTCGAACACGGGGTCGCCCGTCTTGTTGTTGAAGTCGGCGATCAGCACCGAGATCGGATCCTTCACGGCCGGCAACTTCGGCGTGCCGCGATTCGACAAATACCAGCCGCCGCCGCCGAAGATGGAAGCCAGCACCACGGCGGCCACCGCGAGCTGCCAGTACGGCCGAGCGGGGGTGACGATGACGACCGGCGCCGGGTGCAGCTCGTCGACGCGAATGTGCCCATCGTCGGTCAGCCTCTCGAGCGCGCGCACCACTTCCTGCGAGGTCGCGTAGCGATCGTCCGCCGACGGCGCCAGGCATTTCATCACCACCGCGTCGAGCGCCTCGGGAATCTTCGGATTGACCGACCGCGGCGACGGCGGCGACGCGGTGAGCCGCTCGAGGAGCTCGGTCATCGGGTTGCTCTTCTTCGCCAGCCGCTGCCGGCCGACGATCATGTCGTAGATGATCAGCCCGAACGCGTAGATGTCGGCGCGCTGGTCGACCTTGCCGCCCTGCGCCTGTTCGGGCGCCATGTATTCGAGCGTGCCGATCACCGAGCCCGCCGCGGTCTGGGTGCCGCCGTGCTCGACCGATCGCGCAATGCCGAAGTCCATGATCAGCGCGTCGCCGCCCTCGCGTCCCTCGACCACCGAGGTCTGCGCCGAGGGCTTCTCGACCATGATGTTTTCGGGCTTGAGGTCGCGGTGGATCACGCCCTTCTCGTGCGCGGCGGCCAGGCCCTGCGCGATCTGCCGGGCCCACGGCAGCGCCTGCGTCACCGGCAGCGTGCCGACACGCTTGAGCAGTTGCGCCAGCGTCTCGCCTTCGACGAAGGGCATCGTCAGGTACTTGATGCCGTCGACTTCGCCGAGGTCGTGGATGCGGACGACGTACTTGTGGGTGACCTGGCGGGCGAGGACGAGTTCGCGCTTGAAGCGTTGTTCCAGTTCCTTCGCGGCGGTGGCGTCCGATTGCGCCGCCGGGCGAATCACCTTGATCGCCACCGCGACGCCCAGCTCGTGGTCGAACGCCTGGTAGACCGCGCCCATGCCGCCCATGCCGAGGATGCGGATGATCGTGTAGCGGGGACTGACCTGCTGGCCGGGCTGGAACGGGCCGTCGCCGGCCTTGACGCCAGGGGTCGGCCGCGGCGACGGGCTCTCGAGCGAGGTGGCGGCGCCCGTGATGCCCATGGTGGGGCCGCTGTACGTCGCCGCATTGGCGCCCGGCGGGGACGTGCCGCCGCCGGTGGGAAGCGAGGTGACACCCGAGGTCGGGAGCGACGTCACGCCCGGGGCCGGCAGCGACGTGATGGCGGAAGTTGAAGGCGGCGTGCCGGCGGGCGGCGGCAACTGGGTGAGATCGGCGCCCATCGCAAGGCCACACGACGGGCAGAAGGTGGCCCCGGCGGGGACGCCTTTGCCGCATCGAGGACAAAATGACCCTGGGGGGCTGTCACTCATGGCGCGTCAGTGATTATCGCGCAACCATGCCTGACGTGCCTCCCCCATTGGGAGAAAACGGCTACGACGTTCCGGTGCGGTGCGGCAAGCCCGCGACCCAGCCGGTATGGCCATTGCCGGAGACACCCAACCCCGGAGGCCGTGACCCGCCGCCGAGGCGCCACGTCACGTCACCGATCCATTTCTGCAGCGTGAAGTTGAAGTCATGATTCTCCGTCGTGACGCCGAGGGAGAAGGACGCCGCGTCAATCGACAGCGGCGCCACCACCTGCAAGCTGTAGCCCCGCGTGGCGGTTTGGCCGACCGCGTCGGTCGCCCGCAGCGTAAAGAAGTACCAGCCGGCGACCGTCGGTATCCCGGTCACGGCGGGTAACCCATTGTCGAGCGTCAGGCCCGGCGGCAGCGAGTTCCCGGGTTCGAGCGACCAGGTGATCGCGCCGACACCGGTGGCCGCCAGGATCTGGGTGTAGCCCACACCCTCGTCAGCGTTCGCGAAGCTCGCAGTGGTGATCGCGAGGCGATCGATGTAGATGGTGAACGCGCGAGACGCGGCATTCGAGGCCGAGTCCATCACCTGGATCACCACCGGCCACACCCCGCCGGACGTCGGCGTGCCGGACAACGTGCCGTTCTGGTCCATCGACACGCCCGGCGGCAGGCTGCCGCCGGAGACGGAGAACTGGTAGCCGGCGCCGGTGCCGCCCGTGGCCTGCATCGCGCCCGAGTAGGGCGTTCCCACATTGCCGTCCGGCAGCGTGGCCGTCACGACGCGAAGCGCCGTGCTCGCGGGATCGAAGAGCTCCACCGTCCTGGACGACATCGTGCTGGCGCTGTAGCCGCCAACGACAATCAACTTCAAGTCGTTCGGTCCGCCGCCCGGGCCCTGCACCGGCGAGGTGACGTGCTGCGAGCGCTCGACCAGCAGGTCGCCGCCGGACGAGAACGTGTTCGTCACCGGATCGTAGATCTCCACCGACGAGGTCTTCTGGTTGTAGTCGACCCAGTTGGTGGTGCCGCCAATGAAGGCGATGCGCCCATCGCCGAGCAGCGTCGCCGTGTGATCCAGACGCGGCTCCGCAAAGCCGGGCGCGAGCTGGAACGTGCCGCTCGCCGGATCGAAGAACTCGCTCGACTCCCGCAGGTCGGGCCAGTTGCCCCCGCCGCCGGCCAGCAAGACCTGCCCCACGCGCGGACCGGTGACGAGCACCGTGG
>JBDTMB010000512.1:0-4275 GCA_039934485.1 Vicinamibacterales bacterium
GGTGAGGAAGACCGCGGCGGCGCGGAAGTGATCGCCGCCGATCTCCGGGGTGGTGAACGCTTCAGCGTTCCGGCAGTCGGTGTTGCTGACGATCGTCAGGTAGTCGCGGAACGGCTCGAGCGGCGCCAGGCTGCTCGGCGACAGGTCGAACGCGGGCCCCGCGTCGGCCGGCGACCACAGGTTGACCTTCTGGCCGTAGTTGGTTGCGCCGGCGGCGCCGTGCACCATCTCCAGCGCCACGAGGCGGGTGCGGCCCGTCGCGGCCGCCGCGCTCCTGGTCATCGCCGTGGCGGCGGGCACCATGGCGTCGAGCAGCGGTAAGCTGACGGCCGCGCCGAGGCCTTTCAACACGGTCCGCCGCGAGATGTGCTTCTTGAAGATCAACATCGAATAGCTCCTGCTCCTGGGCAAACCTGAAGGTTTGCCCCCACCTTACGCCCCCACCTTACGCCCCCACCTTACGCTTACGCCTACTGTCGGTCGCCGACCGCCGTGGATTCGGCCGGCGCCGGACGGCTCATGCGGAACGCGTTGCTGTTGACGATGCCCATGATGAACGACGATGCGTGGTAGTCGTGCTTGGCGGCGCCGGCGACGATGGTGCGGACGGTGGGCAGGTCGTAGTACTCGATGCGCCGGCCGAGCGCGTAGGTCATCATGCTTTCCGTGAAGCTCGTGAGCACCGTCGTCTTGCGCTTGAGGAGCGCGGCGACGAGACCTGAGGGGCCGTCAAGCGGCGTGCCGTCGTACAACTGGCCGCTGGCATCCACCGGCGCGCCGTTGTCCTTGATGCGGTACTGGCCGGTGACGTCGAAGTTCTCCAGCGAGAGGCCAATCGGATCGATCACGCGATGGCACGATGTGCACGCGGGATTGGCGCGGTGCTGCTCCATGCGCTGGCGCACGGTGAGCAGGCGTCCGTCGGCAACCGCCCTGGTGTTGTCGAGCGTCGGCACGTTGGGCGGCGGCGGTGGCGGCGGCGCGCCAAGCAGCACGCCGAGCACCCACTTGCCGCGCTGCACGGGCGAGGTGCGGTCGGCCACCGACGTCAGCATCAGGATGCTGCCTTGTGTCAGGATGCCGTGGCGGTTGGCCGGCAACGCGACGCGGCGGAATTCCGGCCCGGTGACATTGCCGAAGCCGTAGTGACGCGCGAGCCGCTCGTCCAGGAACGTGTAGTCGGCGGTCAGCATCTCGAGGACGTTGCGATCCTCGCGCACCAGGTTGTCGAAGAAGAGTTCGGTTTCGCGGCGGAACGAGGCGGACAGCGAACTATCCCATTGCGGGAAGGTCACGCCATCGGGATGAATCTTGTCGACGTCCTGCAAGCGCAGCCACTGCGACCAGAAATGCGTGGCCAGCGTTTCCGACCGGCGATCGGCGAGCATGCGGCGGACCTGCTTTTCCAGTCCGAGCGTCGTCTTCAAGGCGCCCTCGTTGGCGGCCTTCAACAACTCGGCGTCGGGCACGGTGTTCCACAGGAAAAACGAGAGCCGCGATGCGATGTCGAGGTCGCCAAGCCGGTAGGGCGCCGCTGCCGCGGCCGGCATCGGCTCGACGCGGAAGAGGAACCGGGGATTGGCGAGCACGGCCTGCACCGCCATCTGGATGCCCGATTCGAAGTCGCCTTCCTTGCGTCCCTGTTCGTAGAACTTCATCAGCTCGTCGAGGTCGGCGGGCGCCAGTGGCCCGCGATAGGCGCGCGTGCCGAGGTTCTGGATGATCTGCGTCGCGCACCGTTCTTCCGCGGTGATCGGACGGCAGGTGAAGATCTTCTTGCGGCTCGGCGTTTCGGAGACGCCCGTGACCTGCAGCGGCCCGTTGACCGTCATGTAATCGAGGTGGGGCAATGCCGTCACGCCAAATCCGGTGCCAATGCGCGTGTCGATCAGTGTTTGATCGATCGGCGCCAGCAGATCGTCCACCGGACCGAGCGCATGAGGCACGAACGCGGCCGAGATGCGCTGTGGCCCGGCCTTGATCTGAATCGGCGGCGTCTTGACAATCAGGCCCTTCGCGGCTTCGTCGCCCATGCCCTTGTCCACTTCGAGCACGGCCACGCGCTCGCCGTTGACCGAGACCTCGATCTGTTCGTTCTTCCCGGCCATCAGGATGGCGGTGTTGCCGAAGAGTTCACCGCTCGTGGAGCGGACCATCTCCAGCGTGAAGGTATAGGTGCCGTCGGCAGGGAAGGTGTGGACCACCGACAGGCCGCCGCGCGAACCAAACGGCGCGCCAGGCACGGTGCGCATCTGCGACTCGGTGGCCGGCACGCGGTAGGTGGCCGACGTCGCCGAAGCATGGCGATCGCCAATCGCGAGGCGGCTGATCTGGCTGGCGGCGCGCAGGTACCCCTGCAGCAACGCCGGCGAGAAGCTCTGGGTTTCCGCCAGGTTGTCGAAGCCCTGGCTCTGCGTGTCGGGCGGCAGGAACGTGGTGACGTCGACGTCGAGGTCGAGGAGTTCCTTCACCGCGCGCTGGTACTCGACGCGCGTGAGACGCTGGAACGGCCGCCAACCCGGGTTGGGGTTCGCGACGGCGAGCGCGTCCATCCGGGTCTCGAGTGCCGTCGCCAATGCCGCGATGGCGCCTTCGTCTGGACGCGCGGCGCCGGCGGGCGGCATCATGCCGGCGCGCAGCTTGCGAATCATCTTCTCGACGGTTTCGGGATGATCGTTGGCGAACTTGGCGGCGTCGAAGCCGGCCAGCACCAGCTCGCCCGACTTGGTGCGTTCGCTGTGGCAGGTGGCGCAGTAGCGGCCGATCAGCGCGGCCTGATCCGCGGCGGCCATCACCGCAGGTGCCGGTGGCGCGGCGGGCGCCTTCGCCGCCGTTGCGGCGGGACCGGCCTGCGCGTACACGAGCAGCCCAAGGCCGCCCATCCAGACCACGAACGACGTGGCGACCAGGGCCGCCCCGTATCGGCGCTTATCTGTGGCGCGTTTATCGGTGGCGTGTTTATCTGTGGCGCGCTTCATAACCCCCGCAAGTATAGCGGTGGGAACGGGGGCCTTGTCACCGGTTGTTGCCTGGGTAAGTGGCCGAAATTGCCGATCTGGCGGGGGCGACGCCCCGGCCTTTCACGTACGTCAACCACGGAGACCACGGAGATCGTTGTTCAATTCCTCGGTCTTCGTTCGAAGCCTGATCGCACTTTGAACAACTTCTCGGTGTCTCCGTGATCTCCGTGGTTATTGTCCGTGGTCAGGCGAACGGCTTATCGATCGATGGGCTTGGCTGCGTGAACCACTTCGGACCCGCGTCGGTCATGTGGATGCAGTCTTCGAGCCGGATGCCGAACTCGCCGTAGATCGCGATCATCGGCTCGTCGCTGAAACACATCCCCGCGGCGAGCGGGGTCTTGTTGCCGCGGACAAAGTTGGTCCACTCGTGCCCGTCGAGCCCGATGCCGTGGCCGGTGCGGTGGGGGAGGCCCGGCACCTTGTAGCCGGGGCCGAAGCCGGCGTCGGTGATCACCTTGCGCGCGGCGGCGTCCACGGCTTCGCATGGCACGCCGAGATTGGCGGTGGCAAACGCCGCGGCCTGCGCCTGCTTCTCCAGGTTCCACACCTCGATCTGCCGCTTTGTGGGCTTGCCGAAGACGGTGGTGCGCGTGATGTCGGACTGGTAGCCCTGGATCGCGCAGCCGCCGTCGACCTGGATCACGTCGCCCTCCTTCAGCTGCTGCGGCTCGATGCTGCCGTGCGGGAACGCCGTGAACTTGCCGAAGCTCACCGACGCGCCACCGCCGGGGCCGCCGAGCGCAGTGTGCGCGGCGGCGATGTGGTCACGCAGCTCGTTCTGCGTCATGCCTTCCTTGAACGTCTCGAACGCGGCCTTGTAGGACGCCAGCGTGATGTCCATCGCCTTCTGCATCAGTGCAATTTCCGCCGACGACTTGATCATCCGGCAGCCGGCGGTGATCACGTCGGCGTCCACGAAGCTCATCGCCGGCGCCTCCTTCTTGACGCCGCTGTAGATGAAGTAGCGCAGGCGCTCTTCTACACCGACGCGGCCCGAGCCGACGCCGCGGTCCTTCAGGATCGCCGCGATCTGGTGATACGGGCTCTCGTCTTCCTGCCACACGCGCACGTCCTTCGCGTCCTTGACGAGCTCGCGGGCGCGTTCTTCCTCGAAGCCGGGACACACCCATCCGATCTCGCCCTTCGCCGGAATCACCGCCACGAACGGGCGCTCGCTGAGGCCCCACCGCACGCCGGTGAAGTAGAACATGCTCGATCCGCCTTCGAGGTAGATGGCGTCGATCTTGTTGTC
>JBDTMB010000513.1:0-4255 GCA_039934485.1 Vicinamibacterales bacterium
ACCTTCGCGAAATCGCCGCATTTCCGTCCCTCACCGCGGACGACGAGCGGCAACTGGGACGACAGATACAACTGAACGGCGATGAAGCAGCCGTCAGCCGGCTGGTCGAAGCCAACCTGCGCTTCGTCGCCAACTATGCCAAGCGATTTCGCGGGCTGGGCGTGCCGTTGCTCGACCTCATTCACGAGGGCAACCTCGGATTGATCGAGGCGGCGAGGCGCTTTCGGCCGGATGAACCGCGGACCTTCCAGAGTGGCGCGGTGTGGTGGGTGCGGCAGGCCGTAATGCACCTGCTGGCGGGTTGGCCGGGGTCGCCAGAGACCACGACCTCGGGCCTGATGGCCGCGGCCGTCGCCGGACGGCACCCCGACGCGATTCGAGTCGCGATCGAACACGCGCAGCACCCGTCATCGTCCGACGAGATGTTCGACCCCCACCGCCGCGGCGGCCGACGCACCGATCGCCAATCGCGCCGCGACGCCGGCGCCTGCCGCACGCTTCACCCCCACGCGGTGCTGCGCTGCTACCTGAACTAACAGGCTGCGGACTTCAGGCTACAGACTTCAGGCGACGGGCTACAGGGATGGATTGCGAGATTTGCCACGGCACGCGCTGGAAAAGCGTCATCGAAGCAGACGGCGTCGAGCGGGTGGTGCGTTGCGAATGCTGGCGCGCGAATCTGGTCGAGGGACTGATGGCTGAGGCGGGCATTCCACCAAAATTCAAGCGTGCCGAACTCGCCACGTTTGAGCACGACATGGACACCCAGCGGGCGGCCTGGGGTAAGGCGATGAAATTCGTCGAGTCGTTCCCAGTGGTCGATCGGGGATTGCTCTTTCACGGCCTTCCGGGAGTAGGAAAGACCCACTTGGCCGTAGGAATCCTGAAGGAAGTGATTCGGACGAAGGGTGCCCGCGGTTATTTTTTTGAGACGGCAGACTTGCTGACCAGAGTCCGCAACACCTATAACCGCTCGGTCGAAGAAACCGAGATGAGTGTCCTGTCGCCAGTGCTTGACGCCGACCTCCTGGTTTTGGACGACTTGGGAGGCACGAACGGCTTGTCGGCGTGGGGCAAAGAGACGCTGGGTATGGTCGTCAACACTCGATACAACGGCAATCGGCCCACAATTTTTACGACCAACCTTTCCGATCCGGCCGACAATACTGAGCCGAATTCGCTGATCTTCCAAGTCGGCGCTCGGACTCGCTCGCGTCTGTTCGAGATGTGCGACTGGATCGAGATCAAGGGAGCCGATGTGAGAGAAGTTGGCCCCAATGCCACGCCCGAGAAGATCGACCGTTGGCAAAAAGAATCCCCCGGGTCGTCCCATAACATCAAGAAGTCCCGGGAGAGGTCGGAAGCCAGTGGTTCCACTTTGCCTTCGAGGAGCAGAGGAATGGCTCGCGCCAAGTTGCGCGCGCCGGCTCCGGATCTTAAGTGGTCGGGTGGGAAGGCCGGAAGCAAGTAGGCCGGGCACCCAACGTCCCCGTGAGCCCCTTAGGCCTTTATGTGCACATCCCGTTTTGCGCGGCGATCTGCAACTACTGCAACTTCAACCGCGGACTGCTGGACGAGGCGCTGAAGCGCCGCTACGTTGATGCCCTCGTCGCCGACATCCGCGGCGCCGCCGAGCCCGCGACGTTGGCTGACACCATTTTTTTTGGCGGCGGCACCCCGTCGCTGCTCGCGCCGGAGGAGTTGGCGCGGGTGATCGCGGCCCTGCGGCAGGGTTTCGCCGTTGCCCCGGACGCCGAGATCACCATCGAGGCCAATCCCGAGACCGTGACCAGCGAGTCGCTCGCGGGCTTCCGCGCCGCCGGAGCCAATCGCATCAGTTTCGGTGTCCAATCCTTTCGTGATGAAGAGCTCCAGCGGCTGGGGCGGCTGCACTCCGTGGCGACGGCGCGCGCTGCCGTGCGGCTGGCGAGGTCGGCCGGCTTCGATAACCTCAGTCTCGACCTGATGATGTGGTTGCCGGGTCAGCGGCCCGAGGATTGGCTGGAATCGGTGGAGGCCCTGATCGACGTGGGGCCCGAGCATGCGTCGCTCTATTTGCTGGAGATTTATCCCAACGCGCCGCTCAAAGAAGCGATGGCCCGTTCCGGATGGTCGGTGGCGCCCGACGAGGACGCCGCAGACATGTATGAGGCCGGCCTGGCCCGGCTCGATCGGGCGGGGTATGAGCAGTATGAAATTTCGAATGTCGCCCGGCCGCGCTCGCGGCAATCGCGTCACAACCTGAAATACTGGCGGGAAGGGGAGTGGCTTGGCTTCGGGTGCGGAGCGCATTCCACGCGCGGCGGCCGGCGCTGGCGAACCGTCAGCGGCACCGCCGACTACGTCGAACGGGTCCGGAGTGGCCAGGATGTGCGCCTGGATCTGCAGACCCTCGAGCCGGGCGAACGGCTGGAAGAGGCCCTGTTCATGGGGCTTCGCCTCGTTCAGGGCGTGGACCTCCCGGGGATTCGCCGGCGGCATGGGGTGGATGTCTGGGGGCGTTTTGGAGCGGAATTAGATCGCTTTGTGCAGGCCGGATTGCTGATTCATGAGCCCGGAATGCGAATTGCCCTCACGCGACAGGGTATGCTGTTGGCCAATGACGTCATGACGGTTTTCATCGGCCGTGGTGTACGGTAAAGTACCGACCTTTCGCCTGATGGAGGGCTGATCAATGTTTCGAGGATTGCAAATCTGGGTGTCGGGTGTGACGCTGGCTGGATTCATGCTGGCGGGGGCCACAGTGGCTTCGGCGCAAGAGGCGGTCAAGCCCACCTTGACCTTTGAAGGAGACAGGGCCCTGATGATCGTCCTCATCAAGCCAGACAAGACGGCGGATTTTGAGCTCGTGGTGGCCAAGTATCTGGAAGCTCTCGGAAAGAGCGACAAGGCTGCGCGCAAGGAACAACTCGCCGGTATGAAGGTCTTCAAGTCCCCAACGCAAATGGGGGGCAACGCCGCCTACATTTTCAGCATCGACCCAATCGTGAAGGGCGAGGAGTACGACATCACGAAAGTGATTGCCGAGGTCTTCCCGGTTGAAGTCCAGCAAATCTACGTCCAGTATAAAGACAGCTTCGCGGGTCGCCAGATTATTCCGCTGATTCGGCTGCAGTAATTCCTTGAGTGTGGCGCCCCGGGAGCGTCGACTCCTGGGGTGTCACCCTCCCGCGCCCGCCCTTCCGCGCTTCAAGCGCCGATGGCCCCCGCCGCGCTCGTCGATGGCCCCGTGAGACTTGGCGCCTGGCCCGCTGGTAGAGTAACGACCTTTCGTGTTAAGGAGGCGGTAAATGCTTCGAGGATTGCAGGTCTTCGTTTCGGGTGTGGCGCTGGCGGGGATGACGCTGGCGGGGGTGACGGTGGCAGCGGCTCAGGAGCCGGCCAAGCCCGTCTTGACATTGGACGGGGATGCGGCGGTAATCACCCTTCTCATCAAGCCCGACAAGACGGCGGAGTTTGAGAGTGTGATCGCCAAGCTCAAGGAAGCGCTCGCCAAGAGCGACAAGCCGGAACGCAAGGCGCAGCTCGCCGGTTTGAAGATCTTCAAGTCTTCGCAGCAGGCGAATGGCAACGCGGTCTATATCTTGATCTTCGATCCCGTGGTCAAGGATCAGGAATACGACATCACGCGGATCATCGCGGAGGTATTCCCGGTGGAAGTCCAGGAAATCTTCGAAAAGTACAAGGCCGCGTTTGCCGGTCGCGCCATCGCGTCGCTCAAGAAAGTTCAGTAACACCACAGAGAGATACAAGGGGTCGTCGGCATGCCCCGGAGCAGAACTCCGGGGCATGGCCCCCCGCGTCGCGCTATGCTGTGGCCTGTGACCGTCGCGCTCACGCTCGTCCTTCAATTGGCTCAACAGCCGGCACCGCCCCCGCCGGCGACCCCTCCCGCGCCGCAAACACCACCGCCCGCCGCGGCCGTGTCGACGCCCGATCCCGCCAATTCTCAATTTGCCACCGAGGCGGGGCTCCTCCTGGTTACCATCAAGCCCACGCTCGCAGCGGATTACGAGCTGGCGATCAGGACGTTGCAGGACGCGATGGCCAAGACCAGCGATCCGCAACGGCAGGCGGTGGCGAAGGGCTGGCGGGTGTTCAAGGCGGGTGAAGGCGACGCCAAAGGCAACGTGGTCTACATCCACGTCCTGTTGCCGGCGGTGCCTGGGTTTGATTACCGCGTCTCGCTACTCGTGGACGAAATGGTGAAGGACCTGCCGCCCGACTTGCTGTCGAAGTACCGGGACGCCTTTGC
>JBDTMB010000514.1:0-4230 GCA_039934485.1 Vicinamibacterales bacterium
GTAGAGCTCGGTGAGCGTCGGCGCGCGGAAGCCGGAGTTGAGCGCACCCCACGTGGTGATGCGATTGGTCAGGTGATAGAGCGCGGCGAGGCGCGGACTGACCACGGTGTCGGTCTTGTCGGGCAGCGACGGTTTGTTGTTGGCCGTCGGCACGCCGGTGACCACCGACGTCTCGAGATTGTGGCCGTTGTAGTTCCGCCAGTGATCGACTCGGGCGTTGAGCGTGAGCACCAGCTTGTCGGTCGGGGTAATGACGTCCTGCACAAACGCGCCCTGGCTCTGCTGCGAACCGCCCGACAGTCGTCGCAGCGACTGTGTGGCGGCCAGCGTGACACCATCAAACGACGCGGGCACGGCGGCCACGTAGGCATCCTCCTGGCTCTCGCCCTCGACCCATCGCCAGTCGGCGCCGGCGCTGATCGCCTGTTTCGTGCCCAGCACCTTCTGCCATTGCACCATGCCCCCGAACCCGTTGACCGGCACCCTTTGATCGGTGGCCAGCCGCACGAAGTTACGGAGGGTGGCAGGGTTGGTGACCGCAAGGAAGTTGTAGTGCGCGTCCTGGATGTCGCCGAACACACGCGATTGCAGGTCGCTGTGATCGGGCAGCGTGATGCGGACGCCGCCGCTGACCGTGGTCCACCTGGTATCGTTCAGCTCGCCGACCTTGCCGTTGCTCCGGTTCTCGGTAAAGTAGCCGCCCCGGGCAAATGCGGTGATGCGATCGGTGGGCAAGTACTCCACCTTGGCCGTGACGTTCTTGTATTCAACATCGGCGTTGTTGTCGATCGGACCGGCCTCGGTGGTGACGATCGGGAAGCCATCGGTGTTGAAGAAGCTGGCTTCCATCCCGAAGCCGACCCTCTTCCAGATGTCGCTGGCGGCGACATCAATCTTCGGGCTCGAATGGTTGCCGTACTGCGTCTTGAAGTCGACGGTGTGACGCGTGGGACGACCGGTCACGATGTTGATGACGCCGCCCATCGCGTAGTTGCCGTAGAGGCCCGACGCCGTGTCTTCGGTGACTTCGATGCGGTCGACATTGACGAGCGGCACCTTCGTCCAGTAGACCCATCCGCCAAACGGATCGTTGAACGGCACGCCGTCGAGCAGGACCAGCGTGCGGCTCTGGCCGCTCGGGCCGATGCCGCGCAGCGACACGCCTTGGGTGGTCGGTTGCGCCACGAGGCTGCTCGTGCGGCGGAACAGGCTGAAGCTCGGCACCGAGCGCAGCACATCATCGGCCATGACGGCCGGCGAGGCGTCGATCTGCTCGCTGGTAACCACGTTGACACTGGCCGGCGTGTCGCCGAGCCGCTGCTCCGTCCTCGCGGGGGTGACGACCACGGTTTCGAGAATCGAGGGCGGCTGCAGGATGACCTCGATATCTCCTGCGCTGCCGATCGACTGCCGCGCCTCGGCGAAACCGCCGGCGCGCACCACCAGGACCGTGGCGCCGGGCGGAGCGGTGGGGAAGCTGAATCGTCCATCAGCACCGGAGAAGACGGTCTGCCGTTCAGTACCGGCCGGGGTCTGGAGGGTCACCGACGCGCCGGAGATGGCGCCTCCACCAGTGTCTTTCACTACGCCGTTGATCGCGGGGGCGATCGACAGCGCCAACAGTAACCCCAGCAGCATGGTCACTCCGATCGTCCGAAGCAAAAGTTCAAGGGAGACACCAAGGAGGCCAGATTATAGCAACGCGCGGCGATTGCGGTAGAGCGCCGGTTCGGCGACCTCCGCCATCCGATCGACGTCCAGGTGACCACCGACCAGCGCGTTGATGCGCGCCGCCTGGCCGCGGGCGTCCGCCAGGACCGCGGCGTAGTCGACCATCAGGACGGAAAAGCACGGCCGCTGCCGCAGGAAGCGCTCGACCTGTTCGAGGTGCTGCGCGTAGAGCGCCGACGTGCGATCGTCGCCGGCCCCCCGCGCTTCCCCGCGCACGTCCAGCATCTTGTTCTGCGAGGAGACCACTTCGCCGAGGTCGCGTCGCATGAACACGACCTGGTAGTCGTAGGACTCCGGCAGGTAGGTCAGCAGAAACGAGATGATCTTCACGGCCTTGCCGCGCGCCTCCGCAAGCCAGGCGGTGTCGCCCTGTTTGTCCAGTTGCTTGACCGGCTCGAATTCGTAGTAGCCGTTTGGGTTGCTGCCATCGGCCTCGCGAAGGCCATCGGTGAGGATCGGCAGGCCGCCGGCCTCGAGCATCTTCATCGCCATCGACGTGCCCGACCGCGGCAAGCCGGACACGACCACGACCGGACGGCCGCGGCGAAGGCGGCGAAGTAGAGGAATTGGAGCCATCGTCAGTTGCCAAACGGGTGCCGCCCGCCTAGAGTGGTCGCTTGAGGTTCTGGACCGCGATCGCCCTGGCGCTGCTCGTCCTGCTCGGCAGCCCCACTCCGGCGCTAGCATACATCGGCCCCGGCGCCGGCTTCGCGTTGATGTCGTCGGCCTTCGTACTCTTCACCACGATCATCATCGTCTTCGTGACGTTACTGGCGTGGCCGTTCCGCGCCGCGTGGCGGGCCCTCACCAGTCCGGCGCCGCCCAAGGCCGCCATCACGCGGCTGATCGTGGTGGGCCTCGACGGCCAGGACCCGAAGCTGACCGATCAGTTCATGCGCGAGGGCATCCTGCCCAACTTCAGCGCCCTCGCCGCCTCCGGCAGCTATCGGCGACTGAAGACGACCTTTCCCTCGGTATCACCGGTGGCGTGGTCGTCGTTCAGCACCGGCTCGCACCCGGCGCGGCACAATATCTTCGACTTCCTCGATCGCGACCGCCGCACCTACCTGCCGATGTTGTCGTCGACCAAGATCGGCAAGGTCGAGCGGTTCCTCAAGATCGGCCGATGGCGGATTCCGCTGCGCAAGCCCGAGCTGCGGCTGTTGAGGAAATCGAAACCGTTCTGGACGATTCTCGGCGAGTACCGCATCTGGAGCACGGTGCTGCGCGTGCCGATCACGTTTCCCCCGGACCGTTTCTATGGCGCCGAGCTGAGCGCGATGTGCGTGCCCGACCTGCTGGGGACGCAAGGGACCTTCCTGCTCTACACGACGCGGCCGCACGGGGTGGCGTTCAAGGAAGGCGGGCTGCGTTTCACGGTGTCGATCGAGAACGAGCAGTTCAGCACGACACTGCACGGGCCCGACAACGTGTTCCTGGAGGGTGAACCGCCGCTCACCCTGCCGCTTGTCGGGCGGCTCGATCGGCAGCGGCGCGCCGTCGACGTCGAAGTCGGCGGCACGAAGATCGCCTTGACGGCCGGTACGCTGAGCGACTGGATCCCGCTCGCGTTTTCCGCGATGCCGGGCGTCACGGTGAGAGGGCTGACCCGGCTCCTCGTCACCGAACTCGACGAGCATTTCTCCCTGTATGTCGCACCGATCAACATCGATCCCGAAACGCCGGCGATGCCGATCTCGCACCCGTCCTACTACGCGACTTATCTCGCCAAGCGCATCGGATCCTTCGCCACGCTCGGCCTGGCCGAGGACACCTGGGCGCTCAACGAGGGCGTCACCGACGATGGGACGTTTTTGCAGCAGACCTACGACGTCGATCGCGAGCGCGAGTCGATGTTCTTCGCCTCGCTCGATCGCCTGCGCCGCGGCTGCCTGGTGTGCGTCTTCGACGCGACCGATCGCATCCAGCACATGTTCTGGCGCGACATCGATCCCGGTCACCCCGCCGGCCGCGGCCGCGAGCAGGCGCCGCACAAGGACGCCATTCGCGAACTCTATCGTCACAACGACGCGCTCGTCGGACGCGTCCGCGCACGCCTGCGCGACGGCGACGTCCTGATGGTGATCTCGGATCATGGCTTCAGCTCGTTCCGCCGCGGCGTCAACCTGAACCAGTGGCTCCTGCGCGAGGGCTACCTCACGCTCAAGCCCGGCACCGACGGCAGCACCGAGTGGCTGCGTGATGTCGACTGGGCCGCCACGCGCGCCTACGCGCTGGGGCTCACCGGGATGTTTCTCAACCTGCAGGGCCGCGAGGCCCACGGCATCGTGGCGCCCGGCGCCGAGGCCGCCGCGCTCAAGGCCGAGATCATGGCCAAGCTTCGCAACCTCGCCGACCGCGAGAAGTCAGCGATCGGCGTCAACGAGGCGTTCGACACCACGGCGCTCTATTCGGGACCGTACCTCGAGAACGCGCCCGACCTCATCATCGGCTACAACGCCGGCTACCGCACGTCGTGGGACTGCGCCACGGGCATGG
>JBDTMB010000515.1:0-4229 GCA_039934485.1 Vicinamibacterales bacterium
CTGGGCTTTTGATCCGCGTCATCTGCGTCCCTGGGTTTTTGCTCTGCGTCATCTGCGGCCCTGGGCTTTTGATCTGCGTCATCTGCGGCCCTGGTGTGTGATCTGCGTCATCTGCGGCCCTGGGCTTTTGATCTGCGTCATCTGCGGCCCTGGTGCATGATCAGCGGCCCATGAAACGCAGCGCCCGGCCGAGCGTGGCCTTTATCTCCCGCCGATCGACGACGAGATCGAGCATGCCGCGTTCGATCAGGAACTCGCTGCGTTGAAATCCATCGGGAAGCTTCTGGCGGATGGTCTGTTCGATCACGCGGGGGCCGGCAAACCCAATCAGCGCCTTCGGCTCGGCGATATTGAGGTCGCCGAGCATCGCGAAGCTGGCCGTCACGCCGCCGGTCGTCGGATCCGTGAGGATCGACACGTAGGGCAGCCGCGCGCGATCGAGCCGCGCCAGGGCGGCGGCGATCTTCGCCATCTGCATCAGCGACAGCGCGCCTTCCATCATGCGCGCGCCGCCCGAGCACGACACGATCAGCATCGGCGCCTGCTTCGCGAGCGCCAGCTCGATGCCGCGCACGATCTTCTCGCCCACCACCACGCCCATCGAGCCGCCGATGAAGCTGTACTCCATCGACGCCACCACCGCCTCGACGCCGTTGATGCGGCCGACGCCGACGATGACCGCGTCCTTCTTCCCGGTCAGCTTCTGCGTGGCCGCCAGGCGGGCCTTGTACGGCTTGGTGTCGGTGAACTGCAGCGGGTCGTTCGAGGTCAGGTCGGGAGCAATCTCCTCCCACTCCTCACCGTCGAACAGCGTCTTGAGCCGGTCGGTGGCGCTCAACCGGAAGTGATGCGCACACTTGCCGCAGACGAAGAGATTCTTGACGAGATCCTTGGTGTAGATGATGGTGTCGCACTCGGGACACTTCACCCACAAGCCTTCGGGAACGCGGCTGGTCTTCTCCGGCGTCGCGATCGGTTTGCGCGCCTTCTTGAACCACGCAGCCATATGTCAGAAGCTTATCAAAGTAGGAAGTGAGAAGTACTTTTCACTTTCGCGCGACGTAGTAGCGCGTGCCCTTGCCCATACCCCGGATCTGTTTGACCAATTCGTCGAGCGCGGCGTCGTCGGATTCGGGGTCGAACTCGGAGGTTTCCACCACCAGGAGCGGCGTCGCGGTGTAGTGGAAGAAGAAGTGTTGGTAGGCCTCGTTGAGCTCGCGGACGTACTCGGGGTCGAGCGTGGGGAGCGCGGTCCCGGGCTCGGCCTCCGGATTGGGCACCCGGACCTTCAGGCGCTTCAGCAGGAGCTCGGTCGGCGCCTGCAGGTAGACCACCAGATCGGGCGGCGGCACGTCCTTGGCCAGCAGATCGAACAGCCGCTGGTAAATGAAGAGCTCGTTGTCGTCGAGATTGAGATACGCAAAGATCTTGTCCTTGTCGAACAGGTAGTCGCAGATGGTGGTTTGCAGGAACAGGTCGGCCTGCCGCACGCCGGTCAGCTGCCGATGGCGGTTGAGCAGGTAGAAGAGCTGGGCTTGCAGCGCGGCGCCGGGACGATCGCCGTAGAAATCCGCCAGGAAGGGATTCTCGGCATCTTCGAGAATCGTCGTCGCTTCGAGGCGCTGGGCCAGCCGCTCGGCCAGGCGAGTCTTGCCCACCCCGATGGGGCCTTCGATCGCAAGGTAGTGAAAGGCCACGACGACAGTTACTATAGTGCACACGTGAAGATCGACAAGATTGAGCTCTTCCTCTGCCGCCTGCCGCTGGTCCATTTTTTCGAGACGAGCTTCGGCCGGTCCTACGACCGCACGTTTATCCTCGTTCGCGTCGAAGGCGACGGCCACGAAGGCTGGGGCGAATCGGTGGCCGAGGCCAATCCGTACTACAGCAGCGAGACCACCGAAACCGTGTGGCACATCGTCACCGGGTTCATCGCGCCGCTCGTGATCGGGCGGAGCTTCGCGCATCCGCGGGAGATCTTCCCCGCCCTGGCCCGCGTCCGCGGCCACAACATGGCCAAGGCCGGCGTCGAGATGGCGGCGTGGGACCTTTACGCGAAGTCGATCGGCCAGCCGCTGGCGAAGGTGCTCGGCGGCACGCGCTCGCGCATCGCCTCGGGCGTGTCGATCGGCATCCAGGATTCGTATGACCAGCTCCTCGACAAGATCGCGCACGAGCTGGCCGCGGGCTACCAGCGCATCAAGATCAAGATCAAGCCGGGTTGGGACATCGAGGCCGTCGAGGCGGTGCGCGCCAAGTTCGGGCCCATCGGCCTGCAGGTCGACGCCAACGCCGCCTACACCCTGGCGGATTCAGCCCTGTTGGCGCGTCTCGACCCGTTCGACCTGCTCCTCATCGAGCAGCCGCTCGATTACGACGATGTGATGGACCACGCGGTGTTGCAGACGCGGATCAAGACGCCGGTGTGCCTCGATGAGTCGATCCACACCGTCCGCATCGCGCGGGACGCGATTGATGCCAAGGCCTGCAAGATCATCAACATCAAGCCCGGCCGCGTCGGCGGCCACCAGCCGTCGATCGAATTGCACAACCTGTGTGCCGCCCACGACATCCCGGTGTGGCACGGCGGCATGCTGGAATCGGGGATCGGCCGCGCGCACAATATCCACCTCGCCAGCCTGCCGAACTTCCGGTTGCCGGGCGATATTGCCGCGAGCAAGCGCTACTACCAGCCGGACCTGATCGAGCCGGCGATCGATGTCGCGGCCAACGGGACGATTGCGGTGCCCGGCGGCCCCGGCATCGGCGTCAACATCGTCCGCGACCGCATTACGCAGGCCACCCTGCGCCACATCAGCCTATGACCTCACAGAGAACGCCCGCCGTGGCCGCGCTGCTGGCCGTGCTCGTCGCCAGTGGATGCGGGCCCAAGGCCGCGCCGGAGGTCACGCCCACCGCGCCGGCGCCGGTCTACGACCAGAAGATGCGCGGCTTGTTGCAGCTCGAGGACGAGCGGCAGTTGCGATCGGCGACGGCGGATCTGAGCGCCTTGCTCCGCGATCCCGAGGCGCGCGTGCGCCGCCGGGCGGCGTTGGCGATGGGGCGGACCCGCTCGGCGGACGCCGTCGCGCCGCTCACGTCGCTCCTGGCCAGCGAGCCTGATCCCGAAGTGAAGCAGATGGCCGCGTTCGCGCTCGGCCTGATCGGCCAGGCGTCGGCGGCGGATGCGCTGGTGGCCGCGCTCGCCGATCCCAACCCGTTGATCCAGGGCCGCGCCGCCGAGGCGCTCGGCCTCATCGCCCACAAGCCGGCGGCCGCGGCCATCGGCACCATGATGTGGGCCCATGTCAACGCGGGCGTGCTGAACGGCCTGTCGCCCGACGACATGGGTTACCCGAAGAGCGCCGCCATCGAGGCGGTGCGGCTGGGCGCCTACGCGCTCGTGCGCCTGGGCGCGTACGATTCGCTGGCCCCCATCTTCATCGACCCGTCGGGCCAGCCGCGCAGCCGATGGTGGCCGGTAGCGTACGCCTTTCAGCGCCTCGGCGACCCGAAGGCGGCGCCGTTCCTGCGGACCCTGCTGCAGGGTGACGGACAACTGACGCGCGCCTTCGCCGCGCGCGGACTCGGCGTGCTGAAGGACGCCGGGGCCTTCACCCCGCTGCTCGCGATTGCCTCCAATGCCAATGAGCCCCAGGCGGTGCGGGTGCAGGCCATTCGCGCGCTCGCCGGCATCGGCGACGCGCTGGCGGTGAAGCCGCTGGCGGCCATCGTGACCACGCCGAAGGTCGAGCCCAACCTGCAGCTCGAAGCACTGACCGCGCTTGGCGCGCTGCACCCGGCGAGCCTGGTGGAGTTCTTCGTCGACGTGGTGTCGATGCCGTGGCCCTCGCTCCGGGCGGCCGCGCTCACGGCCCTGGCCCGCACCGATCCCGATACGTTCCTGAGCGCGATGTCCGGCCTTGATGCCGACCCGCATTGGTCGGTGCGCGCCGCGATGGCGGGCGCCGTCGCCGAACTGGGCAAGGAGCGGGCCGAGGCGCCGCTCAACAGCCTGTTGCGCGATGCCGACCAGCGCGTGATCCCCGCGGTGCTCGACGCGATGGTGAAGGTGAAAGCGTCCGGCGCGCCGGCGGCACTGATGGCACGGCTGGCGGGCGACGATCCGGTGGTGCGCGCCGCCGCCGCGCGGGGCCTTGGCGCGCTCAAGCCGCCGGGCGCCGCCGCGGCGCTGGCGGGCGCCTTCGAAACCGGCAAGCGCGACGGCC
>JBDTMB010000516.1:0-4215 GCA_039934485.1 Vicinamibacterales bacterium
TTGGCACATAGACCGAGGCGAGCCGTACGAGCGAACCTGAAGGTTCGCCCCCACCTGCGTGGATGTCGGCGCAGACGATCCGCTGCTCGAAGTCGAAGGCGGGATGATAGAACGCCGGCACCGCCGGCGACAGCGACTTGGCGATGAGCAGGCCGACGCCGGAGTAGCCCTTCTCGCCGTGCCAGAAATGCCAGTAGCCGTCGATCTCCCGCAACTCGAACGGCAGCTGATCGATCGACGCCTTGATCTCCTGCAGGCACACGACCTCGGGCTTCTCGGCGGCGAGCCACTCGAGCACCTGCCCCTGCCGCGCGCGCAGGCCGTTGACGTTCCAGGTGGCGATCTTCATTGCGCGATCGCCTTCGCGCGTGACGCCCAGTTGATCACGAGCGTCGCCGGACGGGGCGCCGCGCTCGCGGCGGGCACGTTGAGCAGGAAGCGCTGGCCATCGGCAGAGGCATCATAGGCGCGGATGTCGGTGGCGGCGTCGAACAATCGCGTGGTCGAGGTCGCGACGCGCGGGCCGGCCGCGGCGGCCGCCTTGAGCGCCACGGCGTGGATTTCCGACCCGCGCCGGAAATAAATCTCGCCGCCATCGCGCCGCCACCTCGGCGCCGCGCCGCCGGCGGTGGTCAGGCGAGTCCTCGCGCGGGGAGTGGGGAAGCCGTCCACGTAGACATCGAACTTGCCCGATTCGTCGGAAGCGTAGGCCATCCACCGGCCGTCGGGGGAGACCGCGCCTTCGACCTGGTTGAACGGCAGCGTCGCGTAGGCCCGCGCGGGCGTGCCTCCCGAGGAGGGCAGCAGCCACAGATCGTCTAGCGAGTCCGCCGACGTGCGTCCGATCACCAGCCAGCCGCCCTCGCGCGACCAATCCCACATCTGGACCGGCGCGTCGAACGTCGCCAGCGTTTGTTCGGGCAGCACCGCACCTGACCCGCGCACGGTCACGCGACGGCGCGCGGTGACGAACGCGACGCGGTTGCCATCGGGCGACCAGGCACCGCCGGTGTCGCCGTCGATCGACAGTGACAGGCGCTCGCCCACCGGCTTCGCCTTGTCCTGCAGCCAGACGTCAAGACCGCGGGTCTGAGCATCGGTTTCAGTGACGGCAATCCGTTCGCCGTCCGGCGAGATGCGCAGGTCCCACGCTTCGGTCGGCTCACCGGCGCGGCCCGCCGGCGATCCATCGCGAGCGACCCATCGCAGCTCGCGGAGCGAGGTCCCGGGCTCGCCATAGATCAAGACGTCCTTCGAGGCGGTGGCGAACAGTTGATCGAGTGGGCCGCGGCCGATCGGCAATCCGACCACGTCGGACGGGCCCGCCGTATTCCCGGTGGCCGGCTCCAGGGGCTGCGCGATCAGCGCCTCGGAGGCCGCAAACAGCAAGGTGTCGCCGGCCACGATCGCCTGCGACTCGCTCGAGACCAGCCGCCGCAATTCGCCGGGCTGATCGATCGACGTGATCCAGATGCCCGCGCGTGCGGGTTCCCTGGAGCGGATGAGGAAGACCACGTGATGGCCGTCGGGAAGAAAGGCCGGCCAGCGATGCGAGGTGTCGCCCCTGGAGGCGTCAAGCGTCGTGAGCGCTCGCACGGGACCGGTGGCCGGCCGAATCATCAGGGCCCCATCGGGGTTGGGCGCGAACACGAGTTCGCCCGACGCACTCCACGCCGCGCCGCGTCCATTTGGCGCGTCGGCCAGGTCGCTGATCGTACCGCTGGCCAATTCGATCGCGCGAACGCGGCCGCTGGCGAAGAACCCGACCCGTTGTCCATCCGCGGACCAGAACGGCGAGACCGCGCCATCGGTTAACGGGAGCGCGATCGATCGCCGGGTTCCGAGATCGTCAAGCTGCAAACCGAGCGCGCCGGCCCGGGTCCCCGGATAGGCGATCCGTCGTCCATCAGGCGACAGCGCCAGGCCGAAGGGAAAATCCGGGCCTGCGCCAACGGCGACGACGGCCGGCGGCATCCACGACGCGTGCAAGGGTGGCAGTGATGCGGGGGCGCGCTCGTGGCGGCCGCAGGCGGCCTCGGCCCCGAGGGCCGCCACCGCAACTGCCGCTATACTGAACATTCCTAGGAGGTTCCTGCTCATGCGTATTCGTGTTCTCGCCCTGGCCGTGATGCTCGCCGTGACGGGTATCCCCGGTGCCTCGCTCGCCGCGCAAACCGCGGCCCCGGCGCGCCGGCCCGACGTCATCTATGTTCCCACGCCGCAGCCGGTCGTGGAGGCGATGTTGCAGGTCGCCGGCGTCGGCAAGAACGATGTCGTGTACGACCTCGGTAGCGGCGACGGCCGGATTCCCGTCACCGCTGCGTTGAAATACGGCGCGCACGCGGTTGGCATCGACATCGATCCCGAGCGGATTGCCGAAGCCAACGCCAACGTGGCGAAAAACAAGGTCGGCAACCTCGTCAAGATCGTGCAGGGCGACTTGTTCGAACAGGACCTGAGCCCCGCCACCGTCGTCACCCTCTACCTGCTGCCTTCGCTCAACGTGAAGTTGATGCCGAAGCTGATGAAGGAATTGAAGCCGGGCACGCGCATCGTGTCGCACGCCTTCGACATGGGCGACTGGAAGCCGGAGAAGGAACTCGACGTCGAGGGACGCAAGGTCTACTACTGGACGATCCCGAAGCGTTAGGCCTGGGACCTGAGGCTTGGGACGTGGGGTTCTGAGGCGGCAAACCTTGTTGTGGTGCGCGGCGGCGCTGGCCGTCGCGGCAGTGTTGCTGGCCGTCAGCGGTGGCGTTCGCGCCGACGTTGGCGGCCTTCGTCTTTCGCTACGATCGCCGTGGCCTTCGCTCGTGGCCAGCGTGCTGCTCGCCGGCCTCTGGTTTGCACTCGCGAGGCGTCACGCCCAGGCCGCCGCAGATCTCACATCAATTTGGCTGGCGGTCGAGCGTCGCGCCGGCGTGGTGATGGTCGTCGTCGCGCTGGCCAGCGGCGTCGTTGCCGAAGTGTTCGCGACCAACTCGGCCTCCGGCGCGGATGCGTCCGGGTACCTGAGCCAGGCCGCAATGTGGTCGCAGAACCACCCCTTCGTCGTCGATCGATTGGGTGCCGAATTCGCTGCCGCAGTGCCGATGGACGTCTATCCGACCACGCCACTCGGCTGGCGCCCTCGCGGTCCAGGGATGCAGGTGCCGAGCTATCCGCCTGGTCTCCCGCTGCTGATGGCCATTCCGCATCGAATCGCCGGCACGCGTGGCGCGGCGTTGGTCATACCGATTGCTGCGTGCGTGGCGATCTGGACCGGTGGTTCGCTGGCGCGACTGCTGGGCGGCGGCGCGGCTGGTCTTCTCGCCTCCATCGTAATGGCCGTTGCGCCCGTGTTCCTCTTTCAATCGGTCCAGCCGATGAGCGACCTTCCGGTGACGGCGGCGTGGATGGCGTCCTGGTGGCTGATCGTCCGCGGCCGTGCAGATTTCGCTTGGTGGGCTGGACTGGCTTGCGCAGTTGCGGTGCTCATCAGGCCGAATCTCGCGCCGTTAGCGGCCGTTCCATTTTTGTCCATGCTGTCGACCAGTCGTCGCGACGGGTTGCGATTTGCCCTGCCGGTTGTGGTGGCGGGAGTGTTTCTGGCGATCCTGCAGTGGGTGTGGTACGGCTCGCCGCTCAGGTCCGGCTATGGCGCAACCGGCGAACTGTTCGCGCTGTCGAACGCGCCGCTGAACCTGTCGCGCTATTTCGGGTGGCTCGTCGCCACCAGCCCGGCATTGGTGGCCGCGGTGGGTGGGTTCTGGATCCTGCGCGCGAATCGTCATGCACAGGCGATGGCCGCGTTCGCGGTGCTGGTGGTCGTGTCGTACCTGGCCTACGCCGTCTTCGACGACTGGTCGTACCTGCGCTTCCTCTTGCCGGCGATGGCCGTGGCAGCCGTGTTCGTGGGGGCGCTCGGTCAGTCGTTACTCGCGCGCATGACGCCTCCGGCGAGGCCGGTGGTGCTCTTCGCCGTCATCCTCGCGGTGTCTGCCCACGGGCTCGGCGAGGCGCGCTCCCGCGATACCTACAAGCTGGCCGCCCAACAACGCCGGGTTGTCGACATCGCCGTGGCGCTCGGCGATCGGCTGTCGCCATCCGACGTTATTGTTGCCGGTGAGCAGAGCGGCTCAATGCGCTACTACACCGGCCACGACATCGTCCGCTGGGAGGCACTGCGCGGCGAGGATTGGGATCGCGTCTTCGGCGCGCTGACGGCCATGGGCC
>JBDTMB010000517.1:0-4211 GCA_039934485.1 Vicinamibacterales bacterium
GGCTGCGCATTCTTCGAGGGCGAGGCGATTCGGGTCAGGCAATTCGTGTTGCCGGGGCTGGAACACGAACGCGCGGTGCTCAAGGAGTTTGCGGACTTCTCGCGCGAACATGGCGTGCTCGTCACCTTCAACGGGCGGACGTTTGATTCGCCCTTGATCGAAACGCGCTATCTCTTCCATCGCCTGCCGTTCCCGCTCGAGGGGCTGCCGCATCTCGACATGCTGCATCCGTCGCGGCGATTGTGGCGGACGCGGCCCACCACCGCGGGGCAGGATCCCGAACAGGTGAGCTGCTCGCTGTCGGTGCTGGAGAAGGACATCGCCGGCGTGCACCGCATCGGCGACGTGCCGGGCTTCGAAATCCCGGGCCGCTATTTCCAGTTTGTCCGCGATGGCGACGCGCGGCCACTCGAGGCGGTGATGGAACACAACCGGCTCGACTTGATCTCGACGGCGGCGGTGACGGCGCGGGTGCTGCGGCTCCTCGATCACGGGCCGGCCGAGACCGCGAACGCGCCGGAGTGCCTGGGCCTGGCGCGGCTCTACGAGCGGGCGGGCGAGACGTCGAACGCCGAGGTGGCGCTGTTGTATGCGATCGATCTGGCCCGGCTCGTCGGCACGGAGCCTGAGGCGCACGGCGAAGCGCTGCGGCGGTTGGCCTGGCTCCGCCGGCGCACGCGGCGGCCCGACGAGGCCGCGCAGGCGTGGTCGGCGCTGGCGTCGTTGCCGGGCTGCCGATCGAACTGGCGCTGCGAGGCGCGAGAAGCGCTGGCCATCTTCCACGAGCACCGCTCGCGCGACCTCGGACAGGCCCGCTCGCTGGTGATGGAAGTGCTCGGTGACGAGGTCGAGGGGCGGCGCCGCGAGGAGGCCGTCTACCGGCTGCAGCGCATCGAACGAAAACTCTCCGTACGCAGCCAGGGCGGCTTGATAGCCGCCCTGGATGCAACGCTCGCGTCCGGAGACTAGGAAGGCTTCTTGGCCGCGGCCTTGGCCGCGCCAGGCGCCTTCTTGGCCTTGGTATCCTTGGCGGTCTTCGCCGCGACCTTGGCTTTCTCCACGGTCTGCGCGCCAAACTTCTTCGTAAACCGCGTGATGCGGCCTTCAGTATCGAGCAGCTTCTGGCGGCCCGTGAAGAACGGGTGGCACTGCGAGCAGACGTCGAGGTGGAGGTCCTTGGCGGTCGAACGCGTCATCCACTTCGCGCCACAGGCGCAATGCGCTTCGACTTCCTTGTATTCGGGGTGAATCTCTGGCTTCATGGTGGCGTCCTTTCGCCGGATCCGGGGCCACAGGTGGGCCGCCGATTACGCAGATAACGCAGATCGTGCTTCGTTATCCCGGCCGCCCATCGCATTGCCCGCTTACCGGCACGCACTGGAAACCTCAATACTATCACGACCGTCCCCCGCCGCTATAATCGCGACGTGGCAACGCTGCGCACGATCCGAACCCGGCTGCTGACGCTCTTTCGCCGCCTGCTGGGGACCGATCAGATCCGCGAGCAGCAGCAGCTGTTCGATTGGCGCAACGCGCAACGCCACGAGCGGCAGATGGAGATCCTGTTGCAGCTGGGCAACTCCCTCGCGTATTCGCGAGCCGACCCCGCGACCCTGGAGGCCTCGGCGCTCTATCGACGCTGCGCCGAGATCATCTCGTTGCTGGCGCCGATGGATGTCGACGGTGCCGCCTTCGTGAGGGTGGGCCAGGACCACGATGGCGGCTACGTGATGCTCGATGTCCTCGGTCCCGACACGGTCGACGCCGCCTACGGCTTTGGGATCAGTCACGACACCGCCTGGGACGAGGCGATCGCCGGCCGCGGGATCGACGTCTACATGTTCGACCACACCATTGCCTCATTGCCGACCGGGCTGCCCCGGTGCCGCGCCTTCGCGATCGGCGTCACCGGGCATGTGAAGGGGCCTTCGCTCCGGACCCTGCGCCAGCTCCTCGACGAGCATGGTCATGCGGCCTCCCGGCGCCTGATCATGAAGATGGATGTCGAGGGCTGTGAATGGGACGTGTTCGACGAGGCCGCGTCCGACGTCATCGATCAGTTCTCGCAGATCGTGGTCGAGTACCATCGCCTCACGGCCGCGGTGCATGACCCGGCGATGATGGCTTCGGTTCGCCGCGTCCTCGCCAAGCTCAACCGGACCCATCAGTGCATCCATGTTCACGCCAACGGCGCGCGGCTGCCGCTGTGGATCGGGCCCCTGGTGCTGCCGGATATCCTCGAGGTCACCTACGTGAGGCGCACCGACTGGGAGGGCCGGCTGTCGGTCAGTCGCCGGCAGTTCCCGACCGAGATTGACGAGCCGTCGAGCGAGGGATGGCCCGATATCTACCTCGGGACGTTTCGTTAGAAATGGGGCTGTTGCTGAGTCAGGCAGTGGATGGCGCCCAACCCCCAAATGAGGTTCCGGCAGTCGACGCCGATCACCTTCCGGCCTGTCAGGTGGCGCTGGAGGATGGCGAGGGCCTGGCGGTCCCGCGCGGGCTGGCTCCAGGTGGGCACCAGCAGCGCGCCGTTCACAAAGTAGAAGTTCAGGTAGGTGGCCGGGACCCGCTGGCCCTCGTACGCGATTGGCTTCGGCATCGGCAGCTCGACGATGTCGAACGGGCGGCCATCCTGATCGCGGAGCTTCTCCAGCGCCCGTCGGTTCTTCCGCAGGATCGCGTAGTTCCGGTCGCGCGGGTTGGTTTCGATCCCGATCGCGACCGTGCGCGCGTCGATGAAGCGCGCCAGGTCGTCGATGTGGCCATCGGTGTCGTCGCCGTCGATGCCTTCGCCGAGCCAAGCCACATGCCGCTGCCCGTAGTAGCCCTTCAAGTACCGCTCGATCCGCGCCTTCGCTCCGGCCTGCCCGCCGGATCCCTGGCGCAGGCGGGGGTTGCGGTTCTTGTTCAACAAGCACGAGGTGGTCGTCAGGACCGTGCCCGCGCCGTTGAAGTCCACGGCGCCGCCTTCCATGACGATGGGCAAACCTGAAGGTTTGCCCCCACGCGTCGGGTAGAAGACCGGCAGGCGCAATGCTTTCGCCACGCGCGTCGGCACCGCATCGTCGGCGTCGAACGGCGGATACTTGCCGCCCCACGCGTTGAAACCCCAGTCGACGATGGCCGCGTCGGTGCGGCCGCGGCGCTTGCGCAGCACGAAGGCCGGACCGTGATCGCGCGTCCAGCATTCATTGGTGGGAATGTGATGGAAGAAGATCCGCCGCATCGGCACCTTGCGCGCGCCGAGGAACTGGCGGACTAATCGTTCGTAATTCGCGTTTGGCACGTTCAGGTGGACCTGTTCGTGCGCTGCGATTACGCGAATCACGCGCGCGATGTCTTCAATGGCGAGGTGATAGCGCCCCGGAAACGAAATGCCCTCCGGCCGCGGCCAGCTAATCCACGTGCCGCGATGCCGGTGCCATTCGGGTGGGAACGAATACCCGTGGCTGGCGGGTGTTTGGTCCATCTGTGTTTATCTGTGGCCAGTCTTCTCTGTGGCCTTAGTCGGAAAGCCGCTTGGAGAGATCGCCGTACGCGTCCACGCGGCGATCGCGCAGGAACGGCCAGTGGGTGCGGCTGAACTCGACCTTCGCGAGGTCGCAATCCACCACCATCACGGTTTCCTGGTCCGCCGGCGCCCGCTGCACGACCTGGCCATCCGGCGAGGCGACAAACGACTGGCCCCAGAACACGATGCCGTCCTTGTCGACCGGCTTGCCCTTCGTGGTCTTGATGATCTCGTGGCCGATGCGATTCGGCGCGCACACGTAGCAACCGTTGGCGATGGCGTGGCTGCGCTGGATGGTCTCCCACGCCTCGTGCTGCGCCACGCCGTACTGCTTTTTCTCGGACGGGTGCCAGCCGATGGCGGTGGGGTAGAAGAGGATTTCCGCGCCCTGCATCGCGGTGAGCCGCGCGCCTTCCGGGAACCACTGGTCCCAGCAGACCAGCACGCCGATCGTGGCGTGCCTGGTTTTCCAGGCGCGGAAGCCGGTGTCGCCCGGCGTGAAGTAGAACTTCTCGTAGAACAGCGGGTCGTCCGGGATGTGCATCTTGCGATACACGCCCATCAGCGATCCGTCGGCGTCGATCACCGCCGCAGTGTTGTGGTACACGCCGGCGGCGCGCCTTTCAAACAGCGACGCGATCATGACAGCCTTGTACTTCCTGGCGAGCCGGCAAAAGGCGTCGGTCGATGGGCCGGG
>JBDTMB010000518.1:0-4208 GCA_039934485.1 Vicinamibacterales bacterium
CTGCGCCTCCGGCAGCCGCATCATCGTGTTCGATCGCGTCTACGACGCCTTCCGCGAGGCGATGCTGGCGCGCGTGAAGGCGGTGAAGGTCGGCTCGGGGCCGGACGATGACTGCGGCCCGGTGATTTCCGAAGCAAATCTCGATCGCCTGATCGGCCACGTGAGCGGCGCCGTGGCGCGGGGCGCCCGCCTGCTGGCCGGCGGCCGCGCGGTCGCCGCGCTCCAGCCGGGCTACTACATGGAACCCACCGTGCTCGAAGGCGCGTCGCCGGACGATGAGGTCTCGCAGCAGGAATTGTTCGGCCCGGTGACTTGCCTCTATCGGGTGCACAGCTTCGACGAGGCCGTGCAGCTGGCCAACCGCACCACCTACGGTCTCACCGGCGCCATCCACACCACGAGCCTGCATCGCATGCAGGAATTCATCACCCGGTATCACGCCGGCCTGGTGTCGGTGAACGGGCCCACCTACGGCGCCGGACCGCACATGCCGTTTGGCGGCATCAAGAATTCCGGCAACGGTTTCCGTGAACCGGGCACCGAGTCGCTGGATGTCTACACCGAGTGGAAGACGGTGGTCGTCAACCACCTCCCGGGCAAGGCGTAATGGCCAGCAAGCGCAAGATCTGTTTTCCGATCACCAACCGCGCCTATTACGGGCGCAGCCAGTTGCTGATCAAGAAGCTCCACGCGCATCCCGATCTCGATCTCGAGTTGATGCTGGGCGGGTCGATCCTCCTCGACAAGTACAGCCGCCACATCGCCGACGACATCGAGGCCGGCGGCTTCAGCATCGCGGCGTCGCTCTTCAACGTGATCGAAGGCGGCAACCACGTGGCGATGGCGAAGACCGCCTGCCTGACCGCGCTCGAGTTCACCAACAGCCTCTACACGCTCGAGCCCGACGTGGTGGTGATCTGCGGCGACCGCTTCGAGCAGCTGGCGATCGCGATGGCCGCGGCCTACCTCAACATCACGATTGCGCACATCGAGGGCGGCGACGTCACCGGCAGCATCGACGAGAGCGTTCGCCACGCCATCACCAAGCTGGCGCACCTGCACTTTGTGACCAACCCCGACGCCGAGCGGCGGGTGCTGGCGATGGGCGAGGATCCCCGCTACGTCTTCAACCCGGGCTCGCTCGACGTCGAGCTGGCCTCGCGCGTGTCGCACGCGATCACGAGCGAGCGGATCAACGCCTTTGGCGTCGGTCATGACATCGACGTCGCCAGGCCCTTCCTGATGGTCGTGCAGCATCCGGTGACGACCGAACGTGACAATCGCGCGCATCTCGAAACGACGCTCCACGCGGTCGCCGCACTCGACATCCCCGTCATCTGGTTCTGGCCCAATCCTGACGCCGGCACCGGCGAAATGGCCGACAGCCTTCGCCACATTCGCGAGCTGCATTCCGCGCTCACGGCGAAGATGCGTTTCATCACCAACGTGCCGGCCGACGAGTTCGTGGCGTTGCTGGCCAACGCGTCATGCCTGGTGGGCAATTCCTCCGCCGGCATCAAGGAGTGCTCGTTCCTCGGCACGCCGGTGGTGAACATCGGCGCCCGGCAACAAGGCCGGCTGTCGGCGGCGCACGTGTCGCACGTGAGCTACGAGGCGGGCGAGATCACGCGCGCGATTGCCGCGCAACTGGCGCACGGCCGCTACCCGCCGTCGCACATCTACTACAAGCCGGACACCAGCCAGGCGATCGTCGACACGCTGGTCTCGGCCGAGCTCTACACGCAGAAGCGATTCTTCGATGGGCAAACCTAAAGGTTTGCCCCCACCATGAAAGTTCTCGGCATCGTCACGGCCCGCGGCGGATCCAAGGGCATCCCTGGCAAGAACCTGAAACTGCTGGCCGGCAAGCCGCTGCTCGCCCACACCATCCAGGTGGCGCGCTCGTGCGGCGCGCTGGACCGCGTCATCCTGTCCACCGAAGACGAGGCGATCGCCGCCGCCGGCCGCGAGCTTGGCTGCGACGTGCCGTTCATGCGCCCGTCGGACCTGGCGCGCGACGAGACGCCGCACCTGCCGGTGATCCAGCACGCCGTCCGCTGGATGGCCGAGCGTGTTGGCTATAAGCCCGACGCGGTGATGATCCTGCAGCCGACTTCGCCGCTGCGCACCGCCGCCGACATCCGCGAAAGCATCGAACTGCTCGATCGCTCCGGCGCCGATTCGGTGCTGAGCGTGAGCGAGGTCCCGGCGCACCACCATCCGATGCGCACGCTGCGCCTGGATGCCAACGGCGAAGCCGTGCTGTTTGTCACCGGCGACCCGGTCCGCAAGCGGATCAATCGCCGGCAGGACCTTCCCGAAGCGTGGGCGATGAACGGCGCGATCTACGCGTGCCTCACGCGCCTGTTGCTCGCCGACGACGCCAGCCTGTACGGCGACCGCGTGGTCGCCTACAAGATGCCGGCCGAGCGGTCGATCAGCATCGATGACCTGCACGACTGGGCCGAGGCGGAGCGACTGATCGCCGGCGCCTCCAACTCAGGCACCCCTAAAGGGGTGCCCTACGTTACCTGATGCCCGAAGCCCCCGCAGCCCGAAGCCCGAAGCCTGAAGCCCGCATGGATGTAGACGCACATCGCGACTTAAGGCTGCTTGAAGCGGTCCACCAGGACTCGCGCGTCACGCAGCGCGGCCTGGCGACCAAGCTCGGCATCGCCCTCGGCCTGGCCAACATCTACCTCAAGCGGATGGTGCACAAGGGCTTCATCAAGGTGGTCAACGTACAGCCCAACCGCATTTCCTACCTGGTGACGCCGCGTGGCATCTCCGAGAAGGCGCGGCTCACCTACGAGTTCATGGACTACTCGTTGCACCTGTATGGCGAAGTGCGGCAGCACTTGCGCACGGCGCTGCAGGAATGCGCGGCCGCCGGCAAGCGGGTGGCGATCTACGGCTGCGGCGAAGCGGCGGAGCTGGCCTACCTGTCGCTGAAGGAATCGGGCCTCGAGCCGGTGGCGGTGTTCGACAAGGACAACGGCCACGACTTCCTCGGCATCCACGTGCTCCCGATCGCGGAGCACGCCCAGGTTGAATTCGACCTGATCATCGTCGCCACGCTCGATCGATCGGGCCGGCAGGCCGCGGACCTGCTCGCGGCCGGCGTTCCCAAGGACAAGTTGTTCCCGCTGCGTCAGGAGCCCGCGTCTAAGAAGGGCAAAACCGCGTCGACTCGCGCCCACAAGGGCAATGGCAAACACTGAGGTTTCTCTTTCATGGCATTGACGAACAAACGGATCTTGATCACTGGCGGCGCCGGCTTCATCGGCTCGCATCTCGTTTCGCAACTGGTCGACAACAACGAGATCGTTGTCTACGACAACCTGCACCGTAACGCGCTGCAGTTTGCGCACCTCGAAAACCACAAGCACCTCCACTTCATCAAGGGTGACGTGCTCGACTACGACGCCACGCGCAAGGCCGTGGAGGGCTGCCAGGTGGTGATCCACTGCGCCGCGATCGCCGGTGTCTACACCGTGGACCGCAGCGCGGTGCGGACGATGGAAGTCAACATGCTGGGGACCCACCAGGTGGTGAAGGCGTCGCTCGACGCCGGCATCGAGCGCTTCGTCGAGTTCTCGACCAGCGAGGTCTACGGCCCGTTCGTTCACAAGGGCAAGGAAGACGACGTCACGCAGATCGGGCCGATCGGCGAGAGCCGCTGGGTGTATGCGGCCAGCAAGCTGGCCTCGGAGCACTTGTCATACGCGCACTATCGCGAGGACAAGCTGCCGCTCGCCATCATCCGTCCGTTCAACGTCTATGGGCCGCGCCAGGTTGGCGACGGCGCCATCCGCGGCCTCACGCTGCAGGCGCTGCGCAACCTGCCGATCACGCTCTACAACGACGGCACGCAGATTCGCTCGTGGTGCTTTGTCTCCGATTTCGTGGACGGCGTCCTGCGCTGCGCGGAAAACCCTGCCGCCATCGGCCAGGCGTTCAACCTGGGCAACCCGCAGGGCACCGCCACCAACTTCGAACTGGCCAACCTGATCATCCGGCTCACCAATTCGAAGTCGGAGATCGTCTTCAAGCCGCATCCGGGTCCCGAGGTGGATCTGCGCGTGCCGTCGATCGAAAAGGCGATGCGGTTGCTCGGCTTCAAGCCCACGGTCTCGCTCGAAGCGGGCGTCTCGCAGGCGATCGCCTGGTACCGGGACAACATGGACGCGGTGATCGGGAAGAGCTAG
>JBDTMB010000519.1:0-4197 GCA_039934485.1 Vicinamibacterales bacterium
AGCGATCGAACGAGAACTGCTGCACGTCCTTGCCGCTCTCCATCATCGCGGCGTATTCGAAGCCGTAGCTCAGGCGGAACGCGCCGTTGTGGTGGAAGTCGTCGCCGAGCCACATGTCGGCGGGCGAGGCCTGCGGCGAGATCGCCTTGAGCGCGGGATGCGGCTCGAGTGCGCCCATGATCGTGGTCCAGCCGTCGTACGACACGCCGAGCATGCCGACGCGGCCGTTGTTGTTGCGGGTGTTCTTGAGCAGCCAGTCGATGCTGTCGTAGGTGTCGGTGCCTTCGTCGATCGCCTTGGTGTCGCCTTTGACCCGCGCCGGGCGCTGCATCATGAACTGGCCTTCGGATCCGAACTTGCCGCGGATGTCCTGGAACACGAAGATGTAGCCGTCCTCGGCCATCGCCTTGAAGTAGGCGTTGAAGTTGCCGGCGGATCCCTCGATCCCGTACGGCGTGCGCTTGATGATGATCGGCAGCGGCCCCGACTGGTTGCCTGGCGTGAAGATTTTCGTGTGCAGGCGGACGCCGTCGCGCGTCGGGATCATGACGTCGCTCACTTCAAAGCGATCTGCCGGCGAGGACGCTGGCTGCTGCCTCGCCGCCACGACCGCCGCGACGGCGAAGAAACCCAAGGCACAACCGGTGAGCAAGAGGCGGGTGAGCGGCTTCATGGGTGAAGACTATAACGGGGAAACCCGCCACGACGTTAACCGCGGAGAACACCGAGGACACCGGGAATTCCGACCTTTTGCTGCGTGCTCTCCGTGACCTCCGTGGTTCGCGTTCGTGGCCGGCGCACTTCCGGTTAGAATGCCCTTATGGCAACCAAGTCCGACACCAACGGCGAATCCATCGGCATGGTCGAAACCCGCGGATTCGTGGGCATGATCGAGGCGGCCGACGCGATGGTCAAGACCGCCAACGTGGTGTTTGTCGGTTGGCAAAAGGTCGATGCCGGCCTCGTGACCGCGATCGTCCGTGGCGATGTGGGTTCAGTGAAAGCTGCCACTGACGCCGGCGCCGCCGCGGCCCGCCGAGTTGGCGAATTGATCGGCGTCCACGTAATCCCGCGTCCGGCGGATGGTCTCGAGAAGATCTTCCCGATGCTGCGTCCGAAGATCTAGCTCCAGGTTCCCGATCGGTTCCCGACAGCGTCTACACAATCTTGCCGCGTGCCGCGATGGCGAGTGGTTCGACACGATCGCCATCCACTAACCAGGCCTGGTCGACGAGATTCGAGACCACACACGAGTGATTCGGCACGATCCGAACTCTGTCTCCAGGTTCAAGGTTGGTCTCATCGCTGAGCACGCGCACGGTGGCGTGTTCCTCGGAGAGTCTTTCGATCAGTAAGTGCTCGTGATCGATCACGCTGCCGTATCCCGGCGCAGGGGCAAAGCCCCGAGCCGCATCGTTCGTAAGGGTCTTGCTGCCGGAATCCAGGATGATCCGGTCCTTGGCCGGCTTGCTCACGACCGTTGCCAGCACAGTCAGCGCGCAGTCCTCGACCGTCGCCGCGCCGAGCGCGACCTGCGTGCGATCGAAGTAGACGTAATTGCCCGGGCGGAATTCGGTGAAGCCGTCCTGCAGGATCGAGAACCGCGCCGGCGGCGTCGCGCCCGCGCTGACCTCGTCGATCGTCACGCCGGCCGCGCGACACTTCGCCGCGAGCGTGCTCATCGTCCTGGCCTCGGCCTCGGCGATGCGGCGCAGCTCCTCTTCCGAGTGCGCGTGATACGCGTGCCCTGCGTGCGACAGCAGCCCGCGAAAGTTGAGGCCCGGGAGCGACGCGACGGCGGTGATCATCGCGACCGCGCCTGGCGCGGCGGGATCGATGCCGCAGCGGTGGAACCCGACGTCCACTTTCACGAGCACGTCAACCGTGCGGCCCGCTCGGACCATCGCGTCCGACCACTGCCGCGCGACGGCCGGATGATCGACGATGAACGAGAGGCGCGTGCGATCGAGGAGGGCGATGACGCGATCGGCGTTCGACGGATTGAGCGGATAGGGCAGCCGGATATCGGCGAACCCGCTATCCGCAAACACTTCTGCTTCGCCCAGTTTCGCGCAGCAGATGCCGACGGCGCCGCGCTCGATCTGCCAGCGGGCGACGATGGGACTCTTGTGGGTCTTGGTGTGCGGACGCAGGCGAATGCCGCGCGCCGACGCGGCCGCCTGCATCTGATCGATGTTACGAAGCGCCTTCGCGCGGTCGATCAGGATGGCAGGGGTTGGGAGCGCGCGGGTACAGGAGGGCACATCTCATGATCTCATGAGCTTGTGCTAAGACTGCCCTCGCGGTCACTGTTGCGACTTTTTCTTCGCCGCGTCGCGCTCCGCGGCGCGGGCGCCGCTCATCACGCCCTCGAGGCCATAGTTGCCTTCGTGACAGGCGTACTCGTAGACCATCTCGCCCGGCGGCATCGCGTGGAACTCCAGTTCCCCCGAGAACGGCGCCGTGAAGGAGGTGGGATCCTCGACGGTGAAGCGGTACGACAGCGTGGTCGCGTCTCTTCGGCCCAGCCGCTCGGTGACCTTGAGGTTCTCCCACGCGCCGCGGAACGCGTTGCCCTCGTAGAAGTTGGTGGTTTCGATCACCAGGGTGTCGCCCTCCCACTTGCCGATCGAGTCGCCGAACCACTTGCGGAGGCCGGCCGGCGGATGCTGGCCGCCAATCCGCACCATGCGCGCGTCGTGCACCATCTCGGTGAGAATCATCACGGTGTCCTTGCTCTGCGCGATCGAGTAGTTGTTGTTGTAGAAGTAATTCGGCAGCATCGGCGGGCCGGCATTGCTGCCGAACGAGGTGATGCAGCGCTCGCCGAGCGGCCGCAATTCGGGCTGGTCGAACTCGCTGCCTTGCGTCTTGCGGATCTCGGCGGCCTTCGCGGCGCGGGCCTGCGCGGCAGGCGTGAGCCCCGGCACCCGGCCGTTCGGCGGATCGATCAGGATCGAGCTGCGCGGCTGGCCGTCGACGCGCAACACACGATCGCCGGGATCGATCCAGAAGGAGTTGTAGCCGCCCACGGCGCCGCCACCGAATGCCCACAAGCGCTCGAGGTAGGTGGGCTCGGCGTTGGGACTCTTCCGATTCTCGCCGCCCACTGGTGGCGCGGGACGATCGGGACTGCTGGGCCCCTCGCGCGCGTCGAGCGCCTTCTGGGTGTTGACTTCATCGGCCTTCGCGGCCTCTTCCGTCAACACGAGCGGCGTGTTTGGCCGGAGCCGCTCGAGCGGCGTGATCGTGGCGTTGCTCCAGTTGCCCTGGAGATCGGGATGGCCATCGGGCGTGCGCGGAATGCCTGCCTTGGCCGCGGGCCTCTGGACTGCCGGCTTGGCCGCTGCAGCTCGCGAGGTTTGTCGAGCCGAGGTGGGCGCGCTGGCCGCCGCGAGGCCGAGCACGGCAAGGGTGACGGTGAGGCCGATGGTTCTCATTTGAGCGGCTCCTTGCGTAGATGACCGTACATCAGCTCGGTCACGAACTCGACGCACTTGAACTGACCGAGCTGCGCATTCTTCTCGACCCGCCGATAAAGCGGCATGCTCATGGTCCAAGGCCGCGTGAACGTCGCCGGGTCGGTGATGGTGGCGGAGTAACTGATGTGATCGGCGTCGGTCATCAGGTAGCGCTCGGTGACCTTCAGCTGATCGGAGTGATGATTGCCCGCGCGATCGAACCATGACGAATCGTTGAAGCCGGAGGTGTCGACCACAAACGCGTCGCCGTCCCAGTGGCCAAACGACGTGCCCATCCAGCTGTCAAGCTGTGGCGGACCCGGATCCTTGAGGTAGATGTTGCGCACTGCGCCGGCGTATTCGTACGAGATGAAGAACGCGGTATTGCTCTGCACGATCTGGAACGGGAACGGCATGTAAGTGGCGCGCGGAACGCCCGGCAGGTAGCACTTCACTTCAGGATCCCGTTTCAGCCAGTTCTCCTGGTTGTCCTGTTTCTTCCTGAGCGCCTCTGGCTTGTACGGCAGTTCATCGCCCTCGACCACCCCGGCGCCGCTCGGCACCGATCCCACCGCGCCGAGCGCCAGCACTTCCTTGGCCGGCACCGGCACGACCGGCCCGGGCCGCATCGCCAGCGCCGCCTTCGCGCTGTGGGCCTGGATGTCGTAATTGGCGGAATTGATCGCCTGCCAGACGCCGTTGAGATCGGGCTTGCCGTTCGCACGAGGGATGCCCG
>JBDTMB010000520.1:0-4193 GCA_039934485.1 Vicinamibacterales bacterium
GTGGCCACGATTGCGGCCGCCGCATTGAGTGGTGGAATGAGTTCCGCGCCATCTGTGGCCCTGGTGAACCCCAATGCCTCTGCGCCATCTGCGGCCCTGGTAAATTCTTCTGCGTCATCTGTGTTGACTGGCATCGACGTGCTCGCCGGTGAAGGCTTCGCACGTTTGAAAGGCAAGCGCGTTGGCTTGCTGACCAATCACACCGGCCGCGCGCGTGACGGCAGGACCACCATCGACCTGCTCCACGACGCGCCGGGCGTGCAACTGGTGTCACTCTTCAGCCCCGAGCACGGCATCCGCGGCATCCTCGACGACACGGTCCCCGCGTCCCGCGACGAAAAGACCGGCCTGCCGATCCATTCACTCTACGGCGACACCCAGCGGCCCACCGGCGCCATGCTCGAGGGCCTCGACACCCTCGTCATCGACCTGCAGGACGTCGGCGTCCGCTTCTACACATATCAGGCGACGATGGGCCTCGCGATGGAGGAGGCGGCGAAGCGGAAGGTCGCCGTGGTGGTGCTCGACCGTCCAAATCCCGTCAACGGCTGGCAGATCGAAGGTCCGGCGCTGGACCAGGCGGGTGCCGCCCTGATCACCTATTTCCAGGCGATGCCGATTCGTCATGGCATGACGATGGGTGAATTAGCGCAGCTGTTCAACGGTGAAAGAAAGATCGGCGCGGACTTGACGGTGGTCAAGATGACCAACTGGCGCCGCGATGATTGGTACGACGAGACCGGCCTGGCGTGGATTAACCCATCGCCGAACATGAGGAACCTCGCGCAAGCCACGCTGTATCCCGGGATCGGCGCGATCGAATACTCGAACATCTCGGTGGGGCGCGGGACCGATCAGCCGTTCGAGCAGCTCGGCGCGCCGTGGATCGACGGCCCACGCCTGGCCGCCGCCCTGAACGCGCGCCGGTTGCCGGGCATCCGCTTCTATCCGGTCACCTTCACGCCGTCATCGAGCAAGTACGCCGGTGAGGCCTGCCAGGGCGTATTCATGATGGTCACCAACCGCGCGGTGCTCTCGCCCGCGCGCGTCGGCCTGGAAGTGGCTGGCGCGCTCTCGACACTGTTTGGCGATCGCTATCAGCTTGGCGACACCGCGCGCCTGGTTGGATCGCGCGACAGCCTCGAGCGTGTCCGCCGCGGCGAGGATCCCGCGGTGGTGGCGGCGTCGTGGGGCGCCGCCGAAGCGGCCTGGCGCCGGATGCGGGCGCCGTACCTGTTGTACCGGTAGACAAGGGAGGCTCAGATGGCAAAGTTCCTGATCAGCGGTTCATACACGGCCGAAGGCGCCAAGGGATTGATGAAGGAGGGCGGCAGCGGTCGAAAGGCCGTGGTCCAGAAGGCGCTCGAAGGCCTCGGCGGAAAGATCGAGTCCATTTACTACACCTTCGGCGCGGCCGATGTCATCGTGATTTGCGACGTCCCCGACGCGGTTAGCGCCCTCGCGCTCAGCATTGCGGCGAATTCGTCGGGGACCGTGCGGATCTCCACCACGCCGCTCCTTTCGGTTGAAGAGGTGGACGCCGCATGCAAGAAGACCACGGCCTATCGCGGGGCAGGAGCCTGATCGTGCGCACCGCGTATGCGGCGCTGGCGGCGATCGCGCTCACCGCGCAGTCGGCGGCCGCGCCGCCGCCGGGCGAGTGGCGCGCGTATGCCGGCGACCTGCGCAATCACCACTACTCACCGCTCGCGCAGATCACTGGCGGGAACTTCCAATCGCTCGAAGTCGCCTGGCGCTTCAAGACCGACAGTCTCGGTCCGAATCCGGAATTCAAGCTCGAGGGCACCCCGCTCATGGTGAACGGCGTGCTCTACACCACGGGCGGGACCCGGCGAGCGGTGGTGGCGCTTGATGCCGCGACGGGCGAGTTGATCTGGGTGCACTCCGAGCGCGAGGGCGCACGCGCGGCGGCGTCGCCACGCCAGCTCTCCGGGCGCGGCGTCGCCTACTGGACCGACGGGCGCGACGAGCGCATCCTCTACGTGACCACCGGCTACCGGCTGGTCGCGCTCGACGCCAGGACCGGCGCGCGCATTCCTTCATTCGGCAAGGATGGCATCGTCGATCTGAAAGACGATGTGGTGTTCGGCAAGGGACAACAGATCGATCGCGAGGCCGGCGAGATTGGGCTCCATGCCACCGCGGCGATCACCAGGGACGGGGTGGTGCTGATCGGCGCGGCGATGCTGGAGGGCGGCACGCCGAAGACCCACAACAACACCAAGGGATTGGTGCGCGGCTACGACGTGCGATCCGGCAAGCGCCTTTGGACGTTCAACACCATTCCTCGTCCCGGTGAATTCGGCAACGACACCTGGCTGAACGAGTCGTGGGCCGACAACGGCAATGTCGGCGTGTGGAACCAGATCGGCGTCGACGAGGAACTCGGGCTCGCCTACCTGCCGGTAGAGACGCCGAGCTCCGATTTCTACGGCGGCCTTCGCCCCGGCAACAACCTCTTCGCCGAGAGCCTTGTGGCCATCGATTACCGCACCGGCCGACGCAAGTGGCATTTCCAGCTCGTGCACCACCCGATCTGGAACATGGACATCGCGACGGCGCCGATGCTGGTCGATCTCACCGTTGACGGCAAACCGGTCAAGGCCGTCGCCGTGATGGGCAAGCAGGCCTTCCTGTATCTCTTCAATCGCGTGACCGGCGAACCGATCTTTCCGATCGAGGAGCGGCCGGTGCCACCGTCCGACGTGCCTGGCGAGCGCACGTCTCCGACGCAGCCGTTTCCAACCAGGCCCCCGGCGTACGATCACCAGGGCGTCACGCTCGAGAACCTCATCGACTTCACGCCCGAGCTCCACGCCGAGGCGTTGAAGATCGCGGGCCGTTACAAGCTCGGCCCCTTGTTCACGCCGCCGCCGGTCAGCAAACGCGAAGGGCCGATTGGCGGGTTCAGGTCCTCGGGCGGCACCAACTGGCCTGGCGGTTCCTTCGATCCGGAAACGCACATCGCCTATGTGCCGTCGTTCACGGCGATGCCGGTCCTCGGCCTCCTGCCGCCGCCGAACAAGGAGTTCTCGGATGTGCCGTACGTGTCCGGCAATGCCCTGACGGGGGTGCGCTACATTTCCGGGCCCGGCGAGAACGTCGGCGCCGATGCGGCGCCGTTGCCCACCACCAAGGGCGGCGCGCCGCTCTCATCGACTGGAGACGCCGCCACCAACTCCGATGCCACGCCGCAAGGCCTGCCGTTGCTCAAGCCGCCGTACGGGCGGCTGACGGCGATCGATCTCGATCGCGGCGAGATTCTCTGGCAGGTGGCGCATGGCGAGACACCGGATTTCGTCCGTAACCATCCCGCGCTGAAGGGCGTCACCGTGCCGCGCACCGGCCAATCCGGCGCAGTCGGCGCGTTGGTGACCAAGACACTGGTGATCATGGGCGATCCGCTGACGACGACGGCGCCGGGTCGTCCGCGCGGGGCGATGCTGCGCGCCTACGACAAGGCCAACGGCAAGGAAGTGGGAGCGGTCTACATGCCGGCGCAGCAGTCGGGCACGCCGATGACGTATTTGCTCAACGGCCGGCAGTTCATCGTCGTGCCGATTAGCGGCGCGAATTACTCCGGCGAGTACCTCGCCCTGGCGCTGCCGCGCTAGGAGCGTGTCTGACTAATCTGCGTCATCTGCGGCCTAGGACTGTTTCGTCATCTGCGGCCTAGCCGCCGAGTGTGCGCTTGCGCCGGTACATCGCCCGATCGGCCTGGTCGATCAGGGGCGCGAAGTTACTGGTGTCCGGCGGCACGGCGACGATGCCGATGCTGAGGTCGACGCCTTCGGGCAGTTCCTTGACGATGGGCGAGTCGAGGAAGGCCTCCCGGATCTCTTCCGCCTTGGCCTTGGCCTGCGTTTCGTCGGCCGACAGCAGCACCAGGAACTCGTCGCCACCCCACCGGAAGACGTAGTCGGCCTGGCGCGTCCGCGCGCGCAGAATCGCCCCGAGCGTTTGCAGCACCACATCGCCGGTGTGATGGCCGCGCGTGTCGTTGATCGCCTTGAAGTGATCGATGTCGACGTAGAGCAGCGACAGCGGCAGGTTGTAGCGCAGGTGCGCCTGCAGCTCGTGCCCGGTAATCTCCTCGAGGAAACGGCGGTTGTTGCAGCGCGTCAGCGGGTCGGTGACCGCCATCGCCTTCATCTCGTCGCGCCCACGCGACA
>JBDTMB010000521.1:0-4170 GCA_039934485.1 Vicinamibacterales bacterium
CCCGACGTCAACACCAACGAACAGGTCATGGCGTGGGTCTCGGACACCTACTCGATGCACGTCGGGCACACCTCGACGGCCGTCGTCACCGGCAAGCCGGTTGAGATGGGCGGGTCGCTCGGCCGCCGTGAAGCGACCGGACGCGGCGTGATGATCGTCGCGCGCGAGTCGGCCAAGCACCTGGGGTTCGAACTGAAGGGCTCGCGCGTGGCCGTGCAGGGCTTTGGCAACGTCGGCTCCATCGCCTCGGAGCTGATGGCGCGGGAAGGCGCCAAGATCATCGGCGTCACCGACTGGAAAGGCGGCGTCTACAACGACAAGGGCCTGGACCTTGCCAAGCTGGTCGCCCACGTGGCCGAACACAAGACCGTTCACGGCTTTGCCGGCGCCGATTCACTGGGCCCCGCCGATGTCTTCAAGCTCGACGTCGACATCCTGATTCCGGCCGCCCTCGAAAACCAAATCACCGCCGACAACGCGGGTGGCATCAAGGCCAAGCTGATCGTCGAGGGCGCCAACGGCCCCACGACGCCGGAGGCGAACAAGCTCCTGCACGACCGCGGCGTCTTCGTGGTGCCCGATATCCTCGCCAACGCCGGCGGCGTCACGGTGTCCTACTTCGAGTGGGTGCAGGATCGGCACGGCTACTTCTGGACGGAGAAGGAAGTGAACGAGCGGCTCGAGGCCAAGATGATGCAGGCGTATCACGCGGTGCTCGAGACGGCGCAGAAGTACAAGGTCGACATGCGCACGGCCGCCTACATCGTCGCCATCGGCCGCGTCGCGACGGTCACGAAAATGCGCGGGATGTACGCCTAGAGGCGAGGGCTGAAGCCCTCGCCCTCCACGTATGGAATGCGACGGCCTGGCAAGCGACGGCTTTCGCCGTCGCGACATTGCTACTGCGTGACCCGAAAGGCCACGAGCTCGGTGACGGGTTCGTGGCCTTCGGTCTTGGCGGTCAACTCGATCAGGTATTGCCCGGCGGCCAGGTTGGCGAGCGGCAGATCGAGCGTGTAGGGCTGGCCCGCCTCGGTGGGCGCGGCGACGGTCACGTCACTCATCTTCGTGCCCTCCTGGTTCAGGAGCCGGGCGGTGGCAGTCAGCGGCGAGTCGGCCGGCACGAAGGCGTCGAAGCGCAGCAGCAGCCGATCGGTGCGGCGGAATTCCCGGAGCGCGGTTGGCGCGGTCTTGGTATCCGCCGCGAGGACCTGGAATTCGCGGGCGTTGCGCGCGAACCAGACGCGCGGCGTCGAGAACAGGACCTCGGGCGCCGACAGGTCGGGAATGGCGAGTTCGCGTTCCTCGCTGTCGAGCGTGCCCGTGCCATCACCCTCGATGGTGATCTTCAGATCGAGCTTGCCGGGCTTGACGTCGAAGCTCGTCGCCGCCCCGGCGCCGATTCCCGCCAGGTCCGCCGGCACCTTCGCGCGATAAATCAATTGGCCGCCGGAACTGGCGAGCAGCGTCACCCGCCTCGCCTCGTCGCGGCGCACGCCGGGCGACGCCGGCAGCGGCTCCCACAGGAACGTCACCTTCGTCAGGCCATTGGCGCCGCGGCTGGTGCCAATCCACGTGCGCACCAACCGGTGGTTGTTCATCGGCGTGATGGCGGCCAACGCCTTGCCCACGGCATTGGGCGGCGCCGCCTTCGGCCCCGCGGTGGCGCGCGCCACGTCGGCTTCGGTGTAGGCCCAGTAGCCCTTGCGTGAGCGCACCTGCACGCCCGGCCGCTTCACCTTCACCTTGATCTCGTGAAACTTGCCGTCGGTCGGCGCCGGATTCGAGGTGTAGCCCACCAGGTAATAGGCGCTGGCATCGCGGATAATCTGCTTCATCGCCGGACCGATATCGTTGCGATTGACGATGGCGCGTCCGTCGGTGTTTTCGGAGAGCACGCGCAGCGTGTCCATGCTGCTGTTCAACTGCTGCTGGCTGGTCTGCATGGAGATGTTGGCGGTGATGTCGAAGTCGCCAATGGCCAGCCCGCGCGGGTCGATCGAGTAAATCGCGGTGTTGTTGCGGTTGGCGGTATCGAAGACGTCCCGCAAGTCGTTCTGCAGGTCCATGTCTGCCGAGAATCTCGCCCGATCCTCCAAGGTGTTGTTATCGGCGGCGAACGGATCGCGGGTGAGGTCGCCGACGCCGGAGTATCCGGCCGGCTGGTTGCTGCGCAGCTGCGGCGGCAGGAGCGACGAGAACCCCTCGCTCAACAGGAGGAGCGACTTGCGCCCCTCGCGCAGCGAGCCCAGCTTGACGCTGATGCCGCGAAGCGCCGACAGCGTCACGCCGCGCCGGATCAACTCCACCTGGTCGGGAGTCAACTTGTAGATGTACCCCGCCTCGAGGTCGTTCATGGGCTGGTAGTCGTATTTCCGGCCCATGAACTTTTCGATCGTGTTGATGACGCCCTGGTGATTGCGCGTCAGCACAACCGCGTCGATCGGCGTGAGCGGATACATCACGCCAATCAGGTCGTTCGGCGACAGCTGGTTGGCGATGAACTCCGTCAGGGTCTTGCGGATGCCCATGCTGGAGTCGCGCTTGACGTGATAGTCGTCGAGAAAGAAGACGAAGATCCGCGCGTTCTCGTCGGCGGCCGCCGTCTCCTCGTCGTTGCGGGTGCGGATGCCGTGCTGGGTATAGCTGGGGGCCACGACCGCGTCGATGTTCACCAGCCGGAAGGTGTCGACTTTCTGCGGCTTGCCGTCCTCGAACACCTCGAAATCCGCTTGCTTCAGGTCCGACACGGGGTTGCCCTGCTTGTCGGAGACGATGACGTCGACGCGGACGGTGTTGATGCCGGTGCGGAACACCGGCTGGTCGGGATTGGCGGGCGGCTGGGCGGGCGCCTGTGCAGCGGGTGGCGGGGTGGCGGGCGCGGGGCGTTCCTGCGCGGCCAGGGCGACCGCCAGCGCCAGGCCGACGACCAGGGTAATGATGGCGCGAGGAGCCGTGATGCGCATGCCCGTCATCTCGATGATAATATTGACGTTTCCCGCGGGTAACTAGCCTTTATTTTTCTTCAGTTCGAGGCCATTTCCTATGAGTTCGACGACCAGCGCCACCCCGGCCCTGACCCGGCTGGCCGAAGACGAAGTGCTCTTCCGCGACAGCGTGTATGAGTTTGCGGACAAGGAAGTTCGCCCGCTCGTGAGGGAAATGGACGAGCACGCGAAGATGGCGCCCGGGCTCATCACGAAGCTCTTCGAGATGGGGATGATGGGGGTCGAGGTGCCGGAGAGCTACGGCGGCGCCGGCGCGTCGTTCTTCCACTCCGTGCTCGCCATCGAAGCCCTCTCCCGCGTCGACCCGTCCGTGGGCGTCCTGGTGGACGTGCAAAACACGCTGATCATCAACGCCGTACTCAAGTGGGGATCCGAAGACCTCAAGCGGCGCTACCTGCCCAGGCTGGCCACCAACACGGTGGGCGCGTATTGCCTGTCGGAAGCCGGTTCGGGCAGCGATGCCTTCGCGCTTTCGACCCGCGCCGTCGAGTCGGGCGACGGCTACGCCATCACCGGCCGCAAGCTGTGGATCACCAACGGCAACGAAGCCGACCTCTTTATTGTCTTCGCCAACATCAATCCCGAGGCGGGCTACCGCGGCATCACGGCGTTCATCGTCGAGCGCGGCGCCAAGGGATTTGCCGTCGGCAAGAAGGAAGACAAGCTGGGCATCCGCGCCAGCAGCACGTGCGAACTGCTGTTCGAAGACTGCGTCGTGCCGAAGTCGCAGATCCTGGGCGAAGTCGGCAAGGGCTACAAGGTGGCGATCGAGACCCTGAACGAAGGCCGCATCGGCATCGGCGCGCAGATGCTCGGGCTTGCGCAGGGCGCGCTCGACCACACCGTGAAATACCTCAAGGAACGCAAGCAGTTCGGCAAGGCGATCGCGGATTTCCAGGGCGTGCAGTTCCAGCTGGCGCGCATGGCCCTCGACGTCGAGGCGACACGGCTCCTGGTCTACAACTGCGCCCGCCTGCGCGACGCCGGCCTGCCCTTCCTGACCGAAGCCGCGATGTGCAAGGTGTTCTCGTCGGAGGTGGCGGAGCGCGTGGCGTCGATGGCGATCAACCTGTATGGCGGCTACGGCTTCGTCAAGGACTACCCGGTTGAGAAGTTGTACCGCGACGCCAAGATCGGCCAGATCTACGAAGGCACCACCAAC
>JBDTMB010000522.1:0-4166 GCA_039934485.1 Vicinamibacterales bacterium
CCGGCGGACCCGGCTCGACGTGGACGTTGGGCATGCGCAGGAACGGGTAGTTGCGCCAGGACGTCGCGAAGGTGCAGCCGCGCGAGAAGTTCTGGCCGATGTAGTGCGCCGTCTCGCGGTTGGTCTGCAAATCCACGAGAATGCCTTCGCGAATGATCGGCCACGACTGCGACTTCACGCCGTCGTCGTCGTACCCCACCGTGCACATGCCGCCCGGCATCGTGCGATCGCAGGTCACGTTGAACCACTTCGAGCCCATCTTCAGCTTGCCGATGTCGCCGAGCTTGACGAAGCTCGTGCCGGCGTAGTTGGCCTCGTAGCCGACAATCCGATCGAGCTCGGTCGGGTGCGCGACGATTTCGTGGATCGTGAGCATCGCGTGCGCGGGCGTCATCACCAGGTCCTTGAGGCCGACGCCGACGGGCGGCGCGGTGCAATGCTCCACGGCCTCGGCGCAAATGCGCTCGACGTTCTCCGGCATCCTGGCCTCGAGCACCACCTCGTAGCCGGCGGACTTCGGCGCCACTGCGAAGGAGCGCTGCTTGGCCTTGCCGTCCTTGAGCGCGGTGACGGTGAAGCCGGGCAAGGTGCGATAGATTTCCTGCTCGATGTAAGAGCCTTCGGAGGTGGCGAGATACTTCCACTCGTAGTCGAACGCCATGCTCGACTGCACGCGGATGATGTTCGGGACCTTCAGCGCCACCTCGTTGATCTTCATGAGGAACGCAATCTTGTCGTCCAGCGACACGTCGTCCGGCTTCTGCCTGACCGGCACCGCCCAATAGTCCTGGTAGGCGTCCACCGGCGACAGCTTGACTTCGAAGCGCTTGCTCACGGCGCTGGCCTTGGCCACCTCCGTGGCCTGCGCGGTAATCTTCCGGATCTCGGCCTCGGTCACGAACGGGCTGCTGGCAAATCCCCAGACGCCGCTGTGAATCACGCGGACGCCGAAACCGGCGCTTTCCTCGTGGCCGCCGGCGCCAAAGCCGAACGAGTCGGTGACGATGCGATCGCGGACGGCGACGCTGTCGTTGATGTTGCGGGTGAAGCGGATGTCGGCGTAGCTGCAGCCGAGCCGCTTGGCCTCCGACAGCGCCACGTCGGACATGCCCTTGAACCTGGAGTCCATGACCCGCGCCTTTGGCGACTGCGCGAGCAGATCGCCCACGAGGTCGCTGGCGTAAAGGGCGACGCCGGTGGCGCTGAGGGTGCGGACGAATTCGCGTCTTTTCATGTTTCACTCCGGCGACGGCTAAAGCCATCGCCCTCCAAAGAAACTAGACCGCCGGGGAAATCGACGTCATGGTGAAATCTTCGAGCTTCATCGGCGGCACCAGTGCTGTGCCCGGGTTGTCGTAGGCCTCGCCCGTGTGCATCGGGATGGGCTTGCCCAGCATGGAGATGTTGTTGAAGCTCACCGCCGGCGATTCGTTCCAGCGGAAGTTCTGGACCGGCGCCACGATTTCGCCGTTCTCGATCAGGAACAACCCATCGCGCGTCATGCCGGTATTGAGCAGCGTCATGTTGTCGACGGGCCGGATGTACCAGAAGAAGGTCACCAGCAGGCCGCGCTTGGTGGACTTGATCATTTCGTCCATGGTCGCGGTACCGCCCTCCATCACCAGGCTCATATTGGGGGTGGTGCCGGTGGCTTCCTTCTTCTGCCGCTGCGCCCAGTAGCGATCGTAGAAGAGGTTCTTGACCACGCCCTTCTCGATCCAGGTCACGGACCTGGCCGGCAGGCCGTCCTGGCCAATCGGCGACTGCCGCAGGACCTGGTTGCCGATGTCGCTGCGCAGCGTGAAGTTGTCGCCGAAGACCTTCTCGCCCAACCGGGTTTCGCCGCGCTGCTTGCCGCTCATGAAGCTGCGGCCTTCTTCCGCGCCGCGGGCATTGAGCGAGCCGAGCATCAGCGACAGGTACCGGGCGGCGGGCCGCGGTTCGAGGATCACGGTGTAGTTGCCGGGCTCGATCGCGCGCGGCTTGCGGGACTTGAGGGCCTTGTCGGCGGCGACGTTGGTCAGGAACTCGGCGTCGATGTTCTTCATGTCCTTCACGCCGGTCGTGCCCGCCCAGCCCGATCCGGTCTGGTCCGGCGTGCGGCAGGTCAGGATGAAGCTCGCATCGGCGTAGTGGAAGTAGGTGAAGAGGCCCTCGGAATTGGCGCTCGCGTCGACCCAGTCGAACTTGGGGATGAAGCCGGCGGCAAGGACGCCGCGCTGCTCACAGATGTCGGTGCAGGTCTTGACCATCTTCGCGCGCTCCGCCGGTCCGAAGTTCACGGCCGACGGCAACGCGGCGTCGAACTCCTGGTAGGTCTGCGGCGGCTTGACCAGCGGCATCAGCTCCGGGTTGTCGGGCTTGCGCTTGGCCAGCGCCTGCACGCCGTCGATGGTGCGCTTGAGCGTCTCGTCATCGAACTGGTGGGTGGTGGAATTCGCCGTCTTGTTGCCGTAGCGGACGGTGATCTGCACTTCCTGGTCGTGTTCGATCAGGTTCGCGGTGATGCTCGAGTTCGCAAAGCGCGTCGCCGACCGCTCGCCGCCGGAGAATCGCACCTCCACGGCGTCGGCCTTGCACATGTTCAGCACCCTGTCGGTGACCTGCTTGATTTCGTCTTTCGAGTAAGCCATTTACTGATCCTTGAAGGCTACGGACTTCGGGCTGCAGGCTGCGGGGGCTACAGGCGACGGTGTCTGCAGGCTACGGGTAATTACTCTATCTCAGACCGTTGCGACGACGCAGCCACCATTCGCCGCCGAGAGCGGCCGCAAACGGCAACATCCACCACGGCGATTGCATGGGACGAACGGTGGTGGGAAGGGGACGCGGCAGGATCGCCGTGGTCAAGGACCTGGCGAGCTGGCCAGCCTCTTCCGCTGTCACGCTGTTGCCACCGGTGGACTTCACCAGCCGATCGACATCCGCCAGCGTCGCGACGGCGCCGCGATGCAGTTGCCTGGCGACGATCACGGCCGCGCTTGCCGAGGGGCCGTCGTCGCTCGCGGCCTCGATCACGCACGTCCCCGGCGCGCCCGCGGCCAGCGATCCGGAGAACGCGCCAGGCTCGCCGGTGGGCCAGAGTCGAATTGGACGCACGTCGTCGCTGCCACAACGGGCCACGGCGCGGACCGTCGCCGTCGCCGGAGGGTCCATCGATCGCCACCGCACGACGAGGTGGATGCGCTCGGCGGGGGTGGCTACCGGCGCCGACAGCTCGATGGTCATCGATGCGCTATGGCGGCCCGCGTCCGCGGCAATCGATCGCCAGAAGCGATCGAAAGCGGCGTCGTCTTGCGCGCGGTACCGCCACGCGTCCATCGCGCCAGAAATCAGCGTGCGGCCTGTACCGGTGGGCGTCATGAGCAATTCGGGCGCCTGGTTCGACCCGCCGAGGACCGTGTCGAGTTGCCTGGCCGGATCGCCGATGAGCCGCTCGCTGGCCTGCAGCGGACCAACAGCTTCTGGTGTCGAGCGCAGTTGCTCACGCCACGTGCCCGCCAAGAGCGCGGCACCGGGACCGCTGGGCGCGCGATCGGGAAGCAGGACCAGCGTTCCGCCGCGCACGCGCACGTATTGATTGAGTAGCGCGACGTCACTCGAGGTCAGCGCGTCGGGAGCGCCGACCACCACCAGGGCGGCGCGATCGAGGGACCGCCGGTCGGGCGCTGACGCGATCGTCGGTCCCCGCCGGACCCGGCTGTCCACGTCCAGCCGCGGGTCGTCCTCGAGTGCTCGCCGGACAAACGCACTGGTCCACGATGGCCGCGGTTCGAAGACGAGGACGGGCACGCGGTCGGCGGACACATTCACGGCCACGTCCACAGCATCGGCCGCCGTCACGCTAAGTAGCCGCGGGCCTTCGGCGATCGGCCACCAGGGGATATCGATCCGCCGAACCCCACTGGGGACCGACGCCGAGCCGACAATCGCGGCGCCGTCGCGAATCGTGACCTCCGCACCGGCCTGGCGGTTGTCGGCGCCCTCGAGGTCGACATGCATCACACCCGCCGCGCCGGTGTGTTGCGTCAACGGCGCAGACGCCGCCACCACGCGGGGCCCCGCCGGCGGCGCGAGTCGAATCAGCGAGGTCGTCCTCGTCCGGTCTGGTGGAATCGCGAGATCCCGCCCGGAACGGTTGTCGTTACCCGGGACTCATTGCCGGC
>JBDTMB010000523.1:0-4162 GCA_039934485.1 Vicinamibacterales bacterium
CCACGTTGGCCGATCGCAGGTCGGCAATCACGTCCTCGAACACCAGGAGGTGCATGCCGAGCACCATGAGGCCGACCCACGCGACGTTGAGATAAGCCAGGCCCGTCGCGACCGGTGTGATGCCTCCGGTCGCCGCCGCCAGGGCCGCCGCGCTGCCGTTGCCGAGGACAATGGCGAGGAGGCCGACGCCGGTGAACAGCGCGCCGCTGAATCGATGGAGGCGGGCTTTCTGGATGTAGACGATCGCGCCCTTGGCCTGCCAGAGTGACAGCAGGACAAAGGCCGGGGCGAACGCGGCGCCGGGATGCGCCGACCAGGTCGAGAGCCCCAGCCACACCATCGCGCCGCCGGCGACCCACCAGGTCCATCGCGGCATCACGAACGGTGCGCGAAACCATTGCGCGCTCGCCCGATGCGCAAAGCCGAACACCAGCGCCGTCACCGACCACGCGAGCACGCTGGTGCGACCCGCCGCCATTTGCGTGAGCGTGTCGGCGGGAACGCCCACAGCGACGTCCTGGTTGCCCAAGCTGAGGGAAAACGCCATGCCGCTCGACGCCAGCCAGGACACCACCCAAGCCATCACGTAAGGCCGCGGGCGAAAGAGGTAGAGCAGGAACAAGGTGGTGGCGGGCACCAGCACGAGGTAGCCCATCACCATTCGCACGTTGACCGTGACCAGCGGCGACGGCCGCGTCAGCGACCACTCCGCGCGCTCAACGACGCTCAGCCCGCCGTTGGCGGCGCCGTCGCGCCTGGGCTGCGCCGGCAGCGGCGCGGCCACGAGCAGGACCGCGACCACGGCCAGCGTCGCAGCGCGGCGTGCCCTGTGCGATCCGAGCGAAGCCAAAAAGTTCATGTGTGCCGGTTCGAGCTACATCCGATACAGCATCAGGTAAACGACCACGCCGGTGACGGAGACGTACAGCCAGAGCGGCAGCGTCCATCGCGCAATCAGGCGATGCTTGTCGTACCTGGCCGAGAGTGCCCGAGACGCCGTGACGATCACCAGGGGGACGATCGCGATCGCCAGGATCACGTGGGTGATCAGAATCGTGAAATACACGGCGCGCACCGGTCCCGCACCCGTGAAGGGGACCGATCCGACCTGCGCATGGTAGACCACATACGAGGTCAGAAACAACGCCGAGACCACCAGCGCCGACAACATGCTCCGCTTGTGGTTCTGGCGCTGCCCGAGGCGGATGAAGACGTAGCCAACCGAGAGCAACACCGCGGAAATGGCGTTCAAGGTGGCGTTGAGTGTCGGGAGATCGTGGACGGTCATAGGAGGTGGAGCGCGCCCAGGACTAACCCGTTGAGCACCGCCAGGGTGACGCCGGCCAGGGCCTTGGCCAGGACAATCGAGATGCGGGGCGCCGGCGAGGTGTGGACGCCCTGCAGGAATTGGTCGGCTGGGTCGTCCACCGCCGCCAGGGTTGCGAGGATCAGCGTAAACGACGCCACCAGAACGTACGACGCCGGGCGCAGCGAATCCGATCCCAGGAAGAGGATTGCCGGCAGCGCCAGCGCGCTCAGCGAGCAATTGGGCCGCCGCAGGAAGCGCAGCAGCTCGCGAACCCAGAGCGAGTCGATCGCGAGCATCACGATTCGAGCCGTCCGATGGGTTCGGTGAGATCCGCCGTCTTGCCGATGGCGATCAGGAGTCCCTTTTGCAGGATGCCGACGCGATCGGCCAGCACGGCTTCGTTGGTGGCCGCGGTCGTGAACACCACCGTGGTGCCGGCGTCATCGCGCAGCCGCTTGAGGTCGAGCACCAGCTCGCGGCCCGCAGCCGGTTCGAGTCCGCTGCCGGGCTCGTCCAGCACGAGCAATTGCGGCTCCGGCAGGATGGCCTTGGCGAGTTCCACTCGGCGTTTTGCGCCGGGGGCCAGCGCGCTCACCCGCACCGAGGCCTGGGGCATCAGCGCCAGGCGTTCGAGCGAGCGTTCGATGCCGCGCGCCAGCGCCGCGCCGGTGAGGCCGTAGAGATACCCATGGTGGCGGAGGTTCTCGTACACCGACAGCAGGGGATCGAGCGACGGCGACGGGAACATCACGCCGATCTTCCATCGTGCCACTCGCGGCTTCTTGACCACATCGATCCCGAAGATCTCGACGTTGCCCTCGGTGGGCGCGGAGAGTGTGGCGATGATGCTGAAGAGCGTAGACTTGCCCGAGCCCTTGGCGCCGAGCACGGCGAAGACGTCACCCGGGGCCACGGAAAAACTCACCCCGCTGAGCGCGTCGTGCACCCCGAGACGATGGCGGAGGCCGCTGACCTCGAGTGCGTTCACGTTAGTGGAGGCGATGGTCGAGCACAAGGATGGTCCAGAGTAGCGGCAGGTAAAGGATCGAGCCGAAGAACAGCCGCCGGGCGGCGTCGATCGACCGCGTCGACGAAAACTCCACGCTGAAGAGCATCAGCACCGCGCCAAGCGTGATCGCGCCCATCAAGTACCACGGCGAGGCCAGGCCGACGAGCGTCGGCATCAGGCTGACGGGAACCAGGGCCGCGGTGTAGAGCACCGCCTGGCGTCCGGTGGAACGGCCGTCGGGTTCGATTACCGGCAGCAGGCGGATGCCCGCCGCCGCGTAGTCATCGCGGTACATCCAGGCGATGGCCAGGAAGTGCGGCATCTGCCACATGAACACGATCGCAAACAGCACCCACGCTTCGATCGACAGCGTGTTGGTGGCGGCGGCCCAGCCGATCACCGCCGGCAGCGCGCCCGGCAGCGCGCCGACGATGGTCGAGAGCGACGAGCGGGTCTTCATCGGCGTGTATAGCAGCACGTAGCTGGCCGCCGTGAACGCAGCGACGAGGGAGGTGATCGGGTTCACGAAGAACCACAGCTCGGCGACGCCGCCGAGGGTCAGCGCCAGGCCGAAGGCTTGCGCCTCCCGCGGGGTCAGGCGCAAGGCGGCCACCGGACGGAGCCTGGTGCGCCGCATCAGCCGATCGGTTTCGCGTTCCCACACCTGGTTGAGCGCGGAGGCGCCGCCGGCCACCAGCGCCGTGCCGACGAGGGTGTGGAACAGCAACCTCAGCGGCGAGTGTTCGTCCGAGCCGAGCGAATACGCCGCAAGCGTCGTCAGCAGGACGAGGAAGTTGAGGCGCGGCTTGGTGAGGGTGGTGAAGTCCCCGCCCCGCGTAAACTCCCGCGCCTTCGCCGGCGCGCCGATCAGCGGCTCAGCGTGCGAAGGTGAAACTGACATCCTTGGATTCCTTCGCCGCGATCGTGACGGTGGCGGTCTTGGTGCCGAGCGTCTCGTGCCACGCTTCGATCGTGTAGGTCCCCGGCGGCAGCCCGCTGAGTGAAACCTGTCCGTTCACGCTGGTCGTGCCGAAGAACGGATGATCGAGCACGCCCACCCACGCGTTCATCCATGCGTGCACGTCGCACTTGAACGGCACCATCACTTCGCTGGTGGTGAAGGTGCGATCGAAACTCACGCCCTGCAGCGGCTCGCCCATGTTAAAAGGCGTGTTGATCTTGCCGTCGGAACGCACGTTATGCAGCAGCGGATCGCTGTTGCGCACCGTCAACGGTTGTCCGACGCGGATGCCGAGCACGCGCGGCGTGTAGCGGCACTTCTGCTGATCGAGCACCACCGGTTCGGAGGGGACCGGAAATTTCAGGTTGCCGAGGCCGTCCTTCACGTAGACGAACACGTTCTGCAACGCCGGCAGTGGCTTATCGGAGTTGAGCGGCGGCCCAAGCAGAATCGACTCGGCGGGGCGTTCCGACGCCCCATTCGCGGCGACGCACTTGCTGTCGGCATCCAACCGGACCATTTCCACCGGAGGCGGCGCGCCTTCGAATGCCACCGAGGCCGTGATCGAGCCCGCCGTGGCCGGATCGACCACCGGCGCGGCCGGCGCGGCAGGCGTAGCCGGAGCCGATGAGCCGCCGCCGCACGCCAGTGCCGACGCCAGGAAGAGTGCGGGAACGATAAGGCCGAGGCGACGCATCCGCCTATTATCGCACCCGGAGGCCTCGACCCGCGCGAGCCAGCGAGTCGCAGGGTTGCCCTCGAGGGCGCAGTCACTTACAATTGGAGGTTCGTAGTCCCTAGTGCCGCTATCGTCTAGGGGTCAGGACGCCAGATTCTCAGTCTGGACACCGGGGTTCGAATCCCCGTAGCGGTACCATTCGAC
>JBDTMB010000524.1:0-4151 GCA_039934485.1 Vicinamibacterales bacterium
ACATCCAGGACTTCGAGTTCACCATCCAGGACGAGAAGCTCTACATGCTGCAGACGCGCAGCGGCAAGCGCACCGGCTACGCCGCCGTCGTGATCGCCACCGATCTGGTCAAGGAGAAGCTGGTCACGCCGAAAGAGGGCATCCTGCTTGTCGATCCCGAAGCGCTGTCGCAGTTGCTGGCACCCGGGTTCGATCCGAAGGAGTGGAAGAGCCTGGAAACCGTGACGCGCGGGTTGCCGGCCTCGCCGGGTGCGGCGTGCGGCAAGGCGGTGTTCACGTCGGAGCGGGCGGTGGAATGGTCCGACAAGGGCGAAGCGGTGATCCTGGTCCGGCGCGAGACGGCTCCCGACGACATTCACGGCATGTGGGTGTCGCAGGGCATTCTCACCGCCACCGGCGGCATGACCTCGCACGCCGCGGTGGTGGGCCGGCAGATGGGCAAGCCCTCCATCGTCGGCGCCGGCGAGCTGGCGATCGACGAGCATGCCAAGACGTTCACCGTCAAGGGCAAGACGGTCAAGGAAGGCGATTACGTGGCCTTCGACGGCCTCACCGGCGAGGTGAAGCTGGCGAAAGTCGCTTCGCAGCCCAGCGAAATCCTGCAGGTCGTGGCGGGCAAGATGAAGCCCGCCGACTCGCCAATCTACCAGCGCTTCAACACGCTGCTCGGATGGACCGACAAGGTGCGCCGTCTCGGCGTGCGCGCGAACGCGGACCAGCCGGATCAGGCTGAACTCGCCTACGCGTTTGGCGCCCGGGGCATCGGGCTCTGCCGCACGGAACACATGTTCTTCGGCGAAGGCCGCATCCCGATCGTGCAGCGGATGATTCTCGCCGACAACGAGGCCGATCGGCGCGCCGCGGTCAACGAGCTGCTGCCGCTGCAGCGCGAGGATTTCTACGGCGTGTTCAAGGGCATGAAGGGCGAGCCGGTGACGATCCGCACCATCGATCCGCCGCTCCACGAGTTCCTGCCCAAGCGCGAAGACCTCATGGTGGAAGTGGCCGTGATGGAATGCAAGGGCGTCAAGGGCGCCGCGTTGGCGGAGAAGAAGAAGCTGCTGGCCCGCGTCGAACAGCTCCACGAGTTCAACCCGATGCTCGGCCATCGCGGCGTGCGCCTCGGCATCACCTATCCCGAGATCACCGAGATGCAGACGCGCGCCATCATGGAAGCGGCCTGCAAGCTGAACAAGGAAGGGCTGAAGGTTGTTCCCGAGATCATGATCCCGCTGGTCGGTGACGTGCGCGAGTTCCGCGATCAGAAACTCGTGGTCGATCGCGTCGCCGCCGACGTGCTCAAGGAGCAGGGCATCAAGATCAAGTACCTCGTCGGCACGATGATCGAAGTGCCGCGCGGCGCCCTCACCGCCGACGAGATCGCCAAGGACGCGCAGTTCTTCTCGTTCGGCACCAACGACCTTACGCAAATGTGCTTCGGCTTCTCGAGAGACGACGTCGGCAAGTTCCTGCGCGTCTACCAGGAGAAGAAGATCCTCGAGAAGGATCCATTTGCGACCTTCGACGGGGCGGGCACCGGCCAGCTCGTGGAAATCGCGGTAAAGAAGGGCCGCGCCTCCCGTGCGGACCTCAAACTGGGCATTTGCGGCGAGCACGGCGGCGACCCCGCGTCGGTGCATTTCTTCCACAAGGTGGGGCTCGACTACGTAAGCTGCTCGCCGTACCGCGTGCCCGTGGCGCGACTGGCCGCGGCGCAGGCCGCGCTCAGCGTCAAAGTCGGCGATTAAGGCCACAGATAAACACAGATACAAGGGCCACAGACACACCCTGCATGGGCCGGATTACCAAGCTTCCAGACGACCTTGCCAACCAGATTGCGGCTGGTGAGGTCGTCGAGCGTCCCGCCTCTGTCGTCAAGGAGCTGATCGAAAACGCCATCGATGCGCACGCCACGCGCATCGTCATCACCATCGAATACGGCGGCAAGAAGCTGATCCGCGTGGAGGACGATGGCGACGGGATGGAGCCGGATGACGCGCGGCTGTGCCTCGAGCGGCATGCCACCAGCAAGATCAAGCGTGCCGACGACCTCGGCGCCATCATCACGCTGGGATTTCGCGGCGAGGCCCTGCCGTCGATCGCCTCGGTCTCGCATTTCCGCCTGCGCACCCGCGCCAAGGGCAGCCCGAGCGGCACCGAGATTCGCGTCAACGGCGGCATCATCGAGTCGGTGGTCGAGGCCGGCGGCCCCGAGGGCACGCTGATCGAGGTCGCCGACGTCTTCTACAACCTGCCGGCGCGCAGGAAATTCCTGAAGTCCGACGCGGCCGAGGCCGGCCAGGTGTCGCGGTTCGTGACGCAGCTGGCGCTCTGTTATCCCGAGGTTGGCTTCACGCTCACCAACGCCGGCCGGAAGGTCCTGGCGGTGCCACCGGTCGCCAGTCTCGCCGACCGCCTGTATCAGATCTATGGCGACCGGCAGGACCTGGTATACCTCGATCGCGACTCGATGGGGGTCCGGCTGCATGGCTTCATCGCGGCCCTGGCTGAGCAGGGACCGACGCGCGGGTCGCAGCATGTGTTCGTCAACCGGCGTATCGTCAAGGACAAGACGATCGCGCACGCGATCATCGACGCCTACAGCGTGGCGACGAACAAGGAGCGGAGCCCGGAGGTCCACCTCTTCCTGGAAATCCCGCCGGACCGGATTGACGTCAACGTGCATCCGACCAAGGCCGAGGTCCGCTTCCGCGACCAGTCGATGATCCACCAGATCGTGCGGCACGCCGTCGGCGACGCGCTCGGCACAGGCCCCGCGCCCGAGCTGACGTTGCACCACTCGGACATCATGCCGGGCCGCCCGATGCAGGGCTCGATACCTGGGGCTTTAAGCGGCGGATTCTACCCGTCGCGTTGGTCTGCCGTTCCCACGACCGTTCCAACCGCGGTTCCCACGTATGTTCCGCACGATCGTGAGGAACCACCGTCCGGAACGAACGTGCGGAACGATCGTGCGGAACCATCCTCCGGAACGGGTGTCCGCCCGATGATTCCCTTGGGGCAATTCAGAGACACCTTCATCATCGCGATGGACGACGAGGGGATCTGCGTGATCGATCAGCACGTGGCGCACGAGCGCGTGCTGTTCGAGCGGATCATGCAGCGGCTGGTGGACCAGCCGCTCGAAAGCCAGCGCTTGCTGGTGCCGATGATCATGGAGCTGCCGGCGGCGGAGCGGCTGGCGCTCATCGCCCGCGCCGAGGCGCTCAAGCGCTTTGGTTTTGAGGTCGAGGAGTTCGGTGGCGACAGCGTCAACGTCACCGCGGTGCCGGCGTTGCTGCCAGCCGATGAATGCGACGCCGCGCTGCGGGCGCTGGCGGAAGATCTCGAAGGCCTCGATCGCGGACTGCGGATCGAGGATGCGCTCAAGCAGATCGCCGCGACCACGGCGTGTCACGCCGCGGTGAAGGCCAACTATCCGCTCACGCTCGAGAAGATGCACCACATCCTCGACGAGTTGCGGGCCACGGCGTATTCCACCGTCTGCCCACATGGGCGGCCCGTCATGCTGCGCATCACCAGGCGGGAAATTGAAAAGAACTTCGACCGAATCTAGCGCTGGTGGGGGCAAACCTTCAGGTTTGCCCAAGCGCCTGCTGGCGGCGGCCGCCATCCTCGTCACGCTGGGCGTGTCCGCGGCGGTCCTGCTGCGATTCCGCGATCATCCGCTCGATACGATTGTCCGCGGCGGCAACGGGCCGCCCACCGTCGTCCTGTTGCACGGCTACGGCGCCACCGCCGAAGACTGGGCGCCGTTCCTCAAGACTGTCACCTTCCCTCCGGAAGCGCGGCTGATCTTCCCCAAGGGCCCCAGCGTGGGAGGCCTGACGAACGGGCGAGGGTGGTGGAACCTGGACCTGAACACGGACCCGTCGACGCAACAGCCCCCCGGCATCAAGACCGCCGCGCAACTGGTGGAGAACCTGCTCGGTGAAATCGCTGGCCCGGTGATTCTCGGCGGCTTCTCACAAGGCGCGATGGTGTCGGCCGAGGTCGCGTTTCAATCCGATCAGCCGCTCGCGGCCCTGATCCTGCTGTCGGGCACCCCCATCGACGAAGCGTCGTGGGTGAGCGGTCTGCGGCACCGCCGCGGCCTTCGCGTCTTCATGTCGCACGGCCGCCGCGACCCG
>JBDTMB010000525.1:0-4149 GCA_039934485.1 Vicinamibacterales bacterium
GTCCAACAGCCTCGCGTTCGTGCTGGCGGTGGAGCAGCTGCTCGGCCTGGAGATGCCGGACCGGGTGAAGTGGATCCGCGTCCTGATCGCCGAACTGCAGCGCATCAGCAGCCACCTGGTGTGGTTCGGCACGCACGCCATGGAAATCGGCGCGATCACCGGAATGCTCTACGCCTTCCGCGAGCGCGAAATCCTGATGAACCTGAACGAGCTGCTCGGCGGCTTCCGGTTCTTCCCCAGCTACATCCGCGTCGGCGGCCTGCGCGAGGACATCCCGCGCGGCTACAAGGAAGCGGTCAAGGCGTTCCTCGATCGCCTGCCCGGCAAGCTCGATGAATACGAGACGCTGATCACCAAGAACCCGATCTGGCTCGATCGCACGCGCGGCGTCGGCGTGATCTCGTTCGAGGATTGCTGCAAGTGGGGCCTCTACGGCCCGATTGCGCGCGCCGCTGGCGGCGACTACGACGTCCGGCGTGCGTTTCCATACTGCGGTTACGACACCTACCAGTTCGACGTGATCGGCGCCTCGAACGGCGACGTCTACGATCGGTATCTCGTGCGGGTCGCGGAAATGCGGGAGAGCGTGAAGATTTGCCAGCAGGCGCTCGATCGCATCTCGCCGGTTGGGGCCTGGGCGTGCGACGACAAGCAAGTGGTGCCGCCGCCCAAGGACCAGGTCTACACCGAGATGGAAGCGCTGATTCAGCACTTCCTGATCTACTCGCAGGGCTTCAAGGTGCCGGCCGGCGACGCCTACGTCCCGGTGGAAGGCCCGCGCGGCGAGCACGGCTGCTACGTGGTGTCGGACGGCTCGAATCGTCCGTGGCGCGTCCACATGCGATCGCCCGGGCTGATGGCCTGCCAGGCGCTCCACAAGTTCATCGTCGGGGGCATGATCGCGGACGTCATCGCGGTGATTGGCTCGCTCGACGTGGTGATGGGAGACGTGGATCGATGAGTTTTCATCCCACGATGCCCTACGGGACGGAGCAGTGGCACCGTTCGCAGCGCGTCACGTTGCCCGAGGGGCCCGAGTTTTCGTTCAGCGCCGCCACGCGCGCGCAGTTCGAGGCGTTCGCCGCGCACTACGCGCCCGAGCACCGCAAGTCGGCCGTGTTGCACGCGCTTTACCTCGCGCAGGAGCAGCAGGGCTACATCACCAACAACGTCACCCGCCACGTCGCGGAAGTGATCGGCTGCACGACGGCGGAGGTGGAAGACGTCGTCTCCTATTACGTGATGTTCCACCGCAACCCGGTGGGCAAGTACGTGCTGCAGGTGTGCACGACGCTGTCGTGCGCGCTGGCCGGCGCCGAACGCGTGGTGGAAGAGTTGTCACACAAGCTGGGCATCAAGCCCGGTGAGACCGATCCCACCGGCATGTTCACGATCATGCCGATGGAATGTCTCGGTGCGTGCGACCGCGCGCCGGTGATGATGGTCAACAACGAGCACTGGCACGAGTGCCTCAAGCCTGAAGCGACCGGCGCCCTGGTCGACAAGATGAAGACCGACGGCCTCATGGCGCTCAACGGCTGTCACCTGCAGGTCGAGCAGCGCCAGGATTTCCAGGGCAAGACGACCACGCCCGTGAAGTGCAAGGCGAACCCGGACTACGAGCCGGTGCTGACCAAGTTCGCGTTCACGCCCGGCGGCAATACGCTCGATCACTACCTGAAGCACCAGGCCGGCTACGAAGGCCTGAAGAAAGCCCTGGCGATGACGCCCGACGCCGTGATCGACGACGTCAAGAAGTCCGGCCTCCGCGGCCGCGGCGGCGCCGGTTTCCCGACCGGCCTCAAGTGGCAGTTCGTCGACAAGAAGTCGCCGAAGCCGAAGTTCATCGTCTGCAACGCCGACGAGAGCGAGCCCGGCACGTTCAAGGACCACCTGTTGATGGAGCGCAATCCTCACCTGCTGGTCGAGGGCTGCCTCATCGGCTGCTACGCGATCGGCTCGAAGGCGGCCTACATCTACATCCGCGGCGAGTTCTATCACCTGTTCCCGCAGATGCAGCAGGCGATCGACGACGCGCGCAAGGCCGGGTTCCTGGGGAAGAACATTCTCGGTTCGGGCTTTGACTGCGAGGTCTACCTGCACCGCGGCGCCGGCGCTTACGAGGCGGGCGAAGAAACGGCGCTCCTCGAATCGCTCGAAGGCAAGCGCGCGCAGCCGCGCTTCAAGCCGCCATTCCCCGCGGTCGAGGGCGCCTGGGGCTGCCCCACGGCGGTGAACAACGTCGAGACCCTCTGCAACGTGCCGCTGGTGATGACGCGTGGCGCCGAGTGGTTCGCGGCGCTTGGTCCGGAGAAGAACGGCGGGCCGAAGTTGTTCTGCGTGAGCGGCGCTGTGAAGCGCCCCGGCGTCTTCGAGGCGCCGATGAAGGTCACGCTCAAGGAATTGATTTACGACTACGCCGGCGGCCCGCTCGACGGCCACACGCTCAAGGCGGTGATTCCCGGCGGTTCATCGGTGCCGATCCTGCTGCCGGATCAACTCGACATCCCGGCCAGCTTCGACGACGTGCAGAAGGCGGGATCGCTGCTGGGCTCCGCGGCGATCATGGCGCTCGACGAGACCACCGACATGGTGTGGCTCGCCGAGAACCTGCTCCACTTCTACCGCCACGAGTCGTGCGGCAAGTGCACGCCCTGCCGCGAAGGCACCGACTGGCTCTATCGCCTGCTGCATCGCATGACGCAGGGGCAGAGCACCGACAAGGACATCGCGCTGCTCGAGAGCGTGGCCAACAACATCAACGGCAAGACCCTGTGCGCGTTTGGTGATGCGGCGGCGACGCCGGTACTGACCACGCTCAAGTTCTTCCGGCCGGAGTTCGAGGCCTACGTCAAGGGCAAGATTCCCGCGCCGGCGGAGTATCGCGCGTCCGCCTTCGCCAAGGCTTCGGCGGACAAGCCTGTGGAGACGCACTAGGGCCGCGGATGACGCAGATGACACAGACCTTATGAGCGCGCTCATCGATTACCTGCTTCAGCCCATGACCATCGCCTACCTCGGCGTGGTGGGCGTGGTGTTCATGGGGCTGCAGATCATGGCCGCGGTGATGGTCTATGCCGAGCGGAAAGTCTCCGCGCTGATGCAGCAGCGCTACGGCCCGTACCTCGTCGGACCGTCTGGCGTGCTGCAGCCCATTGCCGACATCGTGAAGCTGTTCTTCAAGGAAGAATTGCGGCCGAAGGCGTCGGATGCGCTGCTGTTCAGCCTCGCGCCGATCATTTCGGTGGCCACGGCGTACCTGGCATTCGCGCCGGTGCCGTTCGGCGCGCCGACGGATCTCTTCGGCTGGCTTCCCGAGAAGCTGCCGCTGCAGGTCTCGGACGTCAACGTCGCGGTGCTGGTGATCTTCGCCGTCGCCTCGATGGGCGTCTACGGGATCGTCCTCGCCGGTTGGGCGAGCAACTCGAAGTACTCGTTGCTTGGCGGCCTCCGCAGCTCGGCGCAGATGATCAGCTACGAGCTGGCCTACGGCATGTCGCTCGCGACGGTGGTGATGTTCGCCAACTCGATGTCGCTGAAGGAAATCGTCGAGTCGCAGGCCGGCTACTGGTTTGCCGGCACCGGCTTCGGCTTCATCCCGCACTGGTACATCTTCCCGCAGGCGATCGGCTTCTTCGTGTTCGCGTGCGCGGGCATTGCGGAGACCAACCGCGCGCCGTTCGACTTCCCGGAAGCCGAACAGGAACTGGTGGCCGGTTATCACACCGAATACAGCTCGATGCGCTTCGCGATGTTCTTCATGGCCGAGTACATCAACATGGTCACCGTCTCCGCGGTGGCAGTGAACCTGTTCCTGGGCGGCTGGAACGGCCCGTTCATTCCCGCCGAGTACGGCTGGATCTGGTTCGTGGTCAAACTGGCGTTCCTCTTGTTCTGCTACCTCTGGTTGCGCTGGACGCTGCCGCGGTTCCGCTACGACCAGCTGATGTCGTTCGGCTGGAAGGTGTTGCTGCCGCTGGCCACCGTCAACCTGCTGCTCACGGCCGCGGGGGTGCTGTACTTTGGCCTATGAAGCCTTGATGTTCTACGCCTTCGCCGCGGTCGCGGTGATCGGTTCGCTGCTGGTGGTCTCGCAGACGAACCCGGTCTACAGCGTGCTGTCGCTGGTCGGCGCGTTCTTCGGTTTGT
>JBDTMB010000526.1:0-4132 GCA_039934485.1 Vicinamibacterales bacterium
CTGCCATTCCGGGACCACAGCGCCGACCTGGTCGTCGCGCACGGCATCTGGAACCTCGCGCGCTCCGGACGCGAGTTTCGAGAAGGCCTGGCGGAGGCCGCGCGTGTCGCCAAGCCAAACGCGGCGCTCTTTGTCTTCACCTTCTCGCGCCACACGCTGCCGCCGTCCGCGGAACCCGTGGCGGGCGAGACCTTCGTCTTCACTCAGTTCTCGGGCGCGCCACAGTGTTTCCTCACCGAATCGCAGCTGCGCGATGAGCTGCTCACGGCGGGATTCGCGCCCGATCCCGATCTTCCGCTGCGCGAACTCAACCTGCCGCCGCCAGGCGCCCCGGCCGTGCGCGGCGGCCCAGTCATCTATGAAGGCGGTTTCCGCCGAACCTGAGGATCACCATGACCACACCCGCCACGATTCCCGCCGCCGAAGCCTTGTTGCTGGCGGATCTCATCACGCCCACCGACCGCGGCATTGCCAGCCGAGTGCTCTTGAAGAACGCCGGCGGCAACGTCACCCTCTTCGCCTTCGATGCGGGAGAAGGCCTCACCGAGCACACCCCGTCGTTTGATGCGCTGGCCTTCGTCCTGGACGGCCAGCTGACGCTGACGATTGGCGGCGTCGTGGTCTCGGCCGCCCCGGGCACGGTCGTCCGCCTGCCGGCCGCCGTTCCACACGCCGTGGACGCCACCAAGGCGTCACGGATGCTGCTGGTGATGCTGAAGGAACCGAAGGCCTGAGCCGTTGATTTCACGGTAACCGGCAGGCCCCGGTCCGCGTATGACGCAGGTCATACCCGTCTGCATGTTCCTCGCGCACTCTGCACCAAGAGGAACGCATGGGCATTCGAACGGTTCTGCCGGATCTTGCGCACTGGAAGGCCCAGGTCAAATGCCAGGCCGGGTGCCCGGTGTCCACCGACGCAGGCCGTTACGTCCAGTTGATCGCCGCCGGCCGCCCCGAAGAGGCGTACCTGGTGGCGCGGGCGCCCAATCCGTTCGCGTCCGTGTGCGGTCGCGTTTGTGCCGCTCCTTGCGAAGACGCCTGCCGCCGCGGCTCGATCGACGCGCCGGTGTCCATTCGCGCCCTCAAGCGTCATGTCACCGAGCAGTACGGGGTGGAATCGATCCGCCCCGACACCCAGCAGCAACTGCTCACCACCGCCATTCACGAAGGCAACCGCTTCACCGGCCATTTGCCGCTGCCGTTCTACCGCGCGCCGAGCGAGGTGGCCGCGTCTGGCAAACTTCGACGCCGGGTCGCGGTGATCGGCGCCGGACCGGCGGGTCTGGCCGCCGCTCACGACCTCGCGCTCCTCAATTACGACGTCTCGGTGTTCGAGGCGTCGGCGGAGCCGGGCGGGATGATGCGGTTCGGCATCCCCGAATACCGCCTGCCGCGCACGCTCCTTCGTTCCGAAATCGATCGCATCGTCTCGCTCGGCGTTGACCTTCGGCTCAACAGCCCCCTCTCAAGCACGTTCGGCCTCGCAGAACTCCGCGCCCAGGGGTTCGTGGCCGTGTTCCTGTCGGTGGGCGTGTCCCGCGGCCGCGATCTGCAGGCGCCAGGCGTGGAACTCGACGGCGTGGTCAAGGCGGTGGATTACCTGCTGAACGTCAATCGCGGATTCCGCATGGACCTGGGCCGTCGCGTTGTCGTGATTGGCGGCGGCTTCGTCGCCTTCGATGCGGCCCGTACCGCGATCCGGGCCGGCCGCGAGGGCGAGCCGGCGGCCGATCACGCGGAGACCGATGCGCGCCTGAAAGAAGCCGTGGACTCGGCCCGCGCCGCCATTCGCGGGGGCGCCGCCGAAGTCACCGTGGTCTCGCTCGAAGACTTCAACGAGATGCCCGTGCTGCGCACCACGCAAGGGCACGAGGAATTCGAGGAGGCCAAGCGCGAAGGCGTCCGCTTCATCACGCGCCGTGGGCCCAAGCGGTTCGTCGGCGATGGGCGCCTGCAGACGGTTGAACTCCGGGCCGTCCGATCGATCTTCGACGACAGCGGCCGGTTCGCGCCGCAGTACGAGGAAGACGACATCCTGGCCATCGAGGCCGATGCCTGCATCCTGGCGATCGGGCAGAAGGCGGACCTATCGTTCCTCACGCCCACGGACGATGTGGCCCTGACGCCGGCCGGGACGATCAAGATTGATCCCGCCACGCTGGCGACCTCGGCGCCGGGCATTTACGCCGGCGGCGACGTCGCCTTCGGACCGCGCAACCTGATCGAGGCGGTGGCCAACGGCAAGCGGGCCGCCCGGTCCATCCACGAATATCTCGCCGGCGACAGTGCCCGCATCGAGACGCGCCTCGACGTCGAGGCGATCGTCACCTCGCGCTATCGCATGGCCGCCGGCTTCGAGCGTTTCGATCGCGAGGCGCCGCCCACGCTGGATGTGGGCCGCCGCACCGGCATCACCGAAGTGGAAACCGGCTACGACGCGGAGTCCGCGCGGATCCAGGCGGCCCGCTGCCTGGTCTGTCACGTGCAGACCGTCTACGACCCCGAACGCTGCGTGCTCTGCAATCGCTGCGTGGACATCTGTCCCGAGTACTGCCTGTCGTTTGTGCCGCTCGAGGCGATCGATCTGCCCGAAGACCAGAAGGCCGCCGTCGAGGCGGGCGCGCAGGCCAACGGATTTCCGCTGACGGCACTGATCAAAGACGACGAGCGCTGCATCCGCTGCGGGTTGTGCGCGATCCGGTGTCCCACTGGGGCGATGACCATGGAGCGGTTCACGATCACGGAGCGGTGGAGTACGCAGTCATGAGCGACAACAAGGACCCCAAAGATCGCCGGGATTTTCTCCTCAAGCTGGGCGCCGGCGCCGGCGTGGCCGCGATCACGGTGCAGGCAGGCGCATCGCTCCGGTCGCTGGTGCCGAACGTGTCCTACGACGCGCCGACCACGGTCAAGCTCGGGCCGCCCACGGAGTTTCCCGACGGCCTGAAGTTCCTGCCCGATGAGCGCGTGCTGGTGTTCCGCGAGGGCAACACGTTCCATGCGATCTCGGCGGTCTGCACGCACCTGGGTTGCACGGTGCGGGCCGAGGCGCTGCCGAATCCGCAGACCACCACCGCGGACGGCGCAAGCCTCAAGCTGACGCACCGATTTCTCTGTCCCTGCCATGGGTCGGAATACAAGGGCGACGGCACCAATGTGGCCGGCCCCGCGCCGAAGCCGCTGGCGTGGTTCCGCCTGTCGCTGGCCGCCGACGATGGGCAACTGGTGATCGACCTGGCCGACCAGGTCGACCGCAATTTCCGTTTGACGCTGGGGTGATGCGATGCGCCTGCCTTCCTTGACTCGCACCAAGCCCGAAGCCCCCGGCGTGCACGCCGATCCGATGTGGAGCTTCCGCCCGCAATCGGATCGAGAAGCCGGCGACGCCGTGGTCTCCAACTTCATCCTGCACTGGTTCCCCGCGAAGATCAGCAAGGCCTCGATGGCCTGGAGCTACTCGTTCTGGCTGGGGACGATTTCGGCGGCGTTGCTGTTCCTGCTGATCCTGTCGGGCCTGCCGCTGCTGTTCCTGTACGTGCCGTCGGTCGAGCGCGCGTATCAGTCGGTGAAGGACATCGAGTACGTGATCACGTTCGGGTCGTGGATTCGCGCGGTGCACCGCATCTCGGCGCACCTGATGGTGATCGCGGTGGCGCTGCACCTGGTGCGGGTGTTCCTGACCGGCGCCTACAAGAACGGGATCGGGCGCGGGCAGCGGCGCCAGATCAACTGGGTGATCGGCGTCGCGATGTTCCTCACCACGCTGTTCCTGTCGTTCACGGGCTACCTGCTGCCGTGGGACCAGCTGGCGTTCTGGGCGGTGACCGTCGGCACCAACATCGCGTCATCGATTCCCGCTATCGGCCCGGATGTTCGCGAGCTGTTGATCGGCGGCCGCAACATCGAACAGGCCACGCTCATCCGCTTCTACGTCCTGCACATTATCGTGCTGCCGGGGCTGCTCGGCGGGCTCTTCGCGTATCACATGTGGCGCGTCCGGAAGGACGGCGGGCTCGCCCGGGCCGACGTCGAAGACGTGCTCGAGTCGCCACGCGACACCGGCGTGGTGCCGACCAAGACCTACACGCTGCTCGGCGTCGCCCGCGGCACGGCGCCGACGATGAGCGCGCGC
>JBDTMB010000527.1:0-4125 GCA_039934485.1 Vicinamibacterales bacterium
AAGCCCTCGCCCTGCAGCCTTCAAGCGAACAGGTAGGCGCCCTTCGACACCGTCGCGTCCGCGAGCCGTCTGCGCATCACGACCGTGTTGACGGGCGTCACCTTCAGCAAGCGGCGCAGCGCGGCCAACTGCGTGCGCAACACGTCGCCTTCCGCCATCGCGGCCAGGCAGTTGCGCGCGGCCAGCTCGATGCGGCCGGCGGCGTCGTTCACAAAGACGCGCGCGGCATCGAGATGCTGTTCGACGTTGCCGAGGTTGGTCGCCGCGGCATCCTGCGCGCGCAGCACGGCGCTCTCCGAGGCGTAGGCGTCGATCAGGATGTCGGCCAGGTAGCTCAACACCTCCTGTTCCTGTTCGAGCTTGACGCCGTAGCGCTGCATCGCCGTGCCGGCGACCATCAGCACCACCTTCTTGAAGGCGCCGCAGGCGCGCATCTCGTCCACCAGCACGCCATCGGCTTGCTCGGGCATGCTCATCGACGGGCTCATGATCTCGTCCTGCAGCTTCTTGGCGGCGGCCAGCAGCGGCAGCTCGCCCTTGAGCGCCTTCTTCATCAACATGCCGGGAATCAGCAGCCGGTTGATCTCGTTGGTGCCTTCGAAGATGCGATTGACGCGGGCATCACGGTAATGGCCTTCGGCGGGGTAGTCGTGCACGAAGCCGTTGCCGCCGTGGATCTGCAGGTTCTCGTCGATGACGAAGTCCACGGTCTCGCTGCCGAGCACCTTGGCAATCGACGCCTCGACCGCGAATTCTTCGAGCGCCAGCAGCATCGGCGTGCCGTCGTTGGCCTTCTTGTCCGGCGTCGCCTCGATCCGCCGATCGATCAACCCGGCGGTGCGGTACATCATGCTCTCGAGCGCGTACTCGCGCGCCGTCATCTCCCCCAGCTTGTGCTTGATCGCGCCAAACGTGGCGATCGGCACGCCGAATTGCTTGCGCGAGGCCGCATATTTCGTCGCCTCGCCGATCGCCGCCTTCGCCCCACCCGAGCACATCGCCCCCAGCTTGAAGCGGCCGAAGTTGAGGACGTTGAACGCCACCTTGTGGCCCTTGCCCACTTCGCCCAGCAACGCGTCGGCCGGCACCTTCACCTCCTGCAGGATCACCGGCGTCGTCGACGACGCGTGCAGCCCGAGCTTGTGCTCTTCCTTGCCGCTCGACATCCCGGGCCACGCCTTTTCGACGATGAACGCGGAGAAGTGCTCGCCGTCCACTTTCGCGAAGACGATGTAGACGTCGGCGAAGCCGCCGTTGGTGATCCACATCTTCTCGCCCGAGATCACGTAGCTGCCGTCCGCCTGGCGCATCGCCTTGGTCTTGGCGCCCATCGCATCCGAGCCCGAGCCCGATTCGCTCAGGCAGTAGGCGCCGACCATTTCACCGGAAATGAGCCTGGGCAGGTATTTCTGCTTCTGCGCCTCGGTGCCGAACAGGTAGATGGGCAGGATCGTGAGGTTGGCCTGCGCGCCGAAGGTGGCGCCGAACGACGCGTGTTTCGCCAGTTCCTCGGACACCACCAGCGTGGAGATCTTGTCGAGGTCCACGCCGCCGTAGGCCTCGGGAATGTTGGTCCCGAACAGGCCCAGCCCGCCGCACTTGAGAATCAGCTCGCGTTGCAGCGCCCAGTCTTTCTGTTCGAGCCGTTCGTTGGCCGGCACGACCTCGCCCTGGACGAACTCGGCCGCCGTCTGCCGAATCATCTCGTGCTCGCCGGTGATCTTCTCCGGCGTCATCACCTCGGCGGGATTGGTCTCTTCAATCAACCACGCGCCGCCTTTGGCGGCCCTCTGCTCGGTTACGCTCGCCATGTTGAAACCTCGGTAATGTGAAACTCTGAACTTCCAACTTAACTGTCAACTGTCAACTTCAACTGTCAACTGTGAACTTTCAACTGTCCACTTCCTCACAGCCGCTCAAATATCCCCGCCGCGCCCATGCCGCCGCCGACGCACATCGTGACCATTCCGTAACGCGCCTTGCGGCGGTGCAATTCGTTGACGATCGTCGCGGTGAGTTTCGCGCCCGTGCATCCCAGCGGATGGCCGAGCGCAATCGCCCCGCCGTTGACGTTCACCCGCTCAGGATCGATTGGCAGTTCCTTGAGGCAGGCGAGCGCCTGGGCGGCGAAGGCTTCGTTGAGCTCGATCAAGTCGATTTGATCGAGCGTCAGTCCGGCCAGCTTCAGGACCTTCCTGATCGCCGGCACCGGGCCGATGCCGAAGAGCTCCGGCGGCACGCCCGCGGTGGCGAAGGCGACAAACCGGGCCAGCGGCGTGAGGCCGCGCTCCTTCGCCAGCGCCGCCGAGGTCAGGACCACGGCCGCGGCGCCGTCGCTCATCTGCGACGAGTTGCCCGCGGTGACGGTGCCGCTGACGTGAAACGCCGGCCGCAACTTGCCGAGGATCTCGAGTGACGTTTCCCGGCGCGGACCTTCGTCGGTGTCAAAGAGGATTTCCTTCACCGACGGCCTCGAGCCGTTCGGCACCGTGACGCGGACTTTCAGCGGCACGATCTCGTCCCTGAAGCGGCCGGCCTCGATCGCCGCAATCGCGCGCTGATGACTGCGCAGCGAGAACGCGTCTTGTTCCTCGCGCGAAATCCTGGAGGCCCGCGCATGATTCTCGGCCACCAGGCCCGTGGTCAGGTAAACATCGGGGTAGCTGGCGACCAGGCCCGGGTTCGGCGACACCTTGTTGCCGCCCATCGGCACCATGCTCATCGACTCGGTGCCGCCGGCGATCGCCGCCTGGCCCTGGCCGAGCATGATCCGTTCGGCGCCATAGGCGATCGCCTGCAGGCCCGACGAGCAGAAGCGATTGACGGTGACGGCCGAGGCCTCCACCGGAATGCCCGCGCGGAGGCTGGCGATGCGCGCCACGTTCAGGCCCTGTTCGCCTTCCGGCATCGCACAGCCCAGGATCACATCGTCGATCGACGACGGATCGAGCCCGGGCACGCGGGCCATGGCGGCGCCGATGACGGTGGCCGCCAGTTCATCCGGCCGCACCACGCTCAACGTGCCCTTGGGCGCCTTGCCGACGGCGGTTCGCACTGCGGAAACGATGACTGCGTCATGCATGGGTAGTTCCCTTGAAATCGGCGAGCAGGTCTTCCACCGCTTCGCCCACGAGTCCGGTCTTGCCGTCGAACAGGTGATCTGCGTCCTCGATGGTCACCAGTTCTTTCGGCTCTGGAATCTGCGCGTAGAACTTCCGCACGTCCTTCATCGAGATGAGTTCGTCCATCTCGCCGTGGATGATGAACTTGGGCAGCGTGCAGGTCTTGAGCGCGTCGAAGTCGTAGCGATCGACGGGCGGGGCGATGCCGAGCAGCAGCGACACCCGCGTGTCCTCGGCGCCGGTGGTCATCGCGATCCACGATCCGAACGACATCCCCGCGGCCCAGACGGGAATGTCGGGAAAGCGTTCGGTGCCAAAGGTGATCGCCGCCTGAAAATCCGCCTTCTCGCCGGGCCCGGCATCAAACGTGCCCGCGCTGCGGCCGACGCCGCGAAAATTGAAACGCAGTGCCGCCACGCCGATCCGCGTCATCGCCTTTGCGGCCTGGTACAAGGCCTTGGTGTGCATGGTGCCGCCGTGAAGCGGATGCGGATGCCCGAACACGGCCACCGCCCTCGGCGCCTCGGCCGGCAGGTCGAGCAGCGCCTCGAGCACGCCTTCGGGACCGGGAATCTCACGCAGGAATTCAGATGGCATCTTCTTATCTGTGTTTATCTGTGTTTATCTGTGGCCTAGTTTCTGAGTGGCTTGCCGGTCTTCAACGTGTGCTGGATGCGTTCGAGGGTCTTGCGCTCGCCGAGCAGGCTCATGAACGCTTCTCGTTCGAGATCCAGCAGGTACTGTTCGCTCACGGTAGTGGCGTGCGGCAGCGCGCCGCCGCCGAAGATGTGCGCGAGTTTGCGGCCGATGAGCGCATCGTGATCGCTCGCCCGGCCGGCCCGCCACGCCAGGTGCACACCGAGGCTGAGCGCCGCCGTGACCGACTCGCCGCCCACCGGAATCGCGGTTCTCGGCGCCGGTGCGTGATAGCCCTCGCGCGCGCGCTCGATCGCCTTGGCCTTGGCGTCGGTGATCAACCGCTCGCGATTCATCGTGAACGCGT
>JBDTMB010000528.1:0-4120 GCA_039934485.1 Vicinamibacterales bacterium
AAATCGGAATCGCGCGTCCCCAGTGAAACCGCGCAATCCGGCGAACGAGGCGCGACCGGCAATTCAAGTGGTGTTCGGGACGGGCCGCAGATGACGCAGAGAGACCACCAGGGCCGCAGATGACGCAGATCATCACGTAATCCCCGAAGACCAGTTGAATTGCCGGGCGCAGCCTTCTGGAGGGACGCGGACTCGGGTGTCCCCGAAATCGTGCCGAGAGAGACGGATTGCACGCGCGATTCCGCCTTCCTCCCGTCCGTAAATCGGAATCGCGCGTCCCCAGTGAAACCGCGCAATCCGGCGAACGAGGCGCGATTTCCCGCGTCCCGATAGGATGGCGCCAACGCGTCGGCGCGTCGGCGCCATCCGTGGAGGCCGCGACCGGCAATTCAAGTGGTGTTCGGGACGGCCCGCAGATGACGCAGAGAGACCGTCAGGCCGCAGATGACGCAGAGAAACCACCAGGGGGCCGCAGATGACGCAGATAACGATTGGGCCGCCGATGACGCAGCTAACACAGACAGGGAGTGGCGTAAGCTGATGACCGTGCGTCGGCGTGTTGTGCTTCTCTCGATCGGGCTGGTTCTGGCCGTTGTTGCCCTGGCGGTCATCATGGCCTTGCCCCCCGCCGCGCAGGTGGTTCCCGCGGACGCGTCCGACCACTCGGTCCGCGGCGCGTTTCACATTCATTCCGATCGTTCCGACGGCAGCGGCTCGATCGATGCGATCGCCGCGGCGGCGGCCCGCGCCGGCCTGGCATTCATCATCGTCACCGATCACGGCGACGGCACGCGCGTCCCCGATCCCCCCAGCTATCGCCACGGCGTGCTCGTGATCGATGCCGTGGAGTTGAGCACCACCGGCGGTCACGTCGCCGCGCTCGGTCTTCCCGCCACGCCGTATCCGTTCGCGGGCACCCCGGCCGACGTGATCGAAGATGTCCATCGCCTGGGCGGGTTCGCCATCGCCACGCATCCGGGCTCGCCGCGGGCGTCGCTGCAGTGGCGGGATTGGGCCGTCGACTTCGACGGACTGGAGTGGATGAACGCCGACAGCGAATGGCGCGATGAACTCTGGGGGGCGCTGGGCCGCACGCTCCTCACCTACGCGTTTCGCGGACCGGAGACCCTGGCGTCGTTGCTCGATCGTCCGGACTCGGTGATCGCGCGTTGGGATGCGGCGGGCCGCGATCGCCGCGTCGTCGGCTTGGCCGGCGCCGATGCGCATGCGCGCCTGGGATTCCGTCAGCGCACTGACCCCGATGTCTCAGCGGTCCACGTCCCGTTGCCGGGCTACGACGCGTCGTTCCGGGCGTTCTCGAATCACGTCGAGCTCGACCACCCGTCGTCCGGCGATGCGATCGCCGATGCCGCCGGCGTGGTGGAGGCGATCCGCGACGGGCGCCTCTTCACGGTGATCGATGGGCTGGCCTCGCCGGGCAGCTTCACCTTCACGGGGGCCAGCGGCAATCACGCAGTGACGATCGGCGGGCGGTTGATCCTCGATGGCCCAGCCGCGCTTCGCGCCCACATCGCGGCGCCGCCGCACACCACGATGACGCTGTTTCGCGACGGCCAGCGTTACCGGGAATTCCAGGCGGCGGATCTCGACGCCGACGTGAGTGGGCAGCCGGGTGTTTATCGCATCGAGGCCACCATTGCCGGTGCGCCGGGCCAGCCGCCCATCCCGTGGGTGATGTCGAACCCGATCTATGTGGGGATCTCCCACGCCATTCCGGTGCGGTCCGTGACCGCGGTCCGCGACTACGCGCGCATCCAGCCGGTGGCGCTCGACCAGCCGGAAGTCGAGATGGGGCCGGGCTGTACCAGCGAGATCAGTGTCGCGAAGGGGAGCGGCACGGTGGCGATCACGTGGCGATACGCCCTGGCCGGTGGCGCGCCGGCCGGGCAATTTGCCGCGCTTCGGATTCCCGTGACGGGCCTGGACCTGTCGGAATTCACGCTCGCCCGCGCGCGGGTCGCCGCCGATCGGCCGATGCGCGCGTGGATGCAATTGCGCGCGCCGGTCGGCAACGTCGAACGGTGGGGAAGCACGTTCTACGCGGATTCGGAGGAGCGGTTGATCGAATTGCCGCTCGACGCGTACGCACCGATCGGCGAGCCGTCGAGCGTGCGGGCGCCGCTCGATAAAGTCGAATCGATCCTGATCGTCGTCGACACACTGAATACGTTGCCGGGCAAGGGCGGCACGATGCGCGTGACGCTGCTCGATCTCGCGCGCCAAGGCCGCAGATGACGCAGATCGCGCAGACCGGGCCGCAGATGACGCAGAGAAACCACCAGGGCCGCAGATGACGCAGAGAAACCACCAGGGCCGCAGATGACGCAGAGAAACCACCCGGGCCGCAGATGACGCAGAGAAACCATCAGGGCCGCAGATGACGCAGATCACCGGCTATCCCGAAGACCACTTGGATTGCCGGGCGCGGCCTCCTGGAGGGACGCGGATTCGGGTGTCCCCGAAATCGTGCCGAGAGAGACGGATTGCACGCGCGATTCCGCCTTCCTCCCGTCCGTAAATCGGAATCGCGCGTCCCCAGTGAAACCGCGCAATCCGGCGAACGAGGCGCGATTTCCCGCGTCCCGATAGGATGGCGCCAACGCGCCGGCGCGTTGGCGACATCCGTGGAGGCCGCGACCGGCAATTCAAGTGGTGTTCGGAACGGGCCGCAGATGACGCAGATCACCAACCAGGGCCGCAGATGACGCAGATGGCGCCAATCCTGGTGTGGTGTCGTGGCTTTCACTTTCCTCTTCTGACTTTTCCGTTCAGGTTGCTGGTGTTTTCAGCAACCTGTTAGTTAGTGCCGGATGTCGTAGCGGACGCTCAACTCCCAAATCAGCATCGCCATCCCGAAAGCGAGGAGGCCCCCGCCGATGCTCATCCAGATCAGCGCCGTCGTGACGCCTGGCGATCCGTAGCCGGTGGCTTCGAGCGCGCGGACCATCTGCACGAAGCTTCCCGCGAGCACGACGAGCGCGGCCACGAGGCTGATGATTCCCGACAGGTAGCGCAGCGGCGAACCGGGCTTGGGCGTGGTCATGTGCGCACCGTGAGGAGCAGGACGGCCGCGGCCGCGCCGAAGATGAGGTTGGGCGCCCACGCCGCGAGCATCGGACTGATCAATCCGCCGGCGCCAAACGCCCCGAACACGCTGATCATCGTCCAGTAGACGAGTGCGAGCACGATGCCGACGCCGATGCCATACATCGCGCCGCGACGACCGGTGGTGACGGCAAACGGCACCGCGATGAGCGTCATCACCAGCGTGACGAAGGGAAACGCGACCTTGCGATTCAAGCCTACCTCGTGTTCGAGCACGTCGTAGCCGCTCGTCCGCAGTTCGGTGATGTAGTTGCGAAGCTCGCCGTAGGTCATGCGCTCGGGTGCCGGCGCCTCGGTGACGAAGTAGTCGGGCGGCTCGAGGCTGATCGTCTTCTGCTTGAAGGTCGCGAAGTCCTTCGGGTTGAACTTGGACGCAAACTGGCGCGACCAGCCCTTGTCGAGCGTCCACGTGTCAGCGGTCTTGGCCTCGCCTGGGCCGGGATTCCACGTCGCCCGGTTGGCGTAGAGGCGCCCGGCGATGGCGTGGGCCTGGTCGTCGAACGTGAACACCGACAGCCCGTTCAGCTCGTGCTTGCGGGGCTCGTAGTACTGGTAGTGATAGACCTCGCCGTGCTTGCCGACCAGCCACTTGCGGTTCAACACGTCGAAGGTCTGCGCCGACCCGGTCCTGATGAGGTGATTCAGCCGGTCCGCCTGCCGGTTCGATGTGGCCAGCACGCGTTCCTCCATCCCGAAGAGGAGGGCGCTGGCGAGCATCGCAAACACCACCAGCGGCAGCGCCGTACGATACAGGCTGATGCCGCAGGCGCGCATGACGATGAGCTCGCTGTTCTTGGTGAGCAGCCCGATGGTGACCAGCGACGACAGCAGCACCGCGATCGCGATGATGTAGGACAGGAACTGCGGCGTCGCCCAGGCCAGGTAGGTCACGAGCATGCCGAGGCTGGTCTGGCCCTTGAACCACTTGTCGGAGAGATCGATGAAGGTGGAGATATAGAACAACCCCAGCATGCCGACGATGGTCACGGCGAGG
>JBDTMB010000529.1:0-4108 GCA_039934485.1 Vicinamibacterales bacterium
TGCCAGTGGTTCGATGCACCGTGTGGAACTTCCCCTTCCGGGGCCAGACGGTCCCGAAGCTCGCCAGGGATTGCGTGAACGACGAGGCCCCCAATTCCCGAGAATGCTTAGTGGCCGACAGGAACCTGCGTCATTTCATTCGAGGCTGCTCCTGAAGGGTAGCTCCGGTCCAGCTTGACTCAGCGGCTCGTAGCACAGGCTTAATCCTAGAAAGGCCATCCGGGGTCGATTGTGATCCGACGAGAAGGATGTCCTGGCATTGAAATGCCGATTTCTGTCCATCCCTTGGCGTGTTCCCATTTCATTGAAACGCTGACGTGCCCATTCGTCACTGGCAGCTTCCATTTGTTAAGGCACGCAAGGAGTGGCGCCTCGGGGAGCAGGTCATTCTTCAGCTTGGTTATTCGCACCGCTTCCCCGGAGCCGCCTGTTTCGATGTCATAGAAGATTTCGAAGCTTGCGTTGGCTTGTTGGAGGGCGGCAGGTAGTAAGTCCCCACAGAACGTGACTTCACTTGGGGAACCGCGGCCAACTGAAGTTGGCTGCGCAACAATCAGCGTCAGGCCGAGAGCGGCAATAACAATGGTGTCAGAACTGCTTTTGAGGTTCATAAAGCTTCCGTGTTCGTCTTTCGATTTCTTCGATTTGCCTATTGACCGTTCCCATTGGATAGGTCTTCTCGTGTTGCCACGGCTTGCCCTGCGTCGCCGGTGCCGCATGCCCGTAAAGCTCATGCGCCGTCGTGATCGCAAGCTCGCCAACGGCAGCCGCGCTTGCTCTTCCTGTACCATTTGACACCGTTACGCGAACGGGGGAACTGTCGCCAGCGGTGTATCCCAGAAAAAATGACGGCCCGGTGACCGCGCTCGCGGGCACACCAAATCTCGCCGCATCGGCTCGTACGGACTCGACGGATTCATAGTAGAAGTCTCCCAATCCGCCTAGTGCAGGACACTAGTTGGGAGCACCATCGCCCATGCCGCGATCGATTTGGGCCAGGCGACAGTGGAAAGGAAGCGGTTTCCGGGAACCAGCTGTGTTCTCCGGAGCAAACGCTATGCTGATTCCGCCAATCGTCGATTTCGGTTCGCTATTCCTCGTCAGTGACGAAATCGGTTACGCCTGGATGCAATGGTACCGTGTCAAGGATCGCCTTCCGCAGGTGAGCCCCGTGGCAGTAGAGCACTTGATCGCCGGCGTCCTCTCCAGGAGGCACAACGATGAGCTTAGTCGCATGGTCGTAGGCCATATCTCCACCGCAGAAACAGCAGATGACCTCAATGTGTTCATCTATATTCGAATCCTTCCCAGTCATATTTCTTGGCCATTCTGTGAAGAGACTTTTGATCGAGATTCCGGAAGCTCGTGATGTATTTCCCGCTGTCTCCCTCTATGACGACATTGTAGCGCCCGTTTGCGGTCTTAGCCACAAGTGCGGTCGCGCCGTTTACGTTCGCGATGTACTTGGCGTCGAAGGCTCCACGAACGCTCGTAATCTCGACAGCGCCCAGGGTGCCTCCACGTGTCGCGCCTTGACCGGCGATTCTTGCCGCGCCATGCGCGGTCACCTCGAATTCCTGGGTCGTGGTAACGCGGGGTGGTGCACCCGCGGCGCCTTCCAGGATTGCGATTGCAGAAGATTGGCACGACGGCGAAAGAAGGCATCCAACAGCAGTCCGCCAGACTGTAGGTCCCGCCACGATCAGCGCACCTGCGGCCGCACCCATGCCGCGAGCTTGAATCCTCGCGTTGTACTCTTCGATTGTGATCTGCCTTGCCATGAGCGCGCGAATGTCCTGGTCGAGGAACTCGCGTTGCCTGCCGTCTGGATCCCGAAACTGCAGAGGATTGTTAGTGACGTACGAGTAACGATTCCATAACTGAGGATCTAAGAGCGCTTTCTGAATATCCAGCGACGGGTCGACCGTGGTGAACCGCCCACTGGACGATCGATAATAGCGCGCGCCGAAATAGTCTAGGCCCGTCTCCGCGTCGCGCTCCTTGCCCGCGAATTGCCGCACGTCTGCAGGAGATGGAGGCGTGGTTGGCCACGGCTCTCCGAACGGCAAATAGTCGTAGCGCCCGACCACGGCCCCGGTCGCATCCGTGATCATGCGCACCGAGCCAATCGCGTCCGTGTGGTAATAGACCACCTCGTCACTCTGCGCGCGCGCCGGTGCCGGCGCCAACAGCAGCCCGAGCAGCAGGCCCCAAAACAATCGCGTCATCGCCGTCGTCTTCTGTGAGCGTCTCTTCGTCATGTGAGTCCTCATGGCTAGTACGGCGCCACCGTGCCGGTGGTGATGGTCCACACATCATAGGTGACGCCGCTGGCGTTGAGCGCGGTGCCGATTGTGATCTGATTGGTCCCCATCGCCGTCAAGGAATTGGCCAGGGCACTGCCATCGATCGTCTTCCGACCGGTGGTATCGCCCGTGACGCGATAGACCTTGGCGGTGGCCGTGGTCGGGACCACGATCGCGAACACCGGGGTGGATCCGTTGAGGGCGAGGGTGATGTTCCGCGACGAAGTGCCGTTGCCGACATACGACGTGACCGCCATCCGCTTGGTGGAGAACACCCCGTCGTTCACGGGCCCCGCCCAGAACGTCATATTGCCTTTGGTCCGAGTGCCTGAATGCGGTCAGCGTCCGCGGCGCCCGATGAGCCCAGATGGCCGGTCAGATCTCCGGCGTGGCCTCGTCGACAAGGTCAGGCATTCAGCACGTGAGCCACGCCTGCGGATGGGATTAGCAAAATCATTTGCGACACTGGCCAAGTCAGGCTTCTAAAACCGTATCCTCTAAGACGGGCGATTCATCTCGGACGCTGCGACCGACGTTAGAGACGAAGTCAGTTCGGCGAATACAGACGTTCGTCGTTGCGGACATACAGTTCCACAAACTTCGAAAACCCGTCGGCGATCCAAACGGGTCGTCGATCAGCCGTGCCTACGATGCAGATTCGCGCATGAACTGAATCGGGCGTGACGCAGAAGGCGAATCCCCAGGACAGAGAAAGGTAGTCTGCAAACAAAAAACACCTCTCAGCCTCGTCAGAAAACCAAGCACCGCCGTCGAACGTCGCCACCGGACAGACGCGAGTCAGAGGCCAGAACGAAAAACCGTTCTCATCCTGATCGCTGGGAGGGGCGAAACCGTTCGCTGCGAGATAGTAGTCTCGCAGTTCAGTAGGAAGACGCACATCATGTGTTCGCTCAAATGTCGTCAACTCTTCGACGGTAACGGGTGGTGCCAGCGTGATCGCCAATCGTGACCAATGGCGCCGCAGAATCTCGCCGGGTGTCGGATTCATTGCAGCGGCCACTTTTCCAGAAGTGTCTTCATTAGTTCAATCCTTGGTAAGAGCTGATTATTTTCGAGTTTACTCCCTCCGGCTTCAAGAGCTTTTTGATAGAGGCCGAGCTGTTTTTCGACCCAGTCGCGCGTCACACCTTGCTGAGCAAGTTCCAAAACTCGGCCCGCAGTTAGCTCGCGCGTTGTACGGACTGTTCGCATGACGTCAGCCGCGGACTGACCCGCTCCCCAGCCTATGATTCTACCAAGATCCCCAGAGCTCTTTGTTGCGGCGGTGGTCACTGTGGTTGCTATAGGCCCCGCTGTAATCGCTTCAACGCCTGCCAACGCAGGCGCAGCGAGACCAAGGGTTGCGCCTAGTACAAAGCCCTTGCTAGCCTCAACGCCGACGTTCGCGTACCAAGGTCGGCCTTGTTGTACGTTGACATAGGCTTTCCAGACGGCGAACACCGCTGCTCCAAGGCCCCCGGTGACTAGCAATGGGTCTCGCCCGTCCGGATCTATGAACTTCTGCGGGTTGTTTGCAGCATACGCGTACCGGTTCCATCGTTGCGGGTCAGCAAGCGCCGCCTTAATATTCAGAACCGGATCAACCGTGACAAACCGCCCAGACACTGCTCGGTAGTAGCGCGCTCCGAAGTAGTCGAGCCCGGTTTCGGAGTCACGCTCCTTGCCAGCAAACTGCCGCACGTCCGGAGTCGGCGGCGGCATAATAGGCCACAGTTCGCCGAATGGTAGATAGTCGTACCGTGCGACCACCGCACCAGTCGCATCGGTGATCATGCGCACCG
>JBDTMB010000530.1:0-4107 GCA_039934485.1 Vicinamibacterales bacterium
GGGGATCAGTTGATCCCTGATCCCCGATCCCCCAATCCCCGATCCCCGATCCTCCTAGTCGTCCAGGTCGTGTGAATGCGCGGGGACCGGCAGGCCGGTCGTCGTCAGGCCCGGGCTTCTCAACTTCAACAACTCGAGGAATTCCATCCTGGTCCGTGCCTGATCGCGGAACGCGCCCAGCATCGCGCTGGTGACGGTGTAGGAGTTCTGCTTCTCCACGCCTCGCATCGCCATGCACAGGTGCGTGCCTTCGCACACCACCGCCACGCCAAGGGGATGAATCTTCTCCTTGATCGTCTCGGCAATCTGGTTGGTCATCCGTTCCTGCAGTTGCAGGCGGCGCGCAAAGATGTCGACCAGGCGCGGGATCTTGCTGAGGCCAATCACCCGCTTGTTCGGGATGTAGGCGACGTGACATTTGCCAAAGAATGGCAGCAGGTGGTGTTCACACAGACTGTAAAAGTCGATGTCCCGAACGATCACCATCTCGTTATAATCCACGCTGAACAGCGCGCCATTGAGCATGGCGTCGATGTCGGCATCGTAGCCACTCGTGAGAAACCTCAGCGCCTTGTCCACCCGCTTCGGCGTCCGGACCAGCCCTTCGCGGGTCGGGTCTTCGCCCAGTTCCAGCAGCAGACGCTGGATGAGATCCTGCATCTCGGTATTGTATATCTCGGTCACCGGCGCCTCTGCCGCTGCGGCCTTTGGTCCCATAGTCCGGTTGGATGCTGTTTTGGCCGATCAGGTTCCCGCCGACGATCCCGATGCCCTCTACAAGGAACGCGAGAACCTCGCGAGCGCTAAGAAGGCTGCGGAAATCTGGGAAGCGCGGCTCACGGCCAACCCGAAGGACTTTGCGTCGGCGTGGAAGCTGGCCAAGGCGCGCTACTGGCTGGGGACCAACGGCCTGCCCGAGCCCGACCGCAAGGCGGCACTCGAAGCGGGCATCGCCGCGGCCCGCGCCGCGATTGCCCTCGAGGCCGCCAAACCCGAGGGACATTTCTGGGCGGCGGCCAACATGGGCGCGCTCGCCGAATCGTACGGGCTCCGCCAGGGCATCAAATACCGCGGCCAGATCCGCGCCGGGCTCGAACAAACACTCAAGCTGGATCCGGCGTTCCTCCAGGGCTCCGCCGATCGCGCGCTCGGGCGCTGGTACTTCAAGGTGCCTGGGCTGTTCGGCGGGAGCAACAGGGAATCGGAAGCGCACCTGCGCAAGTCACTGACCTACGGACCGAACAGCGTCATCTCACACCTGTTCCTCGCCGACACCCTCGCCGACATGGGGCGGAAGGACGAAGCGCGCAAGGAATACCAGGCCGCCATCGACGCGCCCTTCGATCCCGACTGGACGCCGGAGGACCGGCGATTCAAGGAGCAAGCGAAACAGCTATTACAGCGGCTTCGCTGACACGCACGTGAACCACGGAGAGCACGGAGAACGCAGAGAATAATGTTCTTCGTGCCCTCCGCGTCCTCCGTGGTTAACGGCCGTCACTTGGCGGGATGGTCGTAGAAGCCCTTGCCGGACTTCCTGCCGAGGTGCCCGGCGAGCACCATGCGCTTCAGCAGCGGCGGCGGCGCAAAGCGCGTCTCGCGGAACTCTTCGAACATGATGTTGGCAATGTAATAGGTGGTGTCGAGGCCGACGAAGTCGAGCAGCGTGAACGGCCCCATCGGGTAGCCGCAGCCGAGCTTCATGCCGTTATCGATGTCCTGCACCGAGCCGAGGCCGTCTTCGAGACAGCGAATCGCATCGAGGAGGTACGGCACGAGCAGCCGATTGACGATGAAGCCGCCGCGATCGGGCGCCGTAATCGGCTCCTTGCCGATCGCCCTGGCGAAGGCGAACAGCGCGTCGAAGGTCTCCTGGCTGGTGGTCAACGCCCGCACCACTTCCACCAGCTTCATCAGCGGCACGGGATTGAAGAAGTGCAGGCCGCCGACCTTGTCGGGCCGCTTGGTCCCCGCCGCCAGCTCCGTGATGCACAGCGATGAGGTGTTCGAGGCGATCAGGCAATGCGGGCCGACCACCGCTTCCACTTGCGCGTAGGCCTGTTTCTTGATCTCGACGTTCTCGATGATCGCCTCGATCACGAGGTCGCAGTCCTTGAGGTCCGCGTACTGCGTCGTCCCCTTGAGGTTGCCGAGCACGGTCGCCTTCTGTTCCTCGGTGACCTTGCCCTTCTCGATGCCGCCGGTCAGGAACTTCTCGATGCGGCCGAGCCCCTTCTTCAGCACGTCCTCGTTGACCTCGAGGACGATGGTCTTGAAGCCGGCGCCCGCCGACACCTGCGCGATGCCCGCACCCATCAATCCGCAACCCAGAACTCCAACAGTCTTAATGGCCATGTCGTCCCTGTGCTTTGGTTATTGGTTATTGGTTATCAAAGGGCTTCCACAATCATCGCAATACCCTGTCCGCCGCCGATGCAGGCGGACGCCACGCCAAACTTCTTGCCGCGCCGGCGCAACTCGAGGAGCAGCGTCAGCAGCAGGCGCGCGCCGCTCGCGCCCAGCGGATGACCGATCGCGATCGCCCCGCCGTTCACGTTCACCTTGTTGCGGTCGAGCCCGAGTTCCTTTTCGCACGACAGGTATTGCGCCGCGAAGGCCTCGTTGATTTCGACCAGGTCGAGATCGGCCAGCGACAGTTTCGCGAGGTCGAGGGCCTTGCGAATCGCCGGCACCGGTCCCATCCCCATCAGCGTGGGTTCGACACCCACCGTCGCCCATGACACGATGCGCCCGAGCGGCTTGAGGCCGCGCGCCTTCACCGCGTCCTCGCCGGCGATGATGAGCGCCGCGGCGCCGTCAACGATGCCGCTGGCGTTCCCGGCGGTGACGATGCCGTCTTTCTTGAAGGCCGCCGGCAGCTTCCCCAGGATCTCCATCGTCGTCTCCGGACGCATGTGGTCGTCCTGCTCGACGAGCGTGACGCCCTTGCGCGTCTTGATCTCGACCGGGACCACTTCTTCTTTCATCACGCCGGACGTCCACGCCTGGTGCGCGAGCTGCTGGCTGCGCAGCGCGTACTCGTCGGCCTGCTGGCGGGTGATGCTGAACTTCTCGGCGCAGTTCTCGGCGGTGATCGCCATCGAACAACCCGCGTAGGGATCGGTCAAGCCTTCCCACAACGCATCTTCGAGCTTGCCCTGGCCGAGCTTGAGGCCGGTGCGCAGCCCGCGAATCACGTGGGGCACCTGGCTCATGTTCTCCATGCCGCCGGCCAGCACCATGCCGGCCTCGTCCAGCTGAATCTGCTGAGCGCCGCTCAGCACCGCCTGAATGCCGGAGCCGCACAACCGGTTCACCGTGAGTGCCGGCACCGGAACGGGAACGCCCGCCTTGAGCCCGACGTGGCGCGCCCCGTAATGCGCGTCGACACTGCTCTGCTGCACGTTGCCGAACACCACGTGATCGACCCACTCCGGGCTCACGCCGGTTCGGGCGAAGGCCCCCTTCGACGCGAGCGCGCCGAGTTCGATCGCCGAGAAATCCTTCAACGCGCCCACATACGTGGTCATCGGAGTACGCGCGCCGCCAAGTATGAAAACAGTCTTCGACATATGCAACCTATTGGGCTCGAGGGCTTGAGGGCTTGAGGACGTGGCTGGTGATGAAGTCACCAACCTCGCGGGTGCCCAATGACCCGCCGATGTCCGTGGTGGTGTGTCCCTGATCGATGGCCGCCTGCACGGCCCGTTCGATCGCCCTGGCTTCCGTCACGGCGCCCAAGGTTTCGAGCATCAACGCCGACGACAGGATGGCGCCGATCGGATTGGCGATGTTCTTCCCCGCCAGCGGCGGCGCCGAGCCATGCACGGGCTCGAACAACGACGTGCGGCCCGGATGGAGGTTGCCCGAGGCCGCCATGCCCAGGCCGCCCTGCAGCGCGCCGCCGATGTCGGTGACGATGTCGCCGAAGAGATTGTTGGTGACGACGACCTGGTACTGCCCCGGGTCCTTGACGAGAAACATCGCCAGCGCGTCGATGTACTGGTGCGTGGCGGTGATGCCGGGGTAGTGCGGCGCCAGTTCCTTGAAGACGCGCTGCCAGAGCGCGTGCCCCTGCTGCATGGCGTTGCTCTTGTCGGCCATGCA
>JBDTMB010000531.1:0-4102 GCA_039934485.1 Vicinamibacterales bacterium
CAGGCCATCCTTGGCGCGATCAGCCGCCAATACTGGTTTGGTCACACCGATCCATCGGACGGCTGGTTCCAGGAAGGCCTGACCCTCTATTCAGGCACGCGCGCCGTCCACGAGGCGCTCGAGGGCCGCAACTTCGAGACGCGCCGCTACTTCGGCGGATTCATCCCGTTCATCATCCGGCCGATGGTGTTGTCGCCCAACCCCACGGACCCGCGACCGCGGCTGCGGGAGTTTTCCGAACTCGATACGCCGGCGATGGCACCGTGGCGATTCGCCTCGGCGGCGCCCGGCGGCCCGGCGCAACGCACCGCCCTGGCGTTGCATTCGTTCGAGCGGTACCTCGGCTGGCCGGCCTTCCAGCAGACCCTCAGCGAGTTCCACGAGCGCTTCGCGGCGGGCTCGATGACGCCGGCGGATTTCACGGCGGTTGCCAGCGCACAACGCGGCCGCGACCTGGCCTGGTTCTTCAGCCAGGCCCTGCGCTTCGACGCGACGTTCGATTACGCCATCGAGTCGTTCACCAGCGAGCCCTCGTCGCCCGGGTCCGCGACCTTCGAAACGGTGGTGTCGCTACGCCGAATCGGCGACGCGGTCTTCGCCGGCACCACCGAGCCCCGTGCCGGCACGTTCGCCACCGGGCGGTCGCTGCCGGTGCTCGTCAGTTTCGCGGACGGCACCGAGATTCGTGACTGGTGGGACGGCCGCGACGCGCAATTGCGGCTGACCTACACGAGCGCCTCGCGCGCGGTGCTGGCCAGCGTCGACCCCGAGGCCGTCCTGTTGCTCGACGTCAATCGCAGCAACAACACCAGGACGCTCCAGCCGTCGCGATCGATCACGGGCACCCGGCTCGCGCTCAACTGGTTGGTCTGGCTGCAGGACGCGATGCTCACGTTTACGGCGTTGTTATGACAGGATCGGGCCGCACATGATCGCAGGTCGAGCGTTCGCCAACGGCATCTGGATGGTAGTGCGCGCGCCGATCCTGCTGGCCGGGGTCCTCGTGATCACGATCGGGACCGCGGTGCCGTTTGGCTTGGTCTTGAACTCGCGGCTGCAAGCCGCGCTGGACGAGCAGCAACCGATCTCGCGGGGCTCTGGCGACATCGATCCGGAGTGGTGGCTGGAATTCCGCGAGCACGCCAGGGGCCTCGAGGCCACCTTCACCCCCACGGTGATCGGCTTTGCCGCGCCGCTCGATAACCTCAGCAGCCTGCTCGACGCCACGCCTCGGCCGCTCGCGCTGGCCGGGCCCGTGGCCCTCTCCGCGCTGGCCTGGGCGTTCCTCTGGGGGGCGCTGATTCATCGCTTTTCGCAGGGCCGCGCGATTCGGTTCGGCGAGTTCCTGTCTGCGGGGTGGCGCTACCTGCCACGCCTCCTCGCGATCAGCGTGATCATCGGCATCGTGAACCTGTTGCTCTATTTCACGGTCCACGCCGCGCTTTTTGGGCCCGTGTTCCAGGCCCTGTCGGGGCTGGTCGCGACCGAGCGGAGCGCCTTTGCCATCCGCGTCGCGCTCTACCTGCTATTCGGCGCCGTGGTGCTGCCCGTGAGTCTTGTCGCGGACTATGCTCGCATCCACCTGGTCACCGGCTGCGTGACCACCGTCGGCGGCTCGCTCGCCTCGGGCCAGCGGTTCGTGCGTCGCCACCTGGCATCGGTCGTATCCCTGGCGATCTTCGTGGGACTGCTGTTCGCCACCCTGCTCGTGGCCTATGGTGCGATCGACACGTTTGGTGGGACGCGCGTTGGCGGTTGGCGCGGCATCGCCATCGGCCAGGCCTACATCGTCGCGCGCCTGGGTCTGCGCCTGACGTTCACGGCCGCCGAAGTTCGCTTGTTCCAACTGCTGGCCGCACGCAGCTTCCCCTAGCAGGCTGATGAACACCGCAGCCTGAAGTCAAAAGTGAAAGGTGAGAAGTCAAAGGCCGGCGTCGCGCGAACCGCCGTAGCCGGGACCGCCGCCGGCGACATAGCCCTGGCTGTGACCGGCAGGCGAACGGCTTACCCAGAATGCGAACAGGGCCGCGCGCGAGAGCGTAAAACGAAATCGGACCGGCTGACCGGCCAGTTGCCCCAGCGACGCGCCACCGGCCCACGCGAGCGGGAGGCGCGTGCCGTCGCCCGTGATCGGCACCGAGCGCTCGAAAGAAAACGGTTCGATTACACGGCCGTCCCGATCCAGGATTTCCACGCGCAGTTCACCATCGACCCTCGCGTTGACAAACGCGTGGCTGCCCGAAAACCGGACGGGCCTGGTGGTGATCGTTGCCTTGCCTGCGGTGACGCGACGGGGAACACCGCGCGGCCACTCGTCGGTCACCGAGGCGAACCCATCGCGGCGCAAGGTCGCCAGGCCCGTGCTGCAGCGCCCTGGCAAGCCGGTGCCGGGAATACCCTCGCGGCCGCTGACATAGAAATACAGACGGTCGCCAACGACCACGCATCCGCCGCCGGCCGATTGGACGTTGGCCCAATTCCAGTCGCCCTGGCGTTCCGACACGCTGATGAAGGCGTCGCGTGAGGGACGGTCCCAGTGAAAGCCGTCGCGGCTGAAGCCAAGGCAGATGTCGTTCGGTTTCTCCCGGTCGTTCCGTTCCCCCCTGAAAATGGTGAACAGCCCAAGCATCAGGCTCTCGTACGCCACGGCGTCGAGGTTGTAGAGCTCCGGCCGCTCCGTCATTTCCGCGCGTTTCACATCGAGCGCATCGGCCGAGGTCCACGGAACCGGTTCGCCGGCGGACCAGCGCGCGCCGGCGAAGTCTCGAGACTCGAAATACCGCCGATAGCGCCTCAGCACGACCTCGTCGTTATCCCTCAGGCTAAAGGTCCAGGTGCCACGGAAGGGGTTGCGAAACATGGTGCTGCGGTCACCGCACGGGCCGGAGACGCCCACTTCGCGCCAGTGAATGCCATCGGGTGAGGTGCGCAGCCGCAGCCGGCCAGTGGGCAAATGGTAGGCCGCCATTTTGTAGCGCGACGCGGGATCGGCGGCGTCGAGGTCGAGCCACACCGTGCTCGAGTCGCGCGGCTCGTTGGAGACGATGTTCGTGCCGGGCACGACGTCCAGGCGTGGCCGCTCCCACGCCACACCGTCGCGTGACGTCGCCAGCGCAGTGTGTTGCTGGTAGCCGGCCATGTACCACATCTTGAACAGGCGCTCGCGGGGCTCGAAGAAGACGCCGTCACTGAACACCATGGCGGCTGAACTGGCCGGCGTGCGCGTGTTGATCGCATGCGGATCGCGGCGCTCCCACTCGGTTGTGGGCGACAGGATGGGATTGGCGTGGTGATACGTGGCGCGATGGAAGGCGCGATGGCAAGACGACTCCTCGATCAGAAAATCGTCCACGAAGAGCTGACGCCCCAGGTCGATGTCGATCATCGCCGGCGGCGAGGCGAGGTACGGCGGCCGCTCGGCCAGTCCCGACGGCAGGCCGTGATTGGGCGGCCACGGCATCGCCTGGCGAATGCCGTTGTACAGCACTTGCGGTGCATCCGGCGATTGAGCGTAGAGCGAGGCCGGCAACGCCAGTCCGGCGGCCGCGGTCTTCAGGAAGGCTCGTCGCGTGACGCGCAGCGGAGAGCGGAACACTGGCGGGTATACTACCGCAATGCTTCGGTGGACTCGTGCGCACGGATGGCGCACGTGGGTGATCGCGGCGACTCTCGCCTTCGCGAGCGGCGCCTCGTCCGGTCTCCGGGCGCAGGACGCCCGTCCGCAGTTCAAGCCCCGACTCGACTTCGCCATCCGCTACGCGCTTCCCCTGTTCAACGAGTGGTTCGGGCCACTGGCGGCGGCGCCGGAGGTCCCGGTCGATCGGCGCTGGCTCTCGGCGCCTGGTTCGATGGATGTCGAATCCCAGGTGTCGTACCAGCTCGCGCGCCGCTGGTTTGCCCACGTCCACGATCCGGACGGCGTCGTGCCGTTTGCCGACAGCGTTGCGTGGTACCTGCAAAGCCGTGTCGGCGAGACGATCTTCGACCGCCAGTACCTTCGCACTGCGCACAGCATGGATAGTGTCGGCTTCTTTGGCGGTGTGGTGCCATGGGCTTTCCGGCCGCTGCCGCTCGATCGATGGAGTGGTGGGCTCGGGCGTCT
>JBDTMB010000532.1:0-4077 GCA_039934485.1 Vicinamibacterales bacterium
CTCGCCGCCGCGGGACTCTACGGTGTGATGTCGTTTGCCGTCACCCAGCGGACGCGGGAAATGGGTGTGCGCTCGGCGCTCGGTGGCCAGGGCGGTCAGCTCATCGTGTTGATCATGCGAAAGAGCGTGATGCAGCTCGCGATCGGCCTTGCCGCCGGGCTCGCGCTTGCGATGGCGGCATCAGGACTGTTGCAGCCGATTCTCTACCATGTGAATCCGCGCGACGTCGGGGTGTTTGCCGGCGTGATCGCGACGCTGACGACGGCCAGCCTCGCCGCCAGCTTCCTGCCGGCACTGCGCGTGACGAGAATCGATCCGGTCAAAGCTCTGGCAACCGAGTAGCTGTTCGCACCCTAATCCCGAAGCCCACTTGAGTTGCCGGTCGCCGCCTCCGCGGATGTCGGGCAACGCCCGGACGCGTTGCCGCCATCCTCAGAGGGACGCGGGAAATCGCACCTCGCTCGCCGGATTGCGCTGTCGTAGGGCACCGCTTTAGCGGTGCCGAACGATGAGACGCGCGATTTCGATTTAAGGACGAGGCGAAGGCGAAATCCCGCGTGCACTCCGTCTCGCTCGGTCCGATTTCGGTGACACCCGAGTCCGCGTCCCTCTTAGCAGGCCGCGCCCGGCAACTCAAGTGGGCTTCGGGATCAGAGACTCCAGATCTCCTTGAACGCCCGGTGGAAGTTGCCGCCGATCACCTTTTCGATGACGGATGCCGGGTACTTCTGCTGTTGCAGCCCGCGCGTCACCCCTTCGATGCGCCGTGAGTGGTTCAGCTCGGGAATGAACAGCGGCCGCGATTCATCCGGCGCCGAGATGCCGTGCGCCACTCGATCGTCGACAAATTTCTTGGCCTCGCGCAAGTAGTCCGGCGTTTCCTCGATCGGCGCCGTGCTCAGGTCGCTGCCGATGCCAACGTGGTCCTCGCCGCACACCTTCAACGCATGCGCGATCTGGCGCATCAGCATGTCGGCGGTTGGTGCGCCGGTGCCTTGTCCAATGAACGGCATGAAGTAGATCCCCACCACGCCGCCCTTGTCGGCCATCGCCTTCAGCTCGCGATCCTCTTTGCTCCGTGGGTGACGGTAGACCTCCCGGCAGCCGCTGTGCGTGATGAGCGGCGGCTTGGCCGAGGCGGCGATGCCGTCGGCGGTGGTTTGGGTGCCGCAATGGCTGAGATCGACCGCCAGTCCGAGCGCATTCATGCGCTCCACGACCTGACGGCCAAACGTGCTGAGGCCGGCGTTGCCAGGCTCGAGACAACCGTCACCGATGATGTTGCGATCGTTGTAGGTGAGCTGGATGATGCGAACGCCTAGACGATGGAAAACGTCGAGTCGCGCGAGATCCCGCTCGATCATCTCGGTGTTCTGGAAGCCCAGGATGAGGCCCAGCGTGCCGTTCTTCTTCGCCTGGGCGATGTCGGCGTGCCGGCGAACCATGGAGAGGAGTGCCGGATAACGGTCCGCTTCGCCTTGCCACAACGCGATGTTTCTCGTCGTCGCTTCGAAGGTGTCAGCGCTGACCGTGACGTTGATGGCGGTGATGCCGGAGGACGCGATGGCCTCACGCTGCGTGGGCGACAGCGGGCCGCGTGGCGGCCACGACACGTTCATCGAACCCGGATTGGCAAGGGCATCGATCACGATCGAACGACGGTAGACACCGGCGACATCGTCGGTCGCGACTTGTGCGCGGGCCCGTCGCCCTGCCAGGAGCAGTGAACCCGCGCCAACGGTGGCGGCGAACTGACGCCTGCTGAGCGAACGATGTGGGGTCTTCATGCGGCCGATTGTAACGCCATCGCCGCCGACTGAGGCGCGTGGGGCGGCAAAGTGCTGTTCGTTTCTGCGAGTAGCTCAGTCACAGCGCAGTGCGATTGCCGGATCAGTCCGCGCCGCGAGCGGATTGCGCCGGTCATGGCGTAGAGTTCCGTTTCAGCCTTGCGGCCGTCAGCACTCGGGAATTACGTCCGGTCTTGTGCCGCGGAGAGAGTATGTCCTGGCATCGACCGATCACCAGATCACCAGATGACCAGATCACCAGATCACCAAATCACCAAATCAGATCAACAGGTCACGAGGTCACACGTTCACAAAATGTAACTGTCACCTCACCGCCTTCACCTTCGCCTGCACCGCCACCCACTGCGCCATCACCGGCTTCGCCTGCGCGCGCGCGGCAGTGGCCGCCGCGAGCTGCACGGCCGTGGGCGAGGTCTCCGCCGCCTGCATCGCCATCGCCGCCGCCTGAAGCGCGTTGCTCACCGCTTCGAGCGTCGGCTGCGCCGCCGCGCCGCCGCGACGGCCGCGCAGGAAGCGGATGTTGCGCTGAAGACCGGTCGGCGCGAGCGCTTCGAGCTCGCCCTTAATCGCATCCACGGCCGGACCGGAACGCGCGTCGAGCGTCTTGGCCAGCGCCTTCGCGTCGTTAAACGCCTGGTGCGCGGCCACGCCTTCCCAATACAACCCGCTGCTGAGGGTATTCAGCGCGGTCAGCGCCAACGGCGCGATCTGCACCCGCGGGTCCAGCTTCACCACGATCGGCTGCGTCTTCGTGGCGCCTTCCACCTTGAGGCGCACGCTGTAGGTTCCCGGCGGGACCCACGGCACGTTGTAGTTCGGATACGTGCGTCCCGGCACCGCGCCCGTGGCCTCCTCATCGCCGGCGGGAATCAGGTCGAGCGGTGAGACCGGATCGAACTTGAGGTCCCAACTGAAGCGATGCGTGCCCGCCTTTGGCGAGACGATGAACTGCGGCGCCGGCCAGTAGAGGGGCAGGCCGCAGTAGGCGGCTGTCGGGTTCTTCTGGCACACCTTGTCGTACGCGGCCATGTCCTTGCCCGGATCGGGGTCGAACACCGGCTCGCTGCTCGAATAGCTCCGCACCACCTTGCCGGCCGCATCGACAATCTCGAGACGCACTTCACCGAGGGCGTCGTGCGGCAGGTAATAGTCAATCAAGGCGCCGGGGGGCGCGCTCTCGCCGGCCGGAAGCTCGGGCGGCCACGGCGTTGGCTCGTTGACGCCGGAGCGCACGCGCACCGCCGGACCCGGCTTGAAGAGATACGCCTCGTTCTTCGCCAGCGCGGCATGCAGCGCCGCCGCCTGGCGGAGCGGCGTGACGTTGTCGAGAATCCAGAAGCCGCGCCCGTGCGTGCCGGCGATCAAATCCGCGCAGCGGCACTTCTCGTCGTCTTTGACCTGCAGATCCCGCACCGAGATCGCCGGCATGTTGTTGCGCAGCGTCTGCCAGTGGTCGCCATCGTCGAACGACACCCACACCTGCGTGTCGGTGCCGGCATAGAGCAGCCCGGGCTGCCGGGGATCCTCGCGAATCGTATTAGCGACGGCATCTGTGGCGAGGCCGGTGTTGATCTCGGTCCAGGTCTTGCCACCGTCGTGCGTGCGATAGAAGGACGGCTTGATGTCGTCGAGGCGAAGCGTGTTCGCCGCCGCGTAGGCCACCAGCGGATCGAAGTGTCCCGCTTCGATATTGAAGATGCGCGTCCACGGCTTGATCGCCGGCGGCGTCACGTTGGTCCACGTCGCGCCACCATCGCGCGTCACCTGGATGTTGCCGTCATCGGTGCCCGCCCAGATGATCGTGAGCGATTTCGGACTCGGGCCAAGCGCCGTGATGCTGCCCATCGCGGCGGGCTTCACAGTGGCGGCGTATTTCCCGGCGTTGGCAGGAACCGCCCAGGTCGCGCGCGTGAGATCCGGCGAGATGCGCGACCACGAGTGGCCGTGATCGAGGCTCTTCCACACCACGTTGGACGCGTAGTACATCGTCAACCCGTCCACCGGCGAGAAATGGATCGGCATCGTCCGCACGTTGCGGTTCATCGCGCCGCCACCGGGGAGCGTGCCCGAGGTGTCGGGTCCCACCTGGGTGGTCTGGGCGGTCTTGCGATCGTAGCGGGACACGCCGTTGCGCTGGCTGCCGTAGACCACATCGGGGTTCTTCGGATCGGGGGCCGCCATCCCGTATTCCTGGATGTTCACCGGATGCCAGTCATGAAACGTGATCCGCCCATCGTCCGACCGGCTCTGCACGCAGGCGCTGCCGGAA
>JBDTMB010000533.1:0-4077 GCA_039934485.1 Vicinamibacterales bacterium
GGCCGCTACGTGCCGTCGCACAAGGTCCGGCCGATGGCGCGCCCCGATCGGTTCGGCCGCGGCGGCGATCATTCCGCCTACAACCAGCTCGGTTTCACGGCGGTGGGCTTCCGCGAATCGCGTGAAAACTTCACCAAGCAGCACGACGTGCGCGACACCTACGACGGCATCTCCCTGCCCTACCTGGCGCAGAACGCGCGCGTGAACGCCGCCGCCGCGGCGACGCTGGCCCTGGCGCCGCCACCGCCCGCGGTGACCAACGAACGCGGCCAGCCGACGATCACGCGGGCGCCGTCGGGCTACGACGCCAACCTCACCTGGGTGGCGTCGCCTGGCGCCGCCGCATACCGAGTCTTCTGGCGTGAAGCGTGGGGACCGGACTGGCAGAATGAAATCACGGTGGGCAACGTCACCAGCGTCGTGTTGCCCAACATGCAGATCGACGACTACGTCTTCGGCGTGGCGGCCGTGGACGCCAACGGCCACGAGAGCTTCATCACGGCGTACGTGTCGCCGCCCCGCACTGATTCGGCGGTGAAAACGAAAGGGTGACTCAGGCGCTGAGGCACCCCTAAAGGGGTGCCCTACGTTCGTAAGCGGTGCCCTACGTTCGCAAGCGGTGCCCTACGACATCGCTCACTACGTTTCGCTTACCTGGGCGGCGATCACGTCCGCCAGCAGCGCCGATTCGTTGAGACACGGCAGGAACCGGACCTGCAACTCCGGCCGGCCCGCGGCCGCCAGTTGCCCTTCGAGCTGGCTTTCCGCGTTGTCGGCCAGGAATCCGTACGGGTAATACACGATCTTCGAGAAGCCCGCGGCGCTGGCGCGCATCAAGGTCTCCTCGATCGGCGGATCGGTCCAGCGTCCGCCCCGCGTGTGATTCAGCCAGCCGTTGGTGACCAGGCCGAAGGTGGTCGCCCGCCCGGTCAGCGACTGGGGCACACCGCGACAATTCGCAAGAGTGCGGAGCACCACTCAGTGGGACTACTGAGCAGGAGAAAGACCTACTGCGAAGGGATATCGATAATGCCTTCGCGAATGGCTACCTGTGTCAGCAGCGCCACCGACTTCACACCCAGTTTGCGCATCAGATTCGCCCGGTGGGTCTCGACCGTCCGCGCCCCGATGTCGAGGGTGGCGGCGATTTCCTTCGTCGATTCGCCGCGGGCGAGCAGGATGAGGACCTCGCGTTCGCGGTCGGTGAGGACCCGCAGGTCCCTGGACGCCGGGACGTTGCCCTTGAGGATCTCGGCCATCTGTTGCTGGATGGCGGGACTGAAGTAGGCCTTGCCCGCCATCACCGCCTCGATCGCGGCGGCCAGGTCCTGCACCGCCGAATCTTTCAGCAGGTAGCCGCTGGCGCCTTCTTCCATCGCCCGCGCCACGTACTCGCGGCCGGCGTGCATGGTGAGGACGATGACGTGCAACCCGGGATGATCGACCTTGACCGCGCGCAACACGTCCAGGCCGTCGCGGCCCGGCATCTTCAAGTCGAGCACCAGCACGTCGGCTTCGACCCGCCGAATCGCCTCCATCGCTTCGTTGCCATCCGCCGCCTCGGCCACCACCACGCAACCAGGCTGCGATTCGAGGATCCGGCGGATGCCGGCGCGCACCAGCGTGTGATCGTCGGCGAGAATGACGCGGATCGGGGGCTTGGTCATGATTCACTCGCCATCGGCAGGGCCGCGATGAGCCTGACGCCACGCTCGCCGCTGCCGATCGATAGTGTGCCCCCGGCCGCGGTCACGCGCTCCTGCATGCCGAGCCAGCCGAGGTGCGGGCTGACATCCGCCGCCACGCCCTTGCCATCGTCTTCCACGGTGACGATGACGCGGTGTGCGTTGGTGGCGACGCTGGCCCGCACGAGGGTGGCGCGGGCGTGGCGCACGACGTTGGTCAGCGCTTCCTGCATCACGCGGTAGATGACCACTTCGGTCTCGGGCGGCAGCCGATCGGTGCAGGTGATCTCCAGCTCCACGCGCAGGCGCGAGCGTTGCGACACGTCGTCGGCCAGCGCGCGCAGCGCGGCGACCAGCCCGAGGTCGTCCAGCGCCGACGGCCGGAGCAGGTTGCTCAGGTCGCGGACCTGGGCCAGCGCGCGCCCGACGCGGGCGCCCGCTTCCTGGTGCCCGTCCAGGTCGAGTTCGATCTTCACCGCGGTCAGCACCTGGCCGGCCTCGTCGTGCAGCTCGCGGGCGATGCGCCGGCGTTCGTCTTCCTGCGCGCGCAGCAACAGCCTGGTCAGCTGCTCCAGTTCCGTCGTCCGCGCCGTGAGACGATTGCGCTCTTCGCCGAGCACGAGGAACAACATGCCGATGCCGATGGCGAAGATGAACAGGACATCCGCGAACACGCCGTACAACACGGCCGCGCCAAAGCCGCGCAGGATCGGATAGTCCAGGTGATGGATGCCCCACAACACGAAGGCCCAGGTCAACACCGTGGTGGCGCCGCGCGACGCTTGCGGACGGGTCCGCCAAATCACCACGCCGGTCCAGATCGTCACCGACGCCAGCAGCAGCGTCGACGTCGTGCCGGCAATCAACATGCTCTGGATGCCGTAAATCGTGAGCCACGCCCATCCCACCATCACCGGAATGACCAGCGCGTGCCAGGGGCGCCACTGGAAACCGCGCGAGAGCTGCCACGCGGCCACCAGCAGCAGCGTCGCGCTGAGCCCGGTCATTACCTGGTGCAGGAACAGCCAGACCATGTCGCGGCGAACGAGAAAGGCCGACATCGCCGCCAGGCGCAGGACGTAGAGGAACCAGGCCGCGGACCACGTCAGGAAATACTCGCCGCGTTGCCGACGCCACAACACATAGCAGGTGACTGCCAGCGCGGTGGTGAGCATCGACTGGAAGCCCAGGGCGCTGCACTCGACGAAGGTGCGATCGAGAGTCACTGCACGAAAGTTACCACGCGGTGACGTTTCAGGTCTTGCGTAGGGCCTCCAGACATCGTGCCGCCTCGGCGAAATCGGCCCGCGGCGAGACCACGTGGCGGATGCCCTCCGCCGTGAGCGCCGCGGCGGTGGTCGGGCCGATCGCGACCACGGCGTCGAGCCTCGCCACCAGCGCGGCGCCCACCGCGCCGTGCTCAACGGGCCGTCGTCCGCTTCATCCCGGGTCACGGCCACTCGCCAGCGCAGAGGAGGAGCGGAGCCGTCGCGTGACATCTCGTGACGAGGATATCGGCAAACTCGGCAAGCGTCATCACTTCGGGTAAGATTCGTCCGCCGTGGTTCGCCAAAGCGGCCCGGCCAAGGGAGAACAGAATGCGTGCACGTACGATATTCACGGTAGCCACGGTCCTCGCGGCCAGCACCATGTTGGTTGGACAGGGCAAGAGCCGGCTGAACCCGATGGTGGAACTGCTCTCGCAGAAGAAGCCGGTGTTCGGTCTCTATGCCCCCAGCAACCGGCGCTTCGGCGGCCCGGGTGGCGCGGGCGCGCGTGGCGGCGCCCCCGGCGCCCCCAGCGCCCCGGTGACGCCGCCGGTGGAAATGCCCACCAAGACGCCGGCCCAACTGGCGAAGGACGCCGTGGCCAACCCCGGCAGCGACTTCATCTTCGATGGCAGCATGGAAGGCGACTTCGACAAGGCGCTGCCGCCGTTCACGGAATTGATGACCGGCATCGGCCAGGCCGGGCTGCTCATCAAGACCCCATCGCCGCACTTGGCCAAGGCCGTCGTCGTCAAGACGCACGAGATCGCGCCCGACCCGGTGAAAGCCGCGGCCAACATCAGCAAGCAGCTGAACCTCGGCGTCACCGGCATCATGTTCGTCGGCGTCGAAAGCGCCAAGGAAGTGCAGGCCGGCCTCGCGGCGATGCGCTTCAAGTCCAAGGGTGGTACGCGGCCCGATGACGTGGGCAGCGCGCCGGCGTTTTGGGGGATGAGCGAGAAGGACTACAAGGACAAGGCCGACCTGTGGCCAATCAACCCGAACGGCGAGCTCGTCAACTGGACGATCGTCGAGAGCAAGGAAGGCCTGGCGCACGTGCGTGAGATCGCGGCGGTGAAGGGCATCGGCGTGCTGTGGCCGGGCGCCGGCACGCTGCGCGGCGT
>JBDTMB010000534.1:0-4012 GCA_039934485.1 Vicinamibacterales bacterium
TGAATAGAGTCGCCGGCTGTCCACGTTAACCACGGAGGACACGGAGCACACGGAGCACTATTTCTAAGCATCCGTCCGCTCCCGCCACCGATTGCATTTGCTCAATAACTCCGTGTCCTCCGTGATCTCCGTGGTTTGCGTCTGTGATATGAAAGGCGCGGAGGGATCATGTCCAGGAAGCTCATCTTCGTCGCGGTGGCGGCGTGGTTTTGCGCAGTGATGGGATCGCAGCAGCCTGCCGCGCAGGGCCGGGGCGGCGCGCCGGTCACGCTGCCCGACGGGGCCGGCAAGGACCTGGTGCAGACCACGTGCAGCAAGTGCCACGGCCTCGGCCTGATCACCGGCGGCTTCGGTTACCCGCGCGCGGAATGGGATCGCACCATCAGTAACATGGTGGCGCTACCGACCGCCGATCGCACCGCGATCGTCGATTACCTGGCGAAGAACTTCCCCGAGAAGAACCGGCCCAAGTCGGTGATCGTGCCCGGCAGCGTGAACGTCTCGTTCAAGGAATGGATCGTGCCGTCGCTCGGCTCGCGCCCGCACGACCCGCTGTCGACACCGGACGGGTCGATCTGGTGGACCGGCCAGTGGGCCAACGTGCTGGGACGGGTCAGTCCGAAGACCGGCGACCTCAAGGAGTTCCCGCTCAAGACGCCCGGGTCGGGGCCGCACGGCCTGGCCGCCGATGCCGACGGCAACATCTGGTACACCGGCAACTCGAAGGCGCTCGTCGGCAAGCTCAATCCCAGGACCGGCGAGGTGACCGAGTACCCGATGCCCGATCCGGCGGCGCGCGATCCGCACACGCCGCTCTTCGACAAGAACGGCTTGCTCTGGTTCACGCTGCAGCAGGCCAACATGGTCGGCACGCTCGAGCCGAAGACCGGCGCGATCAAATTGATCACGATGCCGACGCCGCGCTCGTTGCCCTACGGAATGGTGTTCAGCTCCAGGGGCGAGCCGTTCATCGTGCTCTTCGGCACCAACAAGGTGGCGAGCATCGATCCGCAGACCCATGCGGTGAAGGAATACCCGTTGCCGAACGCCGACACGCGTCCGCGCCGCATCGCGATCACGAGCGACGATGTGATCTGGTATTCCGATTATTCGCGGGGGTTCCTCGGCCGGCTCGACCCGAAGACAGGGGACGTGAAGGAGTACGCGTCGCCGAGCGGCCCCAGGTCGCAGCCTTACGGCATCACCGCGCTGAACGACATCATCTGGTACAGCGAGTCGGCGGTGAGCCCGAACACGCTGGTGCGGTTCGAGCCGAAGACCGAGAAGTTCCAGACCTGGGCCATTCCCTCCGGCGGCGGCGTGGTGCGCAACATGATGCCGACCCGGGACGGCGACCTCGTGCTGGCGGAAAGCGGTGTGAACCGGATCGCGCTGGTGGACATCAAGTAGGGACCATGCGGTGTATTCTTGGCAGGTGAAAATCCCTCTCATACCCGCACTAATGCTCCTCGCCGCCGCCGCGGCCTGTAAGACCGGCGCCGCCGCGCCGCCGCAAACCGCGGCCATTCCACCGGGAGAGCCGAAGCCGCAGATCATGCAGCCCGGCGCGCCGGGCCAGGCCAGCCGTCCGGTGACGGCGGCGCAGGCCACCGACCTGTCGAAGGTCCAGTACACCGGAGCCGACGCCAGGTTCATGCAGGGCATGATCGGCCATCACACGCAGGCCGTGGAGATGGTCGAACTGCTCAAGACCCGATCGCAGTGGGCCGACATGAAGATGCTGGGCCTGCGAATCGAGGTGTCGCAGGAAGACGAAATCAAGATGATGGGCAGCTGGCTGCGCAGCCGCGGACAGGAAGTCCCCGGTCCGCATGCGATGCACATGCACGGCGCCACCTTGATGCCCGGCATGCTGAGCGAAGAGGAGATGGCCAGCCTCGCCGCGGCGAAGGGCCCCGAGTTCGATCGGCTGTTCCTCGAAGGCATGATCAAGCACCATGGCGGCGCCATCACCATGGTGGAAGAGTTGTTCGCCACGCCGGGCGCCGGCCAGGATGGCGACATTTACGCGTTTGCATCAGACGTGGTGTCCGATCAGCGCATGGAAATCGATCGGATGGGCGCGATGCTCATGACCTTGAAGGAGCGAAAGTGATGAGAGCTGGAATGAAGTTGGTGTTGATGTCCACGCTGTTGCTGGCAGGCGCCGGCGCCGTGGGCCTCGCGCAGGATAAGGGGCCCACCGCCTCGACCACCGATCCGCGCGTCGGCTTGAAGGCCGGCCTCAAGGACGCGGGCATCGCCGCCAAGAACATGGAACTCGTGGCCACGCTCTTCAAGCCGGAGGGCTTCTTCGACCCGGCCAATCCCGCGGGACCGGCCACGCCGCCGGAGCGCCCCGAAGGCGCCGGTAACGCCACGCCAGCTGCGCCACCGCCTCCGCCTCCGCCGCCGGCCGTCCCCGGCGCACCACCGCCGCGTGGCGGGTTGGACTTTGCCAACTCCGACATCGCGTTCAGCGGCACGCACATGTTCGTCGGCAACTTCAACGGCTTCCAGACCTACGACATCGAGCGCGCCAACAAGCCGCGGCTGCTGGCGTCGGTGGTGTGCCCAGGCGGACAGGGTGATATGTCGGTGTGGGGCGACTTGCTGATCATGTCGGTCGAGCAGACACGCGGCCGCATCGATTGCGGCATCGGCGGCGTGGCGCTGCCCTCGAGCCCCGAGCGCTTCCGCGGCGTCCGCATCTTCGACATCAAGGACCTGCAGCACCCCAAGCAGGTCGCCGCGGTACAGACCTGCCGCGGTTCGCACACCCATACGATTGCGGGGACGTCGCCCGACAAGGCGAATCTCTATATCTACGGATCGGGCACGGGCCAGGTCCGTCCCGGCGATGAACTGGCCGGCTGCTCCGGCGGCGATCCGAAAGAGAATCCGGAAACCGCGCTGTTCAGCATCGACGTGATCGAAGTGCCGCTGGCCGCGCCGCAGAACGCGAAGATCGTCAACCGCCCGCGCATCTTCGCGGATGCGTCCACCGGCAACCTGGCCGGCCTGTGGGCCGGCGGCGATCACGGCCCCGGTACGCAGCGCACCAGCACCACCAACCAGTGCCACGACATCACGGTGTACCCCGAGATGGGTCTCGCCGCCGGTGCCTGCTCGGGCAACGGCATCCTGATGAGCATCAAGGATCCGAAGAACCCGGTGCGTCTCGATTACGTGGCCGACAAGAACTTCGCCTACTGGCACTCGGCCACGTTCAACAACGACGGCACCAAGGTGATCTTCACCGACGAGTGGGGCGGCGGCACGCGTCCGCGCTGCCGCGCGACGGACCTGCCCAACTGGGGCGCCGATGCGATCTTCGATATCGTCGACGGCAAGAAGCTGCAGTTCGGCGGCTACTACAAGATGCCGGCGGCGCAGACCGACCAGGAGAACTGCGTGGCGCACAACGGCTCGCTGATCCCCGTGCCCGGCCGCGACATCAAGGCGCAGGCGTGGTACCAGGGCGGCGTGTCGGTGTTCGACTTCACCGACGCCGCGCACCCGTTCGAGATCGCCTACTTCGACCGCGGCCCGATCGACGCCAAGAACCTGATCACCGGCGGCTACTGGTCCACCTACTGGTTCAACGGCAACGTCTACGCCTCGGAGATCGCGCGCGGCATCGACGTGTTGAAGATGCTGCCGAGCGAGTACCTGACGAAGAACGAGCTCGACGCCGCCATGCTGGTCCGCTACAACGAACTGAACGTCCAGTCGCAGCCGAAGGTCAGCTGGCCCAACGCCGTGGTGGTGGCGCGCGCGTATCTCGATCAGCTCAATCGCTCGAAGAGCCTGTCGGCCGCCAAGGCCGCGGCGATCAAGGGCGCCCTCGACAAGGCCGACAAGAGCAAGCTGGGCAAGGCCGACCTCGACGCGGTCGAGGCGGTGGCGCAACAGGTTGACGCGGACGCCGGGTCGGCCAGCGGCCGCGACCAGATGCGCATGAAGGCGCTGGCCCAGACGATGAAGGGCCGCGTCGAAGCGCTGCGATAAG
>JBDTMB010000535.1:0-4004 GCA_039934485.1 Vicinamibacterales bacterium
CGGTTCATCCGACCCTGACGGCGATCCACTGACGTACCAATGGCAGTGCACGGATGGCGATGGCAATAAGTGCCTTCTCATACTGTTGAATGTCGTGAATGTCACCGACGTGCGCGCGCAGTTTCGCGCCGGCACCTGGCATCTCACGCTCACCGTCACGGATCCGAGCGGGGCGAGTTCCTCTGACTCGGCCCAGGTGAAGGTGCTGGTCGACAATGCTCCGCCAACGGTGACGCCGCCGGACGATGAGACGGTCTCAGCGACCGACGATGATGGCGCGCGCGGCGCGGCGTCTTCCAAGCTGCACGACTTTCTCTTCAACACTGCGACGGCGGCCGACAACTCCACCACGATCTTCACGCATTTGCCGCCGCAAGTGGCCGGCGCGGACGTCGACGACGCCACGCTCTTCCCGCATGGCACGACCACCGTGACGTTCCGTATCGCCGATTCCTACGGCAATGTCGGCACCGCGACGGCTGACGTCTTGATAACGGATATGCAATCCGGCGACCTCGTTGTGGGCGTGCAGCGTGCGGTGACCGGCGGGCCAACGAAGGGAGTGGTGCAACGGATTCGCAACGGCTCTGTCACCGATTTCTGCGAGAGTCCGGATCCGGTTTTCGCCCCGCTGCAGCCGGGAGATCCTGTTTTCTGGAACAGACCCGATCAGATCGTGGTGGATTCGAAGGGCCGAGTCACGTTCGTCGCCGCTCTGAGTTTCGGCGGACCGTTTTCTCCATCGGCTCAGAATGGCTGGGGGCTCTTGCGCTGCAGTCATCGCGGGCAGCCGGCCGAGCAACTTGGTATTTTCCCCGAGCGGAGCGTCGTCGACCCGGGCTGGCCCGAGCCGCTCCCGGGGAAGTTTTTTTATCCCCCGGGCCTGTTACCCGGTCAGCCGATCGCCGGTCTTCACTTGCGGAAAGTGAAGCATCTCGAGATTGTCAACAACGCGAACCCGCAGATCGTGACCGACGAGAGCGTCGTCTTCGGGTACCACGAGTCCTCGATCCCGGACAACACGGCCGGAGTTCTCGGCAACCTGACGCTGAACACGAAGTCTCTGACCTGGACAGCGAATGACCTCTTGCCGCTTGCGGTGGGATTTACGACCACCGGCCCGCAGAACATGCTTCCTGAAATGTTCTTCCATTCCAAGATCGAGATCGTGTCGGTTCTGGGTCTGCCCTTTCCTGCGCCGGTCGCGGCGACATACCTGGCCAGGGCCGGAGTCATGCGGAGGATCTACGAGCCGCTCAGAGTGGAGCTCACCTCGGATACTCCGCTCGGCACCGTGACGTTGGGCGTGGCGGCATTCGCAGGATCCTCGCAGATGCCCAATAGTCCCCTCATGGATGATCTGAACTACCCGAATGTCTTTCCTGGATGCGCCCAAGAAGGACGCGGCTGGCCGATATTCGGCAACGGCGGCTATACCTCGCTCCAGACGGATGGCGTCATTTTCGAAAAGACTTCTGGATTGGTGGTCAACAGTTTCAGTTGGTTCGGCAACCTGAGTGAGGCGCTGTTCGACCTCAACCCGGACAATGATAGGGAAGCGTATTTCAAGCGGCCCGAAACTGGCTGTACAGAGTCGCCTATCGTCGATTTCACGCCTCTGGCCGGGAACGGTGTGTTGGGGTACAACTTCGATTCCCTGGGGCGCGGTTTATGGCCGGATCGCATGACCGCGTCCCCGAACGGGGTGTTCGGCACGATCGGCACGTCGGGCCGCGTGGTTCAGGCGACTGGCGCCACCGACTTGTCTGATGTCGCCACCGGTTTGCTGGCCCCGAGAGGCCTGGGGGCGTTTCCGCCTCAACTCGGGCACGTGCAGGTCTCCGCGCTGATCGTCCGGATTGATTCTCCAGTCGACGTGGTGCTCACCGACGCCCTCGGCCGGCGCGTCGGCGTCCTGGACGGGCAAGACATCAACGAGTTTGGCTCGCAGGCCCACGATACGGGCGCGCAGACCCATCCTCGCCTGTACATCATTCGGGAGCCGCAGGCGGGCAACTACTCCCTCCGCAGCATCGGCACGGCCAGCGGTCCCTTCACCGTGCATGTCTACTCGGTGGACTCCGAAAAGAAGGTGACCGAGCACATCTCCCACACCGGCGCCGCGCAGCCGGGGAGCACGGCCACGCATGATTTTGACCTGAGCGCGATCGCCCACATCACGTTCGCGAACTCCGTCCCCGTCGCCGATGCGGGCGCCGACCAAATCGCGGATGCGGACTCTTCCGGCCACGCCAGCTTCGCTCTCGATGCCTCGCTTTCGAGTGACAGCGACGGTGATGCGCTCACCTATACGTGGGCTGGCCCGTTCGGCATTCTTTCGGGCGCACAGGTGAACGCCACGCTCGGTGTCGGCCTGCACGTGCTCACACTCACCGTGGACGACGGCCACGGCGGTTCTGCCCAGGACACCGTGCACCTCTCGGTGAATGCCGTCGCGCCTCCCACGGACACGACGCCGCCGGTCTTGACCTTGCCCGCCAACATCGTCGTGCAGGCTGCCAGTTCGGCAGGGGCGGTGGTGCACTTCACCGCCACTGCGAATGACAATGTTGACGGCAGCGTGCCAGTGATGTGTGAGCCAGCTCCTGGGACGACCTTCACGGTGGGCACGACCACTGTGAATTGCCGAGCGAGTGACCTCAGCGACAATTCCGCGAGCGGGAGTTTCAGCGTTACCGTCACGCCGGCGCCCACGGCACCGTGCGCGAAGGTCAGCTTCGAACTGTTGCCTGGGAGCGCGGCGGTTACGAAGGTGCGCGTGACCCTGATCGATCGGCGGAGCGGCGCCGCGCTCGACACGTTCGACGCTCGGATCGGAATACCACGATCGGTTCCGGCGGGGAAATACCGTCTCCTGTTCACCGCGCCCGCGGGGTACGAGGTGACGCCGGTCCACAGGAGTTTGAAGCTGAAGTGCGGGGATGACGTCCGCGTAAAGCTGCGTTTCAGGCCTGTTCCACCAAGAAAAAGAGAAAGGGAAAGGGAACATGATGCAGATCGTAAATGAGCAACTTCCATGACTGGCTGATGGTGCACGAGTTCTGGCCCTAATCTAAAGGCCCGTCCCGAAGCGATACCAACGGAAGAGTTCGAAGACTTCTTGATGATGCTCGTCTTCGAGCAGGCCCTGTCTCCCCTCGCGAGCGGCGATTCCGACGACGGCGGCTCCGGGCTCATCGAAGCGACCGAGGACGGGCCGAACGGTATTGCTCAGGGCGGCGTCGAGAAATCGCTGTCCATCAACGCCTAGTAGGTACGCGCAGGTGTATTCGAAGGGCACACCCTCGCCGTCGTGATCAGCGCCGTATCTCCGCTCGTCGTCTTCGAGGTAGTGCTCCAAGCAGTGAAGGACGCCGCCGAGATCTTTGGCTGCCTTACGATCGCTGAAGGCGACAAGTTTTAGTAGCGCGTAGAGTGGCAGCGGCGCCAGCGGGAGACTAGGCCCTCCTTCGATGGGAGTGGACACTGCGTTGGGAACGACGTGGCTGAAGCCGGCCATGTTGAAGACGACACCGTCTTCGAGCCGGAGACGCCCGTCCGGAGCGATCGTCGCGCTGAATGGAAGAAGGTCCATCAGTCCTCCGTCTCGATGCTGCATCCGATGCGGCACTCGCGTTCGCGTAAAGCCGTAAGCGGCAAGGCGGTCCTTGAGGGTGTTGAAGTCTGCGATGTTGTCGACGATGACGATCACGTCAGCGTCGTTGGTCATCCGGCGCGGTCGCGCGTCCAGAAGGAGCTCTGGAACCAGGGCACCGACGATCCCGAATGGAATTCCGAGTTCGCGCAGCCCGCGCTCCAGATCGGTCACGACGGGAACCAGGCTCGGATCAATTCGTGGCATGGTCCAAGACTTTGGGCAAGAGAAGCTCGGCGGCTTCTAGCGCCTGTTCGGTACCGCGATAGCGCAGTTCAGCGTAGGCCAGCAAATCGGGAGCAACGGGAAAATCGCGATCGGGCTCACCTGGCATCGCAAGCGGGCCGGG
>JBDTMB010000536.1:0-3995 GCA_039934485.1 Vicinamibacterales bacterium
CCAGAACGCCCAGATCGGCCACCACTCGCCCTGGCTGATGGCAAAGCCCGCCAGCATCAGGGAATAGAACGCGCCCATGCCGATGATCGACAGGGCCTTGCCGCGGCGCGACGCGGCGGCGGCGGCGACGCCGGCCAGGAACGCCGACGAGTGGATCACGATGAACTCCAGCACCATCGTCAGCACGGCGTAGCGCAGGACGTGGTCGCCGAACGCGGTGGGCGCGAACCAGGTGACGAGAAACATCACGCCGAGGGCCGCGTCCGGGACGGCAGCGAAGAGGCGAGCGGGGTCCATCGCCCGACCACTATAATCGTCTGCCGTGCCCGTGACGCTTGGTTCCTCGCGCCTGCTCGAGTCCGGACGCCTCCGCGGGCGTCGCCTCGGCATTGTCTCCAATCCCGCGTCGGTTGACGGCCGCTTGACGCACATCGTCGACGCGTTGCTGGCCGCGCCGGATGTCACCGTGGCGGCGATCTTCGGGCCGCAACACGGCTTCAGGTCCGACGTGCAGGACAACATGATCGAAACGCCGCATGTGGACGATCCGCTGCGCCGCGTGCCGGTCTACTCGCTCTACAGCGAAACCCGCGAGCCCACCGCGGAGATGCTCAAGGGCCTCGACGCGCTGGTGATCGATCTCCAGGACATCGGCGCGCGCATCTACACCTACATCTACACGATGGCCAACTGCCTGCGGGCGTGCGCGCGGCACGGCGTCGAGGTGATCGTCTGCGATCGGCCGAACCCGATCGGCGGCCGCGACGTCGAAGGGCCGATGCTCGTGGCCGGCTACGAATCGTTCGTCGGACAATTTCCGATTCCGATGCGTCACGGCATGACCATCGGCGAGCTGGCGCGGCTCTTCAACGAACACTTCGCCATCGGCGCCAGGCTCGAAGTGGTGAAGATCGAAGGCTGGACGCGCGACCTCTACGCCGATGCCACCGCCATCCCGTGGGTGATGCCGTCGCCCAACATCCCCACGCTCGACAGCGCCATCGTCTATCCGGGCACGGTGCTCTTCGAGGGCACCAGGGCGTCGGAGGGCCGCGGCACGACGCGGCCGTTCGAGTTGATCGGTGCGCCGTGGGTGATGGCGGAGCGATTCGCGGAGACGATGAACCAGCGCGGATTGCCGGGCGTGCATTTCCGTCCCGCGGTGTTTGAGCCGACCTTCCAGAAGCACGCCAGGACCGCCTGTGGCGGCTGCCAGATTCACGTGCTCGATCGCCGGACCTTCCTGCCGGTGCTCACCGGTGTGGCCCTGATCGAACAAGTGCGCGCCGCGGATCCGTCGTCGTTCGGGTGGCGGCCGCCGCCGTACGAATACGAACACGACAAGGAGCCGATCGACATTCTCGCCGGCTCACCGGCGCTGCGAACCGCGATCGATGCCGGCGCCCGCGCCGAAGATCTCGCCCGCGACTGGGCGCGTGAGAACCTGCCCTTCCTGGCGCTTCGCGAGCGCTTCCTGCTGTATTAGCGATGGCCAAGGCCGCCTCTCTTCCGCCGCTCTCGGTGACCTGCTCGCTGCTCGTCGCGGCGCCGCCGGTCCGCGTGCTCGCGGCGTTTTTCGACGGCAAGGACCTCACCAGTTGGTGGCAGGTCACGCGCTCGGTCACGGTGGCGCGCCCGCTCGGGACCTACGCCGTGGAGTGGGAGCCGACCGACTTCAGGGACGAGATGCTCGGACGCCTCGGCGGAACGCTGCACGGCACGGTGATCGATTACCGAGCGGCGGCGTCGTTCTTTCTCGCCGAGACTTACTGGCAGCCGCCCGATGGCGACCCGATCGGTCCGATGGCGCTCGAAATTCATTGCCGCCCGCACGGCAACGGCCGCCAGACGATGGTCACCGTGAAGCAGAGCGCCGAAGACCACGGCCCGCGCTGGCAGCGCTACTTCGACATCATGGCCCGCGGCTGGGAAGGCGCGCTGCAGGAGCTCAAGGACTACATGGATCGGGAAACGCTCCGGACGAAGAAATAGCATTCAGAGCCGCAGATGACGCAGATATACGCAGATGCCTGCCGTGACGGGCTGGGCGCGGAACGCCTCGAGGCGGCGCCGACCGGCGCGAAGCGCCGGCTGTGGGCGCACGAGCGGCGCAAACAAGAACCCGGCAGCAATGATCATTCGGGCTCTTGTTTGCGCCGCTCGCGCGCCCACGCCCAGCCGGTCTTCGACCGGCTGGTTGGCGCCGCCATCCATCTGCGTCATCTGCGTCATCTGCGGCTCCTCCAAGCCGTGCCTCAGCAATGAACAATCACGACCGGCCCCAACTGTTGCGGTCCCTGCGGCTCTGGGACGTCGTCGCGATGAACATCGTCGCGGTGGTCGGCCTGCGGTGGATCACGCGGAGCGCGCGCGTCGGCGCGCCATCGGTCACCCTGTGGATCCTCGCGTGCCTCGCCTTCTTCGTCCCACTCGCGTCGGTGCTCGCGGAGCTCTCCAGCCGGCATCCCGATCAAGGCGGCATCTACGCGTGGGCACGGCGGGCGTTCGGGCCCACGCACGGATTCGTGTGCGGCTGGTGCATGTGGGTGAATAACCTCTTCTACTTTCCGGCGCTGCTGCTGTTCGCGGCGGCGAATGCCACGTTGATGCTCGGCGCCGGCGGCCCGGCGCTCGAAAACAACCGCCTCTACTCCATCGCGTTCGTCCTCACCGGGCTCTGGGCCTGCACGCTGCTGAACATCGTCGGCTTCTCGGCGGGCAAGTGGGTGCAGCATGTGGGCAGCATCGCCACCTGGCTGCCGGCGGGGCTGCTGATCGGCTGCGGCGCCGTCGGGTTCGCCATGTTCGGCAGCGCCACCTCGTTCGCGCCCGCCGAGCTCGTGCCGCACGACGATTTCTGGTCGACGATGAACCTGTGGTCGGCGATGTGTTTTGCATTCTCCGGCTTCGAGATCGCGTCGATGGTCGGGCAGGAAGTCGAGGCGCCGACGCGCACCATTCCGCGGGCCATCGTGTTGTCCGGGGCCGCGATCACCGCGATCTACATCCTCAGCTCCACCTCGGTGCTGGTGGCGGTACCCGCGACCGAGTTGTCGGAGCGGAGCGGCATCGCCGACGCGATTGCGCTCGTCTCGGGCCGGCTCGGCCTCGCCGGCCTCGGCGCGTTCACCGGGTTCCTGCTCGTCGTGGGTTCGATCGGGGGCACCAGTTCGTGGATCGCCGGCGCCGCCCGCGTGCCGTTTGCCGCCGGCGTCGACGCCGTGATGCCCGCCGCGTTTGCGAGATTGCACCACCGGAACCGGACGCCGCATGTCGCGCTCATGGTCCAGGCGATCGCCACCACGGCGCTGTTCCTGGCCAGCCTGTTCCTGTCGGTGGGCGGCGGCGAGACCTCGCTGCAGGCGGCCTACGACATCATGGTGAACCTCACCATCCTGGTCTACTTCATTCCGTATCTCTACCTGTTCGCGGCGTTCATCCGCTTGCGCACGATCGATCGCGACCTGCCGGTCGATGAGCATGCGCTGCGATTTCCCGGCGGCGCCATCGGCGCGTGGGCCATCGCCGGCTGCGGCTTGCTGGCCACCCTGGTGGCGCTGGGCCTGATCTTCGTGCCGCCACCCGGAACCGAGAACCCGCTCAACTACGAGGTGAATCTCTTCGGGCAAGCGGCGGTCATCCTGGGGATCGGCATGGCGTTCTATTTCTCCGCGCGGCGTCGCGGGAACACGGCGGGCGCATGAGCGATCGCGCGGACGTGGTCATCGCCGGCGGCGGCGTGGTGGGGTCGAGCGCGGCGTGGAACCTCCGGCAGGACGGGTTCGCCGGCCGCATCCTCGTGATCGAACGCGATCCGTCCTACGCGCGCGCCTCGTCGTTCCTGGCCATGGGCGGCATCCGCCAGCAGTTCTCCTCGGCCGTGTGCGTGCGCATGGTGCAATACAGCGTGCGGCTGTGGCGCGAGTTCGACACGCGCCTGCGTACCGCCACCCACACGCCACAGGCCTGGTTCCGCCCGCGCGGGTATCTGTTCT
>JBDTMB010000537.1:0-3988 GCA_039934485.1 Vicinamibacterales bacterium
CCATTCAACGCGTGGGCCGCCCCTTCAGGGGCGCCGACACCGACGCCGCGATCGAACAATTTTCCGCCATCCCAGGACGAGGCGCACGCGCCACGGTTGATGGACACACCGTCCTGATCGGCACCGAAGCGCTGCTCGCCGGCGAGGCAATCGACCTCGCCGGATTGGCCGCGCGCGCAAGGGCGTGGGCCGATGCGGGTCAGACGCCGGTGTTCGTGGCGGTCGATGGCAAGGCAGCCGGCGCGTTTGCCATCGCCGACACCTTGCGCGCCAACGCCACCGCGATCGTTGCGTCGCTTCAGCGACGCGGCATCCGCGTCGTCATGCTGACCGGCGACCGGCAGGCCACGGCCCGCACGATTGGCGCCCAGGCCGGCGTCGCCGAAGTGATCGCCGAAGTGCTGCCGCACGGCAAGGTGGACGCCATCAAGTCGCTGCAGGCGGCAGGCCGCCGTGTCGCGATGGTGGGCGACGGCATCAACGACGCGCCGGCGCTGGCCCAGGCCGACATCGGCATGGCCATGGCGTCGGGCACCGATATCGCCTCCGAGGCCGCCGACGTCACGCTGATGCGCAGCGACCTGGAGAGCGTGGTCCACGCCCTGGTCCTCGCCCGCAAGACGATGGCGACGATGAAGCAGAACCTGTTCTGGGCGTTTGTCTACAACGTGGTGGGGATTCCGATCGCGGCGGGCGTGCTCTATCCCGGCTTCGGATTGCTCCTCAGCCCCATCCTCGCCAGCGCCGCGATGGCCTTCAGTTCCGTGAGCGTCGTCACCAACAGTCTTCGCCTGAGAGGAGTGACGCTGTCGTGAAGCACGACAATCCGGGCAAGCCTAAAGGCTTGCCCCCACGGACAGGTGGGGACGAGCGGACAGGTGGGGACGAGCCTTTAGGCTCGTCCAGAAGACACGCGCACGGCATCGACGCCGACATCAAGGACGCCAACCTCAAACGGCTGAAGCGCATCGAAGGCCAGATCCGCGGCCTCCACAAGATGGTTGAGGAGGATCGCTACTGCCCCGACATCATCACGCAAATTGCGTCAGCGCAGGAAGCCCTGCGCGGAGTGGGACGGCAGCTGCTCCGCAACCACTTGAAGCACTGCGCCACCGCTGCGATCAAAAAGGGACCCAAGGAAGCAGACGCGACGTATGACGAGTTGCTGGAGCTCGTCTACCGTCACCTGCGATAAGGCCTAAATCCCGGTGTACCAGGCCCATCCATTCTTGATGTTGCCCTTGTCGCCGCCATCATCAAACTTGTCGGTGACGACGATGCGCTTCACATACTTCATGCTCTTGTAGCCCATCTGGCGTTCCACGCGGAGACGCACCGGGGCGCCGTGCTGCGTCAACAGATCCTTGCCGTTCATGCCGTAGGCCAGGATGGTCTGCGGATGGAGCGCGTCCACCATGTCGATGCTGTCCACCCAGTCGTCGTACGAGTAGAACACCGCGAAGCGCGCCGATGGTTGAATCCCCACCGTCTCGAGCAACGTGCCGAGAGGGACTCCGGTCCACTGGCCGATGGCACTCCAGCCTTCCTCGCAGGTATGTCTCGTGATCTGCGTCCGCGACGCGAGTTGTTTCAGGTCGGCGATCGAGAACTGGCGCGGCCTGGCCACCTGGCCCTCGATCGACAGCCGCCAGTCAGGAAATCCGGCGCTCTGCATCTCGCGGTAGGCACGCATCATCTCTGGCGTGACGAAGGGGCTGGTATCAACGGTGCCGGTCGCGGGAAACGAGGTGAGATCTTTGATCGTGTATTCCTTGACCAGCGCCTGATGCGGCAGCAGCGCGCGCTGCGCGGCGTACGTAAAGGTGTCGCCCATGCGCAACACATTGCCGTAGGTGGGCGGCAGGATTCCCGGCGATCGCACCAACGCAAGACCGCCGACCGATGCGAGTCCCGCGATGATGGCGCGGCGGCGTGTAATCAATGGGCTCATGATCTTTCCCCTACCGTCATCGAGCGCATCTGGCGCGTGAATCCTGATTTGATCACCATGACCACGTGAGCGAACACGAACAGCAGCAGCGCCACGAAGGTGAAGAAGTGGATGGTCCGCGCCGATTGCTGGCCGCCAAACAGCTCCAACAGGAATGGCACGCCGGCCGTCACCGACGGCGACATCGTCAAACCCGTCAGGACAATCAGGGGCGTGGCCACGAAGATGACGAAGGAATAGGAGATCTTCTGCAGCACGCCGTAGTTGGGCCCGCCGCTCGCGGGAGGCATCTGCCAGTGCAAATGATCGCGCACATCCTTCCAGACACGATCCGGCGCCAGTTCCCTGACTGAGGGCCAGATATGCGAGCGGAAGTACCCGCCGAACAGGCCGCCCAGCAAGTATGCGAGACCGGGCAGCACCAGGATCCAGGCGCCGAGAAAGTGCAGGCTTCGGCCCCATCCGTTCTGGTTGAAGATGTCGTAGGTCCGGACTGCGCTAACCGGACCAGCCGCATCGGCGAAGAACGCCACGGGCTTTTGATAGCCCTGGTGCTTGTAGTTTCGGCTGATGGGCAGCTCGAGCAGTGCGGGCGTGAGGTCGTTGCCGGCCTCACCCCAATAGAGCCGCGGGTGCACCATCAGGATCTCGATCCCGCTGAAGACAAGAATCAGCAGGCTCATCGTCACGAGCCAATGAGAAACACGGACCCAAAGAGGATGCACGGCCATGTTTATCGCGCAGATTATGTCATGAAACCCGCTTGCGGCTGAGCACCCCGGCAGCCACCAGGGTAAACACCAACCCGACCGGCAGAGGTTCGAGCGCGGTGAACGCCACATTCACCAGCGGATTCTTGTACTGCTCGACAAAGTCGGCCATCTTCTTCTGCTGCTCAGCCATCTGCGCTTCGGTGGCGCCGGACTTCTTGGCCTGCTCCATTGCATAGGCTGAGTACTTGTCGAGGAAGTCGGGCATGAACCCGTAATACATCACTTCCCACGTTCCCACGTAACACAGCGTGGCAATGCCCGTGATCATCAGGCCCACCTTGAACGCGCGGCCGAATGTAACGCTCCCGTTCTGGACATTGTCCCGATACGATTTGACTCCGAAGAACACCATCAGGAAGCCCAACACCAGCGAGGTGTAGCCGACAAGGTAGCTGTGTTCGAAGCCGATGGCGTCCTGGAATTGAAGTGAAAGCGCCATCAACACCGACATGATGGCGCCGGCGATGAGCCCAAAGGTCACTACGATCTTTCGCATAGCCACTCCTCCGCGGAAACAGTTGGCTGACTATGCCTGCTGGCGAGGGGAATGCGCGTCATTCGAAAGGGTGATTTTAGGGGATTAATCGCAATTCCTTACCCAACTGCACCGCCTGCGTCCGCCGCCGCGCACCAAGCTTGTCGAACACCCGGGCCAGATGCGTCTTCACCGTGTTTTCGCTGACGAAGGCCCGCTCTGCGATCTGCTTATTGCTCAACCCCTGTGCGATGAGTCCAAGCATTTCGAGTTCACGCGGAGTAATACCGAGCGACTCGAGCTTGCCCTCATCGCGCTCGAAGTCCGCGGGCGCCGGCACGACCACCTCGCGCACGACGATGGTATCGGTACGCCGCGTGAGCCTGAGGCCCAGCCAAATGCCCACGCTGGCAAAGACGGCGGCCACGAGTCCACCGTAGATCTGCACGGAGTATTCGACGACGAGGTAGCGGTACTCGATGAACTTGAGCCCGGCGATCAGGAAGCCGCCAAGAAGCCCATAGAGCAGCACATGCCGGCGCATCGTCAGATTCTATGGGTGATTACCCGCAAGGAAGGCGGGGCCGTCATAAATTCATCCACGGATTACACGGATTAAGGGGATTCGAACTCCCAACAGCTTCGCGACCTACAGGCGGACGGGAACAAGACAGATGCCCGCGACGGCCGTCGGCCGTGACTCCGACCAAATGGCCAGATCCGAGAGCGCGACACACTCACTACCAGGCGCTCTCGGATCTGGCCACTTGGTCGGAGTACGCCCGGCGA
>JBDTMB010000538.1:0-3987 GCA_039934485.1 Vicinamibacterales bacterium
ACGTCGGGGCGCGTCCCGATTTCGGTTATCATCTGCCGTCTACCCGACCCGGCCGGCCACGATGGGTAGGCGGAAAGGCGCCTGGCATGTCCAGCTTCACTCGACGTGAAGTCCTCAAGCGATCCGCCGCCGTCGCCGGAATGATGGCCGTGCGGAGACCCGCCGCGGCCCAACCCGCGCGGGCCCTCCGCTTCGGCTATGCCGCGATCACCTGGGGCGGCCAGGACCGGGAGGCGATGGCCGACATCGAGGCAGTCGGCTTTCACGGCATTCAATTGCGGACCGCGGCCGTCGACGCCTTTGGCGACCGTCCCGCAGAACTCAAGGAGTTGCTGGCCCGCCATCACTTGACGATGGTCGCGCTGTCGAGCGGCAACCTCGGCATCGATCCGGCCCTCCAAGCCGATGAGATGGCGCGCCACACGAAGAACGCGCGCTTCGTGCGCGACCTCGGCGGCCTCTATCTGCAGATCATCGATACCCGGCCCAAGGGAGCGGTCACGGTGGCCGACTACACCGCCATGGGCGGGCGCCTCACCGAACTTGGCAAGCGCACCGCAGACATCGGTATTCCGCTCGGCTATCACCATCACATGGGGAGCCTCGGCCAGGGGCCCGATGAGATCGAGCGCATCATGACCGCCGCCGATCCTCGCTACGTCAGGCTGGAGCTCGACGTCGCTCACTATCTCCAGGGCGGCGGTGATCCGGTTGCGGCAATCAGGAAGTACGGCTCGCAGATCCTCTTTCTCCATTTGAAGGATGTGGAGGCCCGAACCCCGCAGGCCGGAGACAGCCCGCCTCGAGCCTATCGTTTCGTCGAACTCGGCCGCGGTCGTGTGGACTTGCCGGGCGTGATGCGAGCGGTTGATGACGTCGGCTTCAAGGGCTGGATTGTCGTCGAGCTCGACGCGGTCCCGGATCGTGCCCGGACGCCGCGCGAGTCTGCAGAGATCAACCGTCGCTACATCACCGAGCGCCTGGGTCAAGCCCTATGAGCCTGAACCGTCGCGACGTGCTTCGAAGTCTGGCGGCCGGGGTCGCGATACCCCTTGGTGGGTCGCTATTCCCGGCCGAACTGCTGGAGTGGGGCCGTGAGGTTCACGCGGCGGTTGGCGTCGCGGGTCAGTCAGCCGCCGGGACGTCACTGTCGCCCGCGGTGCTGCAGAGCCTGGCCCTGGCGTGCGAGCGCATCATCCCAACCGACGACACGCCTGGCGCCGCCGCCGCCGGGGTGCCCGCATTCATCGGTCACATGCTGTCGGACTGGTATGACGAGCCGGAGCGGACGCGGGTCATAGCCGGCATCGAATCAATCGACTCGCTCGCGCGCGCACGTCATCAGCGGTCGTTCGCATCGTGCGCGATCGACCAGCAGGATGCGTTGTTGCTGGAATTGGACCGCGAAGGTCCCGCTCACTGGTTCAGCACCGTGAAGTACCTGACGATCTGGGGGTATTACACCTCAGAGGTCGGCGTGGTTCGCGAGCTCGGGCAGTGGCCCTCGCCTGGACGATACGACGGCAATGCCCCGTACACGCCGCGGACGCGAACGGTATAGGCCGCAGATGACGCAGATTACGCGGACCGGCTCATAGGCGAGAATCCCATGGCACAGACCGAGACCCGCGACTACGACGCCATCGTCATCGGATCGGGCATGACCGGCGGCTGGGCGGCCAAGGAGCTGACCGAGCTCGGCCTGCGCACGCTCGTGCTCGAAGCCGGGCGCCCGTTGATCCCGTCACAGGATTACTCCGAGCATCGACCGGTATGGGATTTGCCGTTCCGGAGCCTCGGCGATCGCCATTACGTGGAGCGGCATCAGCCGAGGCAACGGAACTCGGTTTCCTTCGATGAATGGAGCCACCGCTTCTGGACCGACGATGGCGAGAATCCGTACACGACGCCGCAAGGCAAGCCGTTTGACTGGTTCCGGGCGCGGCAGGTGGGCGGCAAGTCCACGATTTGGGGACGCCAGGTCTACCGCTGGAGCGATCTGGATTTCGAGGCCAACGCCCGTGACGGCATCGCCGTGGACTGGCCCGTTCGGTATCAGGATGTGGCGCCGTGGTACGACCGCGTGGAGGCGTACATCGGCGTGAGCGGACAGCGCGAGGGCCTTGCACAACTGCCTGACGGCCCCTTCCTGCCGCCGATGGCGATGAATTGCGTGGAAGCTCACGTGGCCGAGCGCATTCGCGCCGCATTCCCCGGCGAGCGGTTAATGACCATCGGTCGCGTCGCGGTCCTGACCGCGCCGCAGAACGGCCGCGCGGCCTGCCACTACTGCGGACCGTGTCATCGCGGTTGCAGTACGCGGTCGTACTTCAGTGCGCTGAACGCCACCCTACCGGCCGCCGAGGCGACGGGTCGCATGACGCTGCGCCCCTACAGTGTGGTCAGGCACCTGGCCGTCGATCCTTCGAGCGGCAAGGTCGCAGGTGTGCACGTGATCGATGCGCAGACGCGCGCGTCTCACGAGTTCCGCGCGCGCCTCGTCTTCCTGTGCGCGTCGGCGATTGAGAGCAGCCGCATTCTCCTCAACTCGCGCACCGAGCAGCATCCCGACGGCCTGGCCAATTCCAGCGGGCAGGTGGGACGCAACATCATGGACCACATCAAGTGGGGCGGCGCCGACGGCGACATCGACGGGTTCGCCGACCGCCGCATCACCGGCGCCAGGCCCAACGGCATCTACGTGCCCAGGTTTCGCAACGTCAATTCGCGCCAGAAGGACTTCGTGCGCGGCTATGGCTTTCAAGGCGGCGCCGCTCGCTCCGGGTGGCAGGCTCGCGTGCGGACGCCGGGCATTGGCGTCGCGCTCAAGCAGACGCTGACCAACCTGGGTCCCTGGACGATGGCGCTCAACGGTTTTGGTGAAACGTTGCCGCGCGAGGACAACCGCTGCACGCTGCACCCAACCATGGTGGATGCGTGGGGAATTCCGGTGTTGCACATCGAGTGTTCGTGGGGTCCGAACGAGCTTGCCATTCACAAGGACATGAACGTGACGGCGGCCGAAATGCTCGAGAAGGCGGGCGCGAAAAACATCCGGCCGAGCACCCGGATCAGCATACCGGGCAACACCAACCACGAAATGGGCACCGCCCGCATGGGGCGGGATCGGCGCACCTCGGTGCTGAACGGCTGGAACCAGGCCTGGGACTCGCCCAACCTCTTTGTCACCGACGGCGCGTGCATGACGTCGAGCGGCAATCAAAACCCGTCATTGACCTACATGGCCCTCACGGCGCGTGCCTGCCACTATGCGGTCGAGGAACTGAAGCGCGGCAACTTGTGAAAGCTGCGCGAGGACCTGTGACTTGGAGGGCGACGGCTTTAGCCGTCGCCAGATCGGCGGGGGCTAAAGCCCCCGCCCTCCATTCACCTTTATCGCGCGGGAATTTCACGAATGCGAATGTTGCGAAACGCCAGCGTCCCTGGATGGTCGCCCTGCATCGCGAGGTGGCCGCGGCGCGACTTGCCAAAGTTGGGCCACTTGACGAACTTGCTGGCCTTCACCCTGGCCTCCCAATCCGGGCTCCAGAGTTCGTATTCGAGCAACTTGACACCGTTGACCCAGTGCTCGACGTGCGCGCCGTTGGCGACGATGCGGGCGGTGTTCCACTCGCCGACCGGCTTGAGGTGTCCTTCAGGGGACGGATAGACTGCATAGGCGGCGCCGGCGCAGGTCAGTCGCGTCTTGTTGTCTTCACCCTTGATGTCGTCGAGTAGTTGATACTCTGGCGCGGACCAGTAGATGTGGTCGTACTCCTCGGTGCCGCGATAGAAGATGCCGCTGTTGCCGGCCTCGCCGATCTTCCAGTCCACCTCCAGCTCGAAGTCGCCGAACTCGTCCTTCGACACGATGTCGGCGACGGGCGCGTCCTTCGCGAGCGTGCCGTCCACGACGCGCCATCCTGCCGGAACGGTTTCGGTCTTGTAGCCGCGCCACCCGTTGAGCGACTTGCCGTCAAAGAGCGG
>JBDTMB010000539.1:0-3971 GCA_039934485.1 Vicinamibacterales bacterium
CGGACTTGCCTCCCCTGTCGGCACTTCGTCCCTTGCGGAACGGTTACCGGCAGCGGCGATCGCCCAGCTCACTACAGCACTAATAGTCTACCCGTCGGTTTCCTGCGAGATCTGGTACTGCTCGAGTTTCTTATAGAGATTGCTCCGCGGGGTATCGATCTCCTCCGCGGTCTTCGAGATGTTCCAGTTGTGTTCCCGCAGCTTGCCGACCAGGTAGGACCGCTCCGAGCCGGACTTGAATTCCTGGAGCGTGGTCGCATGCAACCAGGCCTGCTCGGGGCCGGCGGCGGAGACCGCCGCGCCCGGCATCACGTTGGTGTCGGCGCGCAGCACGCCGCCCTCGGGGATGTCCTTGGCGTCGATGGCGTCGCCCGGTGACATGATCATCAGCCGCTCGACGAAGTTGCGCAGCTCGCGGATGTTGCCGCGCCAGTGCATCTGGCGGAGCCGCTCCATCGCCGCGCCGGTAAACGTCCGCCGACGAAAGTTGTTGTCGCGCGCGAACAGGTCCGCAAAGTGACGGACCAGCGCCGGGATGTCGTCGCGCCGGTCGCGCAGCGCGGGCACATGAATCGGGACGACGTTCAGGCGATAGAACAGGTCCTCGCGAAAGGTGCCCTTGTCGATTTCCTCCTCGAGGTTCTTGTTGGTGGCGGCAATCACGCGCACCTCGACCTTGATGATGCGGTTGCTGCCCAGGCGCTCGAGCTCCTGCTCCTGCAGCACCCGCAGCACCTTGGCCTGCGTCTTCAGGCTCATGTCGCCGACTTCGTCGAGAAAGATCGTGCCCTTGTCGGCCTGCTCGAACTTGCCGATCTGCCGATCGGTGGCGCCGGTGAACGAACCCTTTTCATGGCCGAACAGTTCCGACTCGATCAACTCATCGGGGATGGCCGCGCAGTTCACCTGCACGAACGGGCCGTCGCGGCGCAGGCTCTCGCGATGGATGGCGCGCGCCACCAGTTCCTTGCCGACGCCGCTCTCGCCCCAGATCAGCACCGTGGCATTGGTGGGCGACGCTTTCTGGATCGCGCTGCGCACCGCGGCCAGCGACGGCGCGTCGCCGACGATCTGGTATTTCTTCTCCGCGTCGCGGCGATAGGTCCGGTTTTCCGAGCGCAGCCGCCGCGTGTCGACGGCGTTGCGCACCGTCACCATGAGGCGCTCGGTGGCCAGCGGCTTCTCGATGAAGTCGAAGGCGCCCAGCCGCGTCGCTTCGACCGCGGTGGTGATCGTGGCATGGCCGGAGATCACCACGATCGGCGTGGTGTCGGTGAGGTGGCGGAGCTTCTGCAGGACGTCGAGGCCGTCCATGCCCGGCATCTTGATGTCGAGAAACACCAGGTCCGGCGCTTCGCGTTCCACCAGCTTGACGCCTTCTTCGCCGGTGGCCGCCTGGGAGACCTCGTAACCTTCGTATTCGAGAATCATCTTTAACGAGTCGCGGATGGCCGACTCGTCATCAATCACCAGGATGCGTGGTTTCAACGCGGCTCCGTGTGCACGATCTTGATCGCCCGCTGCTCGAGGTCGGGATCGTAGAGATACACCGCCAGGGCGCCGCCGGCGGCAATCGACCCGATCGCCCGGCGGTAGCCGGCCACGGAGTTCACCGGCTGCCGGTTGATCTCGACGAGCACCTCGCCGCGCTCGATGCCGGCGTCCGACGCCGCGCTGAGCGGCTCGACGCGCTGCACCAGCAAGCCGGTCATGCCCGACGGCACGTCGAAGCGGTGCGAGTTGCTCTCGTCGATCTGGATCAGGCTCAAGCCGAGTTCACCGGGACCGCTGCTCTGCAGGGAACGTTCGGCGCGCGGCGGCGTCGTGTCGGCGACGCGGTTGGGACGCTCCGCCAGCTTCACCGCCACCTGGTGCGCGCGGCCGTCGCGGACGAACTCGAGGCGCGCCACCGAACCCGGCTGCCGCTCCGCGATCTCCCGAATCAGCCCATCGTCCGAGCGCACCGGCTGGCCATCCACCGACACGATTACGTCATAGGTGCGCAACCCGGCGCGCGCCCCGGGCGACCCGGCGGTGACGTCCTGCACGAGCGCACCGTCGGTGCGCGCCAGCTTGAGCGACGACTGCAGATCGGGATCGACATCGCGCAGCGTCACGCCCATGTAGCCGCGGCTCACCCGGCCGATCGTCTTCAGCTGCGGCAGGATGGCCCTGGCCTGGTTGATCGGCACCGCAAAGCCGATGTTACTGGCCTGCCGGCTGATCGCGGAGTTGATGCCGATGACCTGCCCGCGCGAATTGATCAGTGGACCGCCGCTGTTGCCGAAGCTGATCGCCGCGTCGGTCTGGATGTAATTGTCGAGGCTCGAGTCGAACAGCTTGCGGCCGAGGAAACTGACGACGCCCACCGTGACCGTGTGTTCGTAGGCCAGCGGATTGCCAATCGCGCACACCCATTCGCCGACGCGCAGGCCGGTGGAATCACCGAGCGGGGCGTGCGGCAGCGGCGTGGCCGACTCGACCTTGATCAGCGCAATGTCGGTGTCGGGATCCGAACCGACGACGGTGGCGCGGAGGCTCCGGCCATCGGCGAGCTTGACGGTGAGGCGCTCGGCGCCTTCGATCACGTGATGGTTGGTGAGGATGTGCCCCGCGGCGTCGATGATGAAGCCGGTGCCGGTGCCGCGCCTGGGGGCTTCGCCCGCCCGCGGCTGCCGGCCCAGATCAAACGGGTCCTCGTCCAGGTCGGGGCGGCGCAGCTGGCCATCCTGCGCCGGCCGGCGGAGCTTGCGTCCGCGGGCGGTGGCGTCGATGTTGACCACCGCCGGATTGAGGCGCGCCGCGATGTCGGCGAAGTTAACGGCGCCCTTCACGGCGGCCGACGGCGTCACGTCGAGGGCCTCCCTGGCGTTGTCCGCGGGGACCGATCGGGCTCCGGCGTCCGGAGCCGCCACGCGCGGGGCCACGGGAGATCCGTTGAGGATGATCCCGATCAACAGGCCGATGATGCCGGTAAGACCAGCCGTAACCCAGATGTAGAGCCGCGTCATGACAATGGCCTCATTATAAGCTCCAGGAAAGCCGCCTCATCGAGGGTCTGGACCCCAAGTGCGCGTGCTTTCTCGAGCTTGCTCCCGGCGTCGGCGCCGACCACCACAAAATTCGTCTTCTTGCTCACCGAACCGGTGACTTTTCCGCCGAGCGCCTCGATCTTGCCCTGCGCCTGCTCGCGCGACATCGACTCGAGCGAGCCCGTGATCACGAATGCTTTTCCGGCCAAAGGCTGGGGTCCCACCGGGGCGACCTTCCGCTCCCCGACCGTCTTCACACCAGCCTGCCGGAACCGCTCGATGAGATCCGTGTTGTGTTGCTCGTCAAACCACGCGCGAATCGAGGCGGCGAGCACCGGGCCAATCTCGTGGGCCTGCTCGAGCTCCTCGACCGACGCGCGCTCGATACTTTCGACGGCGCCAAAATGATCGGCCAGCACCTGCGCGCCGCGTTCGCCCACGTGACGAATGCCCAGGCCATAAATCAGGCGCCACACGTCATTCGCCTTGGACTTCTCGATTTCCGCCAGCAGCTTGGCCGCGGACTTCTTCCCCATGCGCTCGAGGCCCTCGAGCGTCGGCGCGTCGAGCTGGTAGATGTCGGCGAGGCTGGCCACCAGGTGCCTGTCGCACAGCTGGCCGATCAGCGACTCCCCCAGTCCCTCGATGTTCATCGCGCCGCGCGAGGCGAAGTGCTCGAGGCCGCGCCGCAGCTTCGACGGGCACGAGCTGTTCTCGCAGCGCCACACCGCTTCGTCATCCGGTTTCTGCAGTGTGCTGCCGCACACCGGGCACGCGGTGGGCATCACCCAGGGCGCCGGCCGGCCTGCCGCCTCGGGATGGGCCGGACCGACGACGCGCGGGATGACGTCGCCGGCCTTTTCAATGATCACGAGCTCGCCGGGCCGGATGTCCTTGCGGGCGATCTCGTCGGCGTTGTGCAGCGTCGCCATCGAGATG
>JBDTMB010000540.1:0-3963 GCA_039934485.1 Vicinamibacterales bacterium
TCGTCAACTGGCAGAAGGCGGTGACGTTGTGGTGCCAGGGCAAGGTCGAGATCATCGCGTCTCACGACCGTGAAGTGAGGGCTGTCTCGTTTTCCTTCAAGCTGCCCTCGGTGATCCGGCTCTTGCGATACGTCCGCATCAAGAAGCGCTTCGACTACGTGCCGTTCTCACGGGCCAACATCTACGCGCGCGACGAATACACCTGCCAGTATTGCGCCGACGTTTTCCCCACTCCGGATTTGACCTTCGATCACGTCATCCCGGTGTCGCAGGGGGGACGCAAGGACTGGGAGAACATCGTCACCTGCTGCGTGACCTGCAACCGCCGCAAGGGTGGCCGCACGCCGGAAGAGGCGCGGATGAAGCTGGTGCGCCACCCGCGGCGGCCGATGTCGGCGCCGGCGATCCGCATCACCATCGGCCTGCATAGCGCGCCAGACAGCTGGCGCGACTACCTGTACTGGAATCTCGAACTGGACGAGAGCTGATCGGTGCCGGCGCTGACCAGCCTCGAGCCGATCCGGGTGGTCGAAGGCGGACGGCTTTGGCTGCGCGGCGAAGGCTTTCCGCAGCCCGACTCCTTCACCGACATCGTCACCATCGGCGGCGTGCCGGCCCGCCTCTCGTTTTCCGCCGCGGACCGCCTCGCGGTCGTCGTGCCGGCGGGCCTCAAGGGCGGCGAGACGCCGGTGAAAATTGCCTGGGTGCCCGGCACCACGCTCTTTGCGCGCGTCGGCGCCGTCAGGGCCACGGGCCTGCACCAGGTGGATAACCCGGTGATCGGTCCGGACGGATCGATCTACGTCACCTACAGCGGATCGCGCGGGCAGGAAGCCACGGTCTCGATCTTTCGCATCACCGATCGCGGCGCGCGCGAGCCCTTCGTGCACAAGCTGGTGAATCCCACGTCGATGGCGTTCGGGCCCGACGGACTGCTGTATGTCTCGAGCCGGTTCGAAGGCCGCGTCTATCGGATCTTCAACGACGGCACGTTCGAGGTGATGGCCTCGGACCTGGGGGTAGCGTGCGGACTGGCGTTTGGCGCCGACGGTACGCTCTTCGTCGGGGATCGCGCCGGCACCATCTTCCGCGTCGATGCGCACGGCCACACCGAGACGTTCGCGTCGATCCCGCCGAGCATCGCCGCGTTCCACCTCGCCATGGCGCCGGATCAAACCCTGTACGTCTCGGCGCCGACGCTGGCGTCCTACGACACCATCCGGCGCATCGACGCCAGTGGCCAGGTCGAGGTGCTCGGCACCCTGTTCGGCCGGCCGCAGGGAATCGCGTTTGACGCCAACGGCGTGCTGCACGTGGTCGAAGCGCTGGCGGGCGCCAGCGGCGTCTACGCGTTACGGCCCGGGCTGCCGCGCGAGCTGGTGGTGTCGGGGAACGGCCTGGTCGGCCTGGCCTTTGGCCGGGGCGGGCGGATGGTCGTGGCGTCCAACGAGTCGGTGTACGATTTCGCCGCCCCTTCATGACGCTTCTCGTTTGGGTCCTGCTGGTCCTGGCTGCGTTTTCAATCGGCCTTCGCACCTCATCGCTTTTCGTTCCCACGCGCGTCCACCCGATCCCCCGGTTCGTGGTGGCGCTGGCGATCGGCGCGCTGATCGCGGCGGCGATTCTCGAGGCCTGTTCGAGCTACCGCATCTACGACTTCGGCCTCGGGTTGCTGCTCTCGCTGTCGCCGGTGGGCGCCTTCGACCTGGCACGGTGGTGGTTCGTGTGGCGCCGCCGATGAGCGACCTTCGGACGGTGACGCACGACGAGGCGCGCACGCTGCTTGCGTCCGGGGCGCTCGCGCTCGATGTCCGGACGCCCGGCGAGTACGAGCAGCTTGGGCACATTCCGGGCGCGTGGCTGCTGCCCGTCGATCTGGCGGCGTCGGCACCCGCGGTGTTGCCGGCGGACGGCCGGCCGATCCTGGTCTACTGCGAGCACGGGGTCCGCAGCGCCGCGGCCGCGCGGCTGCTGACCGAGGCGGGCCTCGAAGGCGTGCTGAATCTCGCGGGCGGCCTGGCGTCGTGGACTGGCCCGCGTGAGTTCGGGGCCGGCGAATTGCGCGGGCCGTCGGCCTGGCTGATCGACAACGCCGACCTGCTCCCGCGCGGCGGCAAGGTCCTCGACGTGGCCTGCGGGCGGGGCCGGCACGCGTTGTTGCTGGCGAGCGCCGGGTTCGAGGTCCATGCGATCGATCGGGATCCTGCCGCGATCGCGTTTCTCGAGGGCACCGCCGGGCGATTGCACCTCGCGCTCCGGTGCGAGATCATCGACCTCGAGGCTGCCGCGCCGCCCGCGATTGCGCCTTCCGCCTACGATGCCGTCATGGTCTTCAACTATCTCCATCGTCCGCTGATGCCGCGATTGCGCGACGCGCTGAAGCCCGGTGGCCGGTTGTTCTATGAGACGTTCACGGTCCGGCAGGCGGAGCGGGGCCGGCCGGCGAATCCGGCGTTCCTGCTGGAGGACGGCGAACTGCCACGGCTGATGGCGCCGCTGGCCGTCTTGCGATCGCGCGCGGGCGAAGTGAACGGCAGGTTCGTGGCGTCGGTGGTCGCCGAGCGTCGCTAGGCGACGGCCGCAATCGGATTAGACTACACGGGCCTATGTATCAAGTCTTCCAACGCAAGCCGATCGCGGACCTCGTGCTCGACGACAGCGACCCGCGCGCGCTGAAGCGCGTGCTCGGCGCCGGCGACCTCGTCATGCTGGCGATCGGCGCCGTCATCGGCGCCGGGATTTTCGGCGCCATTGGTACCGCGGCGGCGGGGCAGCTTGGGCCAAACGGCGAGGTCATCCGTTACGGCGCAGGTCCGGCGCTCGTGTTCTCCTTCATCCTGCTCGGTGGCGCCTGCGCGCTGGCCGCGCTCTGCTACGCGGAGCTGGCGGCGATGATCCCGCAGGCGGGGAGCGCGTATGCGTATTCCTACGCGACGCTAGGCGAGCTGGTGGCGTGGATTATCGGCTGGGACCTGATGCTCGAGTACGCCGTGGGCAACGTCGCCGTGGCGATCTCGTGGGGCGACTACTTCACGACGCTCCTTCGCGGCGTCGGCGTCACGCTGCCGGTGTGGCTCACCACGGGATACCGTACCGCGCTCCTCAGTTCGAACGCGGATGTCCACGGGTTGCTCGATTCGGCGCCGCATGTGTTCGGCATGCCGATCCTGGTCAATGTGCCGGCATTTGGCATCGTGATGCTGATCACGTGGCTGCTGTTGCGCGGCGCGCGCGAGAGCGTCACCGCCAACACCATCATGGTGCTGGTCAAGCTGGTCGTGCTCGCACTGTTTGTCGCGGTGGGCGCCACGCACATTACGGCCGCGAACTACACGCCGTTTGCGCCGAACGGCTTCACGGGAATCCACCAGGGCGCGGCCATCGTCTTCTTCGCCTACATCGGCTTCGACGCCATTTCCACCGCCGCCGAGGAGACGAAGAATCCTCAGCGCAACCTGCCCATCGGCATCCTGGGCGGCCTGGCCGTCTGCACGATCATCTACGTGGTGGTGGGCGCCGTGATTACCGGCATGGTGCCGTATACGGAACTGGGCGTGGCCGATCCGCTGTCGCGGGCGCTCGAGCTGATCGGGTTCTCCGGCGTCGGCGTCATCGTCGCCTTCGGCGCCGCGATCTCGATGTCGGCGGTGCTGCTGGTCTTCCAGTACGGGCAGCCGCGCATCTTCTTTGCGATGGCGCGCGATGGCCTGCTGCCGGAGTGGGTGGCGCGGATCGATCCGAAGACGAGGATTCCGTACACCGCGACGCTCATCACCGGCATCCTGGTGGCGGTCGCCTCGATGGTGGGCGACGCGGCCGAGACCTACGACTTGACGAACATCGGGACGCTGTTCGCGTTTGCCCTGGTCTGTGCCGGCGTCCTGGTGCTACGTGTGGTCGAGCCGGAGCGTTACCGTCCGTTCAAAGTCCCGTTCGTATGGGTCATCGCCCCGCTGGGTGCCG
>JBDTMB010000541.1:0-3956 GCA_039934485.1 Vicinamibacterales bacterium
CCGCATCGCCGTGGTCGGTTACTCGCCGCTGTCGCGCGGCGGTGTCACGCGCGGGGCGGTGGTCGATGTCGCCAGGCGGCACGGCAAGACGGCGGCGCAGGTGGCGCTCAACTTCCTCACCCGCCGCCCGTGGGTCTTCGCCATCGCCAAGGCGACGCGCCCCGAGCATGTCGTCGAGAACTCCGCGGCGCTCGACTTTACGCTCTCGCGTCAGGACGTCCTGGCAATCGACGGCGCGGACCGCCGCTAACGCCGTCCAGAGAGCACCCGCGAGGCGCGCAGATGACGCAGAGTCACACCAGGGCCGCAGATGACGCAGAGCCACACCGTGGCCGCAGGTTCAATTGCTCAAAGGCGGTTGGGGTTTGCCTTCGGTGGACGCCGACGATTCTGTGTGGCTCGATGACACGAAACCTCGTCGACGGTCTACGCGTTACAGGGGAATATCCGCGCGGACCACTCGCTGTTACTGTGGGGCGTGACATTCTTGCGGCTGCACTACCGGCTGCGACGGCGAGCGGCCCCACCCAGCCTGGCCGCGTAACCATGACCCATCCACGTAATCCCGGAGCCGGTCATGGCAATGTCATCTACGTCATCCGTGGTCCTGGTCGTGGCGCTGCCATCCGCGTTCATCTGCGGCCCTGGGACTGCGTCGCCTTCTGCGTCATCTGCGGCCCTGGTGATGGTTGTCGTCGTGATCTGCGGATCGTAGTGATGGCTTTTCTGCGTCATCTGCGGCCCTGGTGATGGTGTCGCCGTCATTTGCGCCCGTAGTGATGGCTTTTCTGCGTCATCTGCGGCCCTGGTGATGCGCTGTCGTCGTCATCGGCAGTCGTGGTGATGGATGGCTTTTCTGCGTCATCTGCGGCCCTGGGTCATGACCGCGGCGGGCAGTATACTCGCTGGTGGATGCGAATCTTGAGGGCGCTCGCCGCGGGGGCCACCTGGGTGGTCTGCTGCGCGGCGTTCCCGGCGGTGCTCACGGCCGCCAGCATCCAGTCCCTCAATCATCTTTCCCTGTTGGACACGATTGCGGCGCTGCTCGACCGGGGCCGCTTTTTTCAACTCGACAATCGCGGGATGGCGATCTCGCCGCCGATTTGGACCGCGCTCTACACCGGATACCCCCCGCACGATAACGGTGTCGGCGGATTCACCGAGTGGCATTTCCGCGGCACGACCAGCATCGTCGCGTTCCTGCCGCGATTCGGCGTGCATCCCGTCTGGATGATCGACATGCTCCTCGAGCAGTTCAACCTGTTCCAGGGGTGGCAGGAGATCGAGGCGAGCACGCGGCGAATAAAGAAGCCGCCGATCTGGACCATCGCCTCGGCATCCGGCCGCCGGGTCGGCATCTTCAGCCCGGTGCCGTATGCGATGGCCGGCGAGCGCGTGAACGGTTTTTTCGTCTGGCCAGGGCCGGACGACGACTTCAACGTCAGCCGCCAGGAGTCGGTCGGCCACGCTACGCAGGCCGTCGTGCCGTTACCACCGGAGGGGGTGGCGGCCGCTGGCATCATTGACGCGGAAGAGCGGACTCGCGTTGAGACCGCGATGCGGCTCTTCGCCGAGTCGAAGCCCGACCTCGGCGTGTACTACACGCACTTCGTGGATTCGCTGTCGCACTACAACTGGGATTTCCGCTTCCCGGCGGGATGGTGCGGGGGTGACCCGGCGGGCACCCTCGACGCACGATTCGATACGACATCGATTGCGCGGGCATACCTGCAGGCCGACGCGGAAGTGCTCGACCTGATCGCGGCGTTTGGCCCGTCGACGGTCATCCTCGTGTCGGATCATGGCTGGGACTTCAACGACTACGAGCATTTCCTCAGCCCCAACGGGGTGCTGGTCGTGGCCAACACCGGCGCGCAAGGCTACGGCGGTGTCGTGGACCTCCTCTCGGTTGCGCCGACCATCCTGTCGTTGCTGGGTGTGCCCGTCGCTGCCGATATGCAAGCAGTGATTGGGGACTTGACGGCCGGCGCGCGCACTGCAGACTACCGCGGCCTGCACCAGGACTTCATCCCGGACAAGAGCCCGCTCGACCCCAACCAGCTCGAGTTGCTCCGCTCGATTGGCTACCTTCGCGGCCGCTGATTGGTGGTCGCGCAGGGTATACTGCGCCTGCTATCCACGTCCGTGGCATCGCTTCAAGAGGAGCCCATCGTGAAACGTTACGTAATCGCATTTATCCTGACGCTCGGTGTTGCCGTTTACGCGCAGACCGCCGGCGGCGGTGCGCCCGGCGGGCAGGCCGGCCGCGGCGGCCTTAGTCCCGAACGCCAGGCCGCGCTGGCGGCCCAGGCAGAGCTCGAAAAAACCACTCCGCAGATTCCCTACGACGCGGTGTCGCTGCCGCTCATGCCCGACGGCCACACCATTGGCGAGACCGAGGGCGTGGCGCTCAATTCGAAGAAGCACCTCTTCGTCTACACGCGCAGCGGCAACTCCGGGCCGGCGCGCGGCGGCCAGGCCGCCGAGCTCTTCGAGTTCGACCAGGCCGGCAAGTTCGTCAAGGAGTGGGGGCAGAACGCCTACGGCTTCTCCTTCGCCCACGCCGTCCGCATCGACAAGGACGACAACGTCTGGGTGGTCGATGAAGGATCGAACATGGTGATGAAGTTCAACCCGCAGGGCCTGGTGACAATGGTGCTCGGCCGCAAGGACGAGGCGATCGACTACCTCGAGAAGTACCTTGAAGAGGCGGATCACACCGAAGCGGGCGCCAGCGCCAAGCCCGGCGCCGGCGCCGGCCGCGGCGGCACCTTCGGCCGCCCGACCGACGTGGCGTTTGACACGCAGGGCAACATCTTCGTCGCCGACGGCTACGATAATTCGCGCGTCGCCAAGTTCACCAAGGACGGCGACTTCGTCAAGACCATCGGCTCGCGCGGCACCGCGCCGGGGCAGTTCAACACCCCGCACGCGATTGCCGCCGACGCCAAGGGCAACATCTACGTCGGCGATCGCGGCAACAGCCGCATCCAGGTCTTCGATCCGGACCTGAACCCGGTGCGGATCATCAGCAACGTCCGCGCCCCGTGGGCCCTGTGCATCTCACCCCCCAACCCGCAGGGGCAGCAGTTCCTCTTCAGCGCCGATGCCGGCGGCAAGATCTACAAGGAAGACCTCGAGGGCCATCTCCTCGGCTGGTTTGGCACCACGGGCAAGAAGGTGGGCCAGTTCTACTGGGTGCACCAGATGCACTGCGTCAGCGAGAACGAGCTTTACACCGGCGAAGCGCAGAACTGGCGCGTTCAGCACATCACGCTGAAGGCCGCGGCGAAGACCTCGTCCGCCCAATAACGGCAAAGGCGCCGCTCCGCATCGCGGGGCGGTGCCTGTCTTTCGAACGGAGGCCCGCGGCAATGGCGATCACGCTCACGGTCAATGGCGCGCCGCATTCACTCGACGTGGAACCGGACACGCCCCTGTTGTGGGCGCTCCGCGACACCATCGGCCTCACCGGCACCAAGTTCGGGTGCGGCATCGCCGCCTGCGGTGCGTGCACGGTCCACTTGAACGGCCGCCCCGTGCGGTCGTGCTCGGTGCCGGTCTCGGAGGCCGCCGGGGCCGCGGTCACCACGATCGAGGGGCTTGCGCAAAGCGGCACGCTCCACAAGGTGCAGCTGGCGTGGATTGCCCACCAGGTGCCGCAGTGCGGCTATTGCCAATCGGGGATGATCATGGCCGTGGCCGCGCTGCTCGACGAGCATCCGAATCCGTCGGACCAGGAGATCGACGACGCCATCACCAACATCTGTCGCTGCGGCACGTTCGCGCGAGTGCGCCGCGCCATCCACGCCGTCGCCGGCAGCTAGGCCGCAGATGACGCAAATGCCGCAGATGACGCAGATGCCGCAGATGCCGCAGATGACGCAGATGACGCAGAGGCCGCAGAGGCCGCAGAGGCCGCCGACGACGCAGAGGCCGCAGATCACGCAGACACG
>JBDTMB010000542.1:0-3954 GCA_039934485.1 Vicinamibacterales bacterium
GGCACCTTCATGTATGTTTACCTCGGGTCGCTCGTGACGACGGCGGCGGACCTGACCGGTACCGCAAGCACCGCGTCAAGTGGCAAGCTGGCACTCACTGGAATCGGCTTGGCCGCGACCGTGGCCGTCGTGACGCTGGTCACCCGGACCGCCAGACGAGCGGTCGATCGGGAGCTGGCGGCCAAGTAAATTCGTCAACGGGTCCAGCGAAAATAGCGATCGAACCAGCGCTTCACCGTCGGGGTCAACGCACCGCGGCGATAGGCGTCGCCAGCTTTGCGCATCGCTTCGGCCTGTGTCGGGTAGGGATGAATCGTTGCCGAGAGGTCGCTCAGCGAGCCACCGTGCGTGATCGCGAACGCGGCTTCGCCGATCATCTCGCCGGCATGAGCGGCGACAATCGTGCAGCCCAGTAGCTTGCCACGCTCGTGATGCACGCGAACAAACCCCTCCGCCTCTTCGTCGAGTATTGCGCGATCCACGTCTGATAGTGGCACGGTGATGGTCTCGACGTTGCGGCCCTGCTCGCGCGCGTCCTTTTCGTAGAGGCCGACGTGCGCGATCTCCGGATCGGTGAACGTGCACCACGGCATCACCAGCGCGCTGGCCTTCTTGCGCCCATAGAAGAGGGCGTTTTGAATGACGATGCGCGACATCGCGTCGGCGGCGTGCGTAAACTTGTAATTGGAGCAGACATCGCCGCTGGCGAAGATTCGGCGATTCGACGTACGGAGCTGGTCGTTGACGACCACGCCGGCGCGGGCGGTCTCGACGCCGGCCGCATCGAGCCCGAGGTCTTCGATGTTTGGGGCACGACCGGTGGCGACGAGCACCTGGTCGCCCACGGTGTCGCCGGCGATCTTGTCCGCGCGTTGATATCGGAGGCGGATGCCGGCGGCCGCCGCCGCGGCCTCGGTCAGCGTCACGCCGAGTTCCAGCGTGATGCCGTCCGCGAGAAGTTGGTGCTGCACGATGGCGGCTGCATCGGGATCCTCACGCGGCAGGACGTGGGCGGAGTTGCTGAGCAACGTGACGGCGCTGCCAAACCGGGCAAAGGCCTGCGCCAATTCACACCCGATGGGTCCGGCGCCGATGATCAGCAGACGCTTCGGCAGTTCGGTCAGCCAGAAGACGGTTTCGTTGGTCAAGTACGGCAGTGCCGCCAGCCCGGGAATCGGCGGCGCCACTGGCCGGCCGCCGGTCGCGATCACCGCGCGGTTAAAGGCGAGGGTCTGGCCGGCAACCTCGATCGTCCGCGCTCCCGTGAATCTCGCGGCACCGAAGAACACGTCGACGCCGACCTTGCGCAGCCGCGCTGCGGAGTCGGTCGGGCTGATGCCCGCCCGCCGATCGCGCATGCGTTGCATGATGGCGGGAAAATCCGCCGTCACGCCGGCGACGCGTACCCCCAGCGCTGACGCCCGGCGGGCCTCGGCGATCGCGTGCGCCGACCGGAGCAGGGCTTTCGAGGGAACGCAGCCCACGTTCAGACAGTCGCCTCCCAGGAGCCGCCGTTCGATCAAGGCGACTCGGGCGCCCAGGCCGGCCGCGCCGACGGCGCTGACCAAGCCGGCGGTGCCGCCACCCACCACCAGCAGATCATAAACGCTTCGGCCCTCTGGGTTCTTCCAGTCGGAGGGATGGACGTTGGCGAGCAATCTCTGATTAGCCTCGTCGAGCGGCAGGACAAGCGGATTGTGTTCTTCAGTCAGCATGGGCGTTGGCACGGATTCATCAAGGCGTCACGACCGATCGCGTGATCCCTTCAAAACGAGAAAGTCCGCACGCGGTCCGGCGGGCGGTGACGTCCGCCGCCGGAATCATACCCCGTGATCACGAGGCCGATCCCGGGCTCGGTGTGAGATTCACCACAGGTCATTGGAACAGCCTCCGCTTCCGCAGTGAACCTGTAACGGTCTGGCCCGGCACGTGACTACCTCCATGTGGGTCGTTGTTCCACCAAGGAGAAAATTCATATGTCACTGAAGAACGTTTCGCTCGCCCTCATTGCCACGCTCGCGCTGTCCACCGCCGCATTCGCCGACGACACCAAGTTCGATGGCAACCGTGTCACCGTCGCATCGGCCAAGTCCTTTGATGCCGTGGTCGATTCGTTGAAAGCGCTGGTCGCCAAGAACGGCATGATGGTGATGGCCGAGGTCAACCAGGGCCAGATGCTGTCGATGACCGGCATGAGCCTCAAGGCCACGCTGTTCCTGGTCGGCAATCCCACGGTGGGCAAGCAGGTCTTCGAACAGGACCACGCCGCCGGCCTCTACATTCCGCTGCGCGTCTTCGTTTACGCAGACACCAACGGCAAGACCTTCGTCTCTTACGACAAGCCCTCGTCGCTGCTCGGACAGTTCAAGAACGACAAGGTCAAGATGGTCGCCGAAATGCTCGACAAGAACATCGGCGGACTCGCCACAATGGCGGCCCAGTAGGCTGGCTCGCATGGCGAATCGGGACCGGAGGGCGATGGCGTCCCCGGTCTCGTTCGCATGAGGCACACCATGAATCACAACATCAGGACGTGGATCATGCGCGGCGCGCTGCTCGCGCTGGCGTCGGTGGCGCCCAACACGTTTCCCCTGTCGCTGATGGGATACGGTTCGCTGCACTCGTTGGCCGTGACGCTGCTGCTGGCGGCGGCGGTGGCGTTGGCGGTGGCCTGGGGCCTGTCGACGCGGATGTCACCGGTCGTGGCCGCCCTGGTGTGGCGCGGCGCACTGGCTGGCGCCACGGCCACCCTGGCCCTCGAGGCGGTGCGATATCCGGGCTTCCGGCTCGGCTTCATGCCGGGTAATCTGCCGCAACTCATGGGCGTCCTGCTGCTCGACCGCTTCGCGCTGGGCCCCTCGCCACTCTCAGACCTGGCGGGCTTCGCCTACCATTTCTGGAACGGAGCGAGTTTCGGAATCGTCTTCGTGCTGCTGGCGGCGGGCCGTTCGCGCTGGTGGGCTATTCCGTTTGGCATCGCGGTCGGTGTCGGGTTCCTCGCGAGCCCGGTCGTGCTGGCGCTTGGCGTGGGACCGTTTGGTCGCGACTTTGGCTGGCAATTCGCGGCCACCGTGTTGACGGCGCACGTGGCCTTTGGCCTCGCGCTGGGGGCCTTGTTGCCGGAGGCGCTCGGCCAGTCCGTTCCGCTCGAGCCCAAGGGAAAGTAAGCCTCTGCGTCAGTTCAACGACCCCCAGGCGAGCATCGAGCGCTGGATCGCGGCCGCGAACAGGACGGCGCACCACGCCCACGCAACCGGTTCGACCGCCGCGGGGAAGACGACCCACGCCACGTAGACCAGCGTGGTTTCTCCTCCCTCGGCGAGACCGCGTGTGAACTGAAACGTTCGATTGGTCGCGCTGATGGTGCGACCGGCGCGGTCGGCCGCTGCGGCCAGCGCCAGGGTCGTGGTAATGGACAAGACGTAGCCCGTGAGAATGCCCAGCCAGACGAGCCGCGGTTCCGGATACAGGGTGGCAAACGCCACGACCATCGCGCTGTAAGCCGTCATGTCGAGGCTGATGTCGAGATAGCCGCCGAAGGCGGTGACCCGGTTCGAGGCGCGGGCCAGGATGCCGTCGAGGCCGTCGCCGACCCGGCTGACCAGCCACAGAGCCAGCCCCGCTGACGGATAGCCGCCGGCGATGGCCGCCGCGCCACCGGCGGCAATGGCAAAGGTGCCCACCGTGATGGCCGTGGGCGTGAGTCCCAGCCGGCCGAGCCCCCTGGCAATGGGCGACAGCAGCGGCTCCACATGCGTTCTCACGTATTCATCGAACATCGGGTCGGCCTGTAACACTATCGCATCTGCGGAGACACTCACGTGGAGTGGCGGGCTGCCACGGATCGAGGAGTGAAGTTTCATGATCATGATTGGCAAGGGCACCGTCGCGCTGGTCCTGTTCACGGTCTGGGTCGCGGTGCCGCCTCCGGCCCAGGACCCGCCACCGGCGCCG
>JBDTMB010000543.1:0-3933 GCA_039934485.1 Vicinamibacterales bacterium
CCGTAGCTCTGGACTTCGTAGAAGCGGCCGATCGCGTTGTGCGAGTGCGCGATGAAGAACATGTAGTTGGGCACCCAGCCGTCGTAGAAGCCATAGGTGAAGACGCCGGGCACGCCGCGCTTGGTCATCTCCAGCACGTCGTTCTGCGCCAGCATCCACCATTCGCTGATCACGATCGGATCGAGCGAGTCGTTGTAGGGCCCGGTGCCGGTCGAGGCATAGAGATAGGTCTGCGCTTCGTGCAGGTCGTGCATCACGGTCGGATACCAGGCCAGCTGCATCCGCGTCACCGCCTTGGTGAGCTCGAGGAACTGGCCCATGCCGTCGCGGTTGTTGTCGTGCTGCACGTACTTGCCCCAGTACATCAGCGGCAGGCGCGCGTCGCCGGCGGCGCGCGTCTTGTTGAAGTAGTAGGTGTCGACCTGCTTCTCGCGGCCGTCCACTTCCACCACCGGGGTGATCATCGTGATCACGTTGTTGCGGATGTTCTGGATGAACGGCGACTCCTCGACGATGAGGCGATAGGCCAGTTCGATCAGCATCTCGGGCCCGCCGGTCTCGGGCGAGTGCATGCCGCTGGTGATGTAGTAGACCGGCTTGGCCGTCTTGATCAGTGCCTGGGCCTGCGCTTCGGTGGTCTTGCGCGGGTCGGTGAGCGCGGCCAGTTGATCGCGATACTTCTCGAGCGACTTGATCGTCGCCTCGTCCGCGATGGCCAGTGCGACAATGTCGCGGCCCTCTTCGCTGGTGCCGATCTTCCAGAAGCGGGCGCGCGGCGAGACCTTCGCGAGTTGCTCGTAATAGCGATTGATGTCCTTTGAATACGTGAGCTCGCCCGGCTGGCCGACGTAACGGCCCAGGAACTTGAGCGGCGAGGGCACGGTGTCGGAGGCCGGCAGGTGATCGACCAGCTCCGTGGTGATGCGGGGATCCTGGAGGGACTCCTTGATCTTCGCGGTGTATTCCGCGTCGAGCTTTTGCGGCTGAGGAGCTTTTGACTGAGCGTTCAACACAGACGCCGAGCCGGCGGCCAGGGCCGCGGCCAGGGTGGCGGCGAGGATCTTCTTCATGGGGCCTCCAAAACGATCAGTATAGGCCTCGATCTGTCCCCTGGCACCGTCGCAGGGGACAGCACAAGTGGCAATTCCCTGAAGAATTAGGCGTAAAATGCCTGCTTTTGGGGGGTTCGCCCCGGCACGGCCCTTGCTGAGAAGGGGCGTAGGAGTGTCGTGATGGAGTTCAACAAGCTGGTTTTTGCGGGACTGACAATCGGGTGCGTCGCGGCGGCAGGCGGCGGCGCGTACCTGGCTGTGCGGCAAAACCAGCTGCCGGCCGGCTACGACCTTCCGGCTGGGACGGCAAGCGCCTCGTCTGCGGCGAGTTCCAGTCCGGCTGACGCTCCGGCCTCGGCCGCTCCAAAGGCCGTGACCGAATCCGAGGGCGTGATTTCGCCGTCAACGCCCGCGCCCCAAACAATCTCACCCCCCGTGGCGCCTGCGCGTCGCACCCCATCGATTTCGAGCGCCCCCACGGCAGCCTCGCGTGCATCATCGCGACCCGCGCCGCGGGCGCCGATCGCCGAATCGCGTCCGGCGTCGCTGCCGGTGGAGTCGACCACCGCGTCGAGCGCGCCGGCCACGAGCGGCGGCACGATGTGGGAATCACGCCCGCCGGTGCAGCCCTCGGTGCCCGACTACAAGGAACCCGAGCCGCCCCCTCCGCCGCCGCCGCCGGCGCCGGAGTTCATCGAGATCACGGTCCCGCCGGATGCGGTGCTGGGGCTGCAAATCGAACGCACGATTTCGAGCGAGCTGGCACGGGTCGAAGACAAGGTTGAAGCACGCGTCACTCGTGACGTTCGCGTCGATGGACGCATTGCGATTCCCGCCGGCGCGACGGTCCGCGGGTCGGTGACCGAAGTGGATCGCGGCGGCCGCATGAAGGGCAAGGCACGGCTCGCCATCCGCTTCCACACCGTGGTGCTTGCCGACGGCACGCAACTGGGCCTCAAGACGGATCCGGTGATTCGCGAAGGCACCTCGCCCGGCGGGGAAAGCGCGGCCAAAGTGGGCGGCGCGGCGATAGGCGGCGCGATCCTCGGCGCCATCCTCGGCGGCGGCAGGGGCGCAGCAATCGGCGCGGGCGTGGGCGCCGCCGGCGGCACCGCGGCCGCGATGACCAACGACCGCAACCCGGCGACCCTGCCGGCAGGCACCACGGTCACGGTTCGAATGCAGGCGCCGGTCACGGTGACAGTGCAAAAAGAGTAGGCACTCAGCCTTCAGGCTACGGCCTGCGGGCTTCGGGGGCTGCAGGCTTCCGCGGGCTGCGGACTGAAGCCGCCGAAGTCTGCAGCCTGAAGCCGGAAGCCGGGCTAGAATTGCCCCGGAGGCTCGATTATGCGATCTGTTACCACCCTTCTTCTTCTGACCCTCGCCGTTCCTGCGCTCGCGCAGACCAAGCAGGAGCGCGCCGGCATCACCAATTTCACCAAGGTCGACGCGGTGGTCGCTTGCGGCGGCGCCACCGAGACCGCGGCCCTCGACGGCCTCGCCAAGGACGGCTTCAAGGCGGTCATCAACTTGCGCGTGCCGACCGAACCTGGCGCCAACATCGAGCAGAACGCGGCGCACGCGAAGGGACTTGGGCTCAACTACATCAGCATCCCGTTCAACGCGCAGCAGCCGGACCCGAAGGTGATCGATCAGTTCCTCGCCGCCGTCTCGAACAAGGCCAACCAGCCGGTCTACGTGCACTGTGGTTCGGCCAACCGCGTCGGCGCGGTCTGGCTGGCCAAGCGGGTGCTTCAGGACGGCTGGGCGGTAGACAAGGCCACCGAAGAAGCCAAGCTCATCGGGCTGCGCAGCCCTGACCTCGAGAAATTCGCGAACGAGTACATCGCGTCACACAAGAAGTAACGCGGAGGGGACCACAGGACCCGAGGCGACACACGCGTTTGACAGCATCGCTGTCCGAAAGCGATACTGAAGGGTCGTTTGTGCGGCGATTTCCACGACTTGATGGGCCGCACCGTGTCAGCGCGAGCTGAACACGAAATCTATCTAAGTCGCGAGCCATGCCCGCGATATCGCGGGCTTTTTTTTTGGAGCGTGAATGGGCAATCGATACATCTTCTCTTCGGAATCGGTCGGTGAAGGTCACCCGGACAAGGTCGCCGACACGATCTCCGATGCCGTCCTTGATGCGTGCCTCACCCAGGACAAGTTCAGCCGTGTCGCCTGCGAAACTTACGTCAAGTCGAACATGGTCATCGTCGGCGGCGAGATTACGACCAAGGCCCAGCTCGACTTCGTCAAGATCGCGCGCGACTCCATCCGCGAGATCGGCTACGTCAACGACGATGACGTGTTTCACGCCGATCGGGTGTTCGTGAACGTCCTGGTGACGCAGCAGTCGCCGGACATTTCCCAGGGTGTCGACGCGCGCAAGGCCAAGGGCAAGAAGACGGCGAAGCAGGGTGCCGGCGACCAGGGCCTGATGTTCGGTTACGCCAGCAACGAGACGCCGGAGCTGATGCCGGCGCCGATCATGTTCGCGCACCGGCTCGGACGCCAGCTCACCAAGATCCGCAAGCAGGGCCACGTGCCATGGCTGCGGCCCGACGCCAAGTCCCAGGTGTCGGTGATCTACGACAACGGCAAGCCGGTCGGCATCTCCAACGTCGTCATCTCCACGCAGCACGCCGCGGATGCGTCGCACAAGGAGATCGAGAAATTCTGCATCGAGGAAGTGATCAAGAAGGTGCTGCCGGCGCGGCTGCTGACGACGGCGACCGAGTTCCTGATCAACCCGACCGGGCGCTTCGTCGTCGGCGGACCGCAGGGCGACACCGGCCTCACCGGGCGCAAGATCATCGTCGACAGCTACGGCGGCATGGGCCGTCACGGCGGCGGCGCGTTCTCGGGCAAGGAT
>JBDTMB010000544.1:0-3920 GCA_039934485.1 Vicinamibacterales bacterium
CGTTCATCAAGATCAACTGCGCGGCGCTGCCCAAGGACCTGATCGAATCGGAGCTCTTCGGCTACAAGAAGGGCGCCTTCACCGGCGCCATCGGCGACAAGGTGGGCCTGCTCGAACTGGCCGCCGGCGGGTCGCTGATGCTCGACGAGATTGGCGAGATGCCGGTGCTGCTGCAGACCAAGCTCCTGCGCGTGCTGCAGGAGCGCGAGTACCGGCCGATCGGCAGCGACCGGTTGGTGAAGGTGGACTTCCGGCTGATCTGCGCGACCAACATCGAACCCGAGACCGCGCTGCGCGACGGCCGCCTGCGCGAGGACCTGTACTTCCGCATCAACACCGTGACGATGCCGGTGCCGCCGCTGCGCGAGCGCACGGAAGACCTGCCGCTGCTCTGTGCGCACTTCCTCGACAAGTTCAACGGCCGGTATCGCAAGCGCGTGCTGGCGATCTCGCCGGCCGCCTACCACTTGTTGATCCGGTTCCGCTGGCCGGGCAACGTCCGCGAATTGGAGAACGCCATCGAGCGCGCCGTGCTCGTGGCCAAGAGCGGGGAAGTGCAGCCGGCGGATCTGCCGGAGTCGATCCGCAGCGACGCCGGCAACGACGAGTCGTTCACGGTGCCGCCGCACCATACGCTGGCGGAAATCGAGCGGATGGCCGTGCTCCAGACGCTCCAGCGGACCAACTGGAACAAGCAGGAAGCCGCGCACATCCTCGGGCTGTACCGCCCGACCCTGTACAGCAAGATGAAGAAACACGACATCAAGGATCCGCGCGCGGCCGTTCGCGTGGAGGAGGCGTGAGGCAGATTGTCCACGCTGCCGGGCGTGGCCTGAAGGACTTCTACGACGGCGAAGGCATGACCCACGCGGCGGCGATTGCCTATTACTCGCTGCTGTCGCTATTTCCCTGCTTCCTCCTGATTTTCTCAGTGGTCGGCTCGCTGACCGCCAACCCGGCGGAGCGCGATGAGGTCATCCGCTTTGTCTTCCGGTACTTTCCACGCCAGTTCGACTTCATCACCAGCCAGCTGGATGCCCTGAAGGCGTCGCCGCTGACGGTGAATGTCGGCGGCATGTTGGCGCTGACCTGGGCGTCGCTGGGGGTCTTCAACGCGATCTCGTCGGCGGTGAACGTCGCCTGGGGCGTCGAGAAGCGGCGCAGTTTCCTCAAGCACCGGCTGGTGTCGTTCGTCATGCTGTTGTCGGCCGGCGCCGTCCTGCTGCTCGGGCTGGTGCTGGCGAGCGTCGTGAAGATGGCCGAGACGGTCTGGTTCATGGCCCTGATCGCGAAGACGCCCTGGCTGATGTGGGTGAGCGGCCTCACCGCCTATTACGCGGCCACGTTCCTCCTGATCGGGTGCGTGGCGCTGGTGTTTTATTTCATCCCGAACACCAAGGTGCGGTTTCGCGAGGTCTGGCCGGGCGCGATCGTGGTCGGGCTGCTGTGGCGCGTCGCGCTGGGGATCTTCACCTGGTATGCCAGCGATCTGGGCGGCCTGAGCGTGGTGCACGGATCGATCGCGGCCGTGGTGATGTTCCTGTTGTGGATCTACGTGTGCGCCGTGATCTTGTTGTACGGGGTCCAGATGACGGCGAGCTACGTGAAACTGCAAAAGCCGTTATCATCGACTGATGCCCAATCGTCTGGCCTCGGAGCAGAGCCCGTACCTGCTCCAGCACGCGGACAATCCCGTTGACTGGTACCCGTGGGGCGAGGCCGCCTTCGCCGCGGCGCGCGCGGCCCGCAAGCCGATCTTTCTCTCCATCGGGTATGCCACCTGCCACTGGTGTCATGTCATGGAACGCGAGTCGTTCGAGAACGCGGATCTCGCCACCGTCCTGAACGAGCACTTCATCTCGATCAAGGTCGACCGCGAGGAACGGCCGGACGTCGATCGGGTCTACATGACGTTTGTGCAGGCCACCACCGGATCGGGCGGCTGGCCGATGAGCGTCTGGCTGACGCCGGACCTGCAGCCTTTCTACGGCGGCACCTATTTCCCGCCGGTCGCACAGTGGGGCCGGCCGGCGTTTCGCGAGGTGCTGCTCGAGATTTCCCGCGCCTGGCGCGAGGACCACGACAAGGTGCTGCGCTCGGCGAGCGAGATCGTCGGCCGTCTCGAGGTGCTGGCGAAGGGCCAGAACGATCGCCGCGTCGCCGATGACTCCGCGCTGTCCAGGACCTTTCAGCAGTTTCTCCAGACCTTCGACACCAAGCGCGGCGGGTTTGGCGATGCGCCGAAATTCCCGCGTCCGAGCGAGTTGCTGTTCCTGTTGCGCGAGTATGCGCGCACCGGCGAAATCACCGGCCGCGACATGGCGGTGCAGACGCTGCGGGCGATGGCGCTCGGCGGCATGCGCGATCACATCGGCGGCGGTTTTCATCGCTATTCCGTCGACGGCGCGTGGCGGGTGCCGCACTTCGAGAAGATGTTGTACGACCAGGCGCAGTTGGTCCTCGCCTATCTCGAGGCGTCGCAGGCCACCGGCGATCCGTTCTTCGCCCAGATCGCCGAAGACACGCTGCAGTACGTGCAGCGTGAGATGACCGACGCCGGCGGCGGCTTCTATTCCGCCGAGGACGCCGACAGCATCCCGCCCGAACAGGCGGGGGACCCCACGGCCCACAAGCGAGAAGGCGCCTTCTATGTCTGGGGGATCGATGAAGTGCGCGCGGCGCTTGGCGCCGAAAGCGCGGTCTTCGAAGGCCGCTACGGCGTGTTGCCGAACGGCAATGCGCCCTTCGATCCGCAAAGCGAGTTCACGAACAAGAACCTCTTGTATACGGCGCTCTCGATCGCCGACATCGCCGGCGCGCTCAAGGCCGAGCCGGGCAAGATTGCCGAGGTGCTGGTCCGCGCGCGACAAGTGCTGTTCGACGTGCGCGGCAAGCGGCCCCGGCCGCAACTGGACGACAAGGTGCTCACCGCGTGGAACGGGCTGATGATCGCCGCCTTCGCACGCGCCGCCGGCGTGCTCGGCAGCGGCGACGCGCTCGCGCAAGTCATGGGCGGCGAGGCGCCTGGCGTGCGCCACCTGGCGAGCGCCGTGAAGGCCGCCACCTTCATCAAGACCACGCTGTGGCACGACGCCGACGGCCGGCTCCTCCGGCGCTTCCGCTCCGGTGAAGCGGCCATCGAAGGCTACGCCGAGGACTATGCGTGCCTGATCTTCGGGTTGCTCGAACTCTTCCAGGCCACCGGCACGGCCGAATGGCTCGCGTGGGCGCGCCGCCTCCAGGCACGGCAGGACGAGTTGTTCTGGGACCCCGTGTCGGGCGGCTGGTTCAGCACCACTGGCGCCGACCAGTCCGTGCTGTTGCGGATGAAGGAGGACTACGACGGCGCCGAGCCGTCGCCCACCTCGGTGTCGGCCATGAATCTGCTCGCGCTGGCGCATCTCACCGGTGAGCCGGGCTATGCCGCGCGCGCCACCGAAGCGATCGAATCGTTCGGTGGCCGGCTGGCCGATCAGGGGCGGGCCGTGCCGATGATGGCGTGCGCGCTCTCCACCGTGTTCGCCGGCGGCGAGCAGATCGTCGTGGTGGGACGCCGCGGCTCGGCCGACACCACCGCGCTGTGGCAGGCCGCGCACCGGAACTACCGGCCCTTTGCCGTGATGGTGCCGGTCGATCCCGCCGAGCAAGGCGCGCTGGCCGCGCACATGCCCTGGGTGGCGGCGATGACGATGATCGACGGCAAGGCCACCGCGTATGTGTGCCGCAATTTCGCCTGCGACGCGCCGGCCACCAGCCCGGATGTGTTTCAATGAGGGTGATGGTCAGGACGATGCCCGAGCGTGATGGGGCGTGGCAGCGGGTGGTCCTGGCCGACTTCCCGGGAAATCTGCTCTCGCTCGAGATGGTGCGCGCCCTCGACGCGGCGGTGGAGGCCATCAGCCGGTTGCCCGGCGTCCGGT
>JBDTMB010000545.1:0-3912 GCA_039934485.1 Vicinamibacterales bacterium
GGAGTCACTGGCCCGCGAGCGCCTGTTGCAATTCCTGGAAGCCCGGACCGGCAAACGGTTCGACATCTATTTGAACGGCTGGCGAAAGTGGATGTGGAGCCTGCCGTACGCGCCTCACCCCGACTACACGCTGTTCAAGCGCGCGGTCTACGGGCGGATCGACCCCCGCATGCAGCGGTTCTTTCCGCCCCAGGCGCGGGCGACGATTCGCCTCGACGAGATCGACTGGGGCGGCGTGCCGGTCAACGGCATTCCACCGCTGTCTTATCCCAAGGTGCTGCCCGCCGCGAAGGCGACCTTCCTGCGGGATGGCCATCTGGTGTTTGGCGTCGTCGTCAACGGGGAAGCCCGCGCCTACCCCAAGCGCATCCTCGCGTGGCACGAGATGGCAATCGACCGTCTGGGCGGCGTCGAGCTCACCGTCGTCTATTGCACGCTCTGCGGCACCGTCATCCCTTACGACAGCGTCGCCGGCGGCAAGCTGCGCCGGTTTGGCACCAGCGGCTTGCTTTATCGCTCGAACAAACTGATGTTCGACGAAGAGACGATGAGCCTGTGGTCGATGATCGAGGGGAAGCCGGTGGTGGGAGCGCTCGTTGACACTGGCGTGCAGCTCGCGGCGCATGCCGCCGTGACCACCACCTGGGGCGAGTGGCGGGCCGAGCATCCCGACACGACTGTGCTTTCGCTCGACACCGGTCACAAGCGGGACTACCGGGAGGGTGCGGCGTATCGCGACTACTTCAGCAACGATCGGCTCTACTTTCAGGTGCCCACCAGTGACACACGCCTCAAGAACAAGGCCGAGGTGCTGGTGTTCAAGGTCAGGGCCGGCATCGGCGGCACCGGGCAGCCGGTCGCGATTGTGGCCGACTTCCTGAAGAAGACGCCGGTCTTTCACTTCGATGCGGCGGGCCGTCGCCTGCTGGTGATCACGAGCAAGGCCGGGGCGAATCGCCTTTACGATCTCACGGGACATGAGGTGGTCTTCCAGGCCAGGGCGCCAAACGGCCCGCTGGTCGACACCGCGGGCCGCCGCTGGGTGCAAAGCGAGACGGCGCTCGTGCCGGAGAGTGGCGGGAGTGTGACCCTGCCACGGATGGTCGCCCAGCGCGCCTTCTGGTTTGGCTGGCACGCCCAATTCCCCGACACACTGCTGGTGGGACGCTGACATGGGATGCGCGCCCCACTGCGTCGAAATTGAAGAGCTGGCCGAAGACTACGCGGCCGATCGACTGATCTGGATCGAACGCTGGCGTTATCGCGCCCATTTGGCCACCTGTAGGGCGTGCCGGGAGAGGACCCGGCGCCAGGCAAGTGTAACGTCGAGCCCGCTCGCGGCACTTACTCCAAGGTCTGGCGATGCACGGGGTTGCAGCGTCTCGGCCGGTCAGGAGCCAGTGCCAGATGATCGTGACGCTCGTAGATAAAGGAATTACCACCCTTGGCCGCCTTCCGCTGTCGTTGATACAGCTGGCGATGCGTATCGCCATTGGCGGCGTGTTCTTCAACGCCGGTCTGATGAAATACCGATCGTGGGAATTGACGCTGCTGTTGTTCCGGGACGAATACAAAGTGCCCTTGATGGATCCGGCCTTGTCGGCGAGGATGGCGACCTTCAACGAGCTGACGTTCTCGACGCTGATCGTCCTTGGCCTCGCGACCCGGCTGGCGACTTTGCCATTCCTGGGCATGCTGGTCGTGATCCAGACCTTCGTGTATCCGCAAGCATGGGTCGAACACCTGACATGGGCGTCAATTCTCCTGTTCCTGCTGACCCGCGGTCCCGGTGCAATCTCACTCGATCACCTGATTTGGCGGCGCACGCATTCGACGGCACACGTCGCCTCATGACCGTTTTGGTTCGCACACTCTCGGCTCAGGCACTGTTCGTCGCGTGTCTCTGTGTAATGCCGGCCTTGGCGCGGGCGCAGTCCGCCAGCGCCACGGTCTCCGGGACCGTACGCGACACCTCCGGCCAGCCGATTGCCGGCGCGACCGTTCGACTCGACGGCACCGACACCGGGTCGGTGCGCGAAGCTACCAGTGGCGCTGCCGGCCATTACGATTTCGGCGGCCTGGCGACGGCCGCGCGTCAGACGCTGCACGTCGACAGCCCTGGATTCCGTTCCGCGCGGCGTGCTCTCGAGCCGTTGACGGCCGGCGAACGGCGTCTCGTCGATGTCCAACTGGAACCTGCCGGCGTTAACGAGGCAGTGGTGGTGACCGCGGATGGTCCATTGGGACTGACGGTGTCGCCCGAGCTCGGCGGCAACCTGGGTCGTGAGCAAATCGAACGGCTGCCGGTCAACGGACGCGACCTGATCGCCGTGGCGTACCTGATTCCAGGCGCCGCTCCCGCCCGTGGCTTCTACAATCTCGCGCCGCGACTGACCATCAACGGGGCATCGTCGCTGACCACCAACTACAGCGTCGATGGCTTCGACAACACCGACCTGTTCCTGGGCGGGCCCAAGGTGCCGATCACGATCGGGGCGACCGACAACCTCAAGGTCCTGGTTAATTCTTATTCATCCGAGTACGGGCGGACCGGCAACGGCGTGTTCTCCGTGACCACCCGCAGCGGGACGAATTCGCACACCGCCAACCTGGCGTACGTGATCCGGCCGGGCGCGGTCCTCGACTCCCCGAATTTCTTCGCGCCGGTCGACGCGGCCGGCAACGTGATCGACGACAGTTTCACTCGCCATCAGGTGGCTGGTTCGGCTGGCGGGCCACTGGCGCGCAACCGGCTCTTCTACTTTGTCGATGTTGAAGTCACCCGCGAACGGCAGGACGCGATCCTGACCTCGCCGCTCGCGCTCGGACTGGCGCCGACGCGCTTCAACAATCAGACCGGTACCGGCAAGCTCGACGCCCGCTGGAACGACCGGCAGTCGACGACGGTGCGCTATCAGCTCTCTGACTATACGCACGACCAGGATCTCGGCTTCATCGGCGGGTTGACCCTGCCGTCGGCCGGCCTGAAAGTGAACTATCGCAACCAGTTCGCCGCGCTGACGCACCGGACGATATGGGACTCGGCCGTCAACGAGATCGGCGTCCAGGTTGGCCGGCTCAGATCCGACTGGCAACCGCTTGACGCCGGCCCGCGGGTCGTCATCACGGACCGCGGCGCCACGTTGGCAGTCCTTGGGGGTGCCAGCGACAGTTTCCTCTGGACCGAAACCGACCTGCAGGTGCGCGACACATACACGCGGATCGCCGGCCGCCACACGTTCAAGGCCGGTGGGGACTTCCTGCGTGGCGACTTCTTCATCGATTCCGGGCCGGGCGCGCGCGGCGCGTATGTCGTCGATCTTGAAGGGCGCCCGGTGACGCCGGCCGGTCCCTTCGTCGCGATCGCCGATATTCCGCGCGACGTGACGGTCCTTTCGTACTCCCAGTCGTTCGTCAACCCGGACGTTCCTGCCGCGCAGGTTCTGGCGGGCGTGTTTGTCGAAGACACGTTTCGCGCCACGAGCGATGTCACGCTGACCCTTGGCGCACGCTGGGACTACGACTCGGTGACGAACACGCCGGTCGGTGACGGCGACTGGAACAATGTTGCGCCCCGGCTCGGGGTGAGCTGGACGCCGAGCGGCAGCGCGCGCCACCAGCTTCGCGGCGGCTACGGGATCTTCTACGAGCGGATTCCGTTTGCGGTCTACTCCGACACCCTGTTCAACGACCCGGTCGGCGGCGCGGTGTCGGTGACGTTCGCACCGGGGACGCCGTTCGCGCCACCGCCGTTCCCCTCGACCGTGCCACGGGATGCCGTCGAGCGGCTGCCGTTGTCGGCGCAGCCGCCTCGCAACGTCCAGGTGTTCGACCCGGAACTGAAGAGCCCGTTCACCGAACAGGTGTCGGCCGGCTATTCGCTGTCAGTGACGGCGGACCTGGCGGTGAGCG
>JBDTMB010000546.1:0-3910 GCA_039934485.1 Vicinamibacterales bacterium
TGGGGACACATCGAAGACACGGCCCGCGGCCACATCCTGGCGATGGAGAAGGGCACGCCCGGTGAGACCTACATCATCACCGGTCCCCGCCATCGGTTCGAAGAAGCGTTCGCCCTGGTGGCGGGGCTGGCCAAGGTCCGCGCGCCGCTGCTGCACCCGGGGCCGCGCCTGATGCGGCTGTCGGCGTTGATGATGAGCCTGGTGGGCCGCTTCGTCGATACGCCGCCGGCCTTCACGCCAGAGGGCCTGCGCGTGCTCGCCGGCACCACCTATTTTGGATCGAACGAAAAGGCGGTCCGTGAATTAGGATTCACCGCGCGCCCGCTCGAAGAAGGGATGGCGCAGACGCTCGAACACGAGTTGCGCGCGCTTGGGCGAGCGTAGGGACAATCGGGAGCGTACTATTTGCCGGTTGTACGCGAGATTTTGCACTGAATTGCATTGCGTACCTCTCGCTTCCTTGACAGACTCACTCTCGTCTCAAGGAGCACAGAGTGATCAATTTCGGCAAGAAAGTGGCGCTTATAACGGTGGCGACGATTGGCCTCGCCGTGGGTATTTCCAACATTTTGCCGTCATTTGCCCTAACCAACGGCGGCAGCATTACCGCGCTGGGCGTGCCGCTCATCGAGAACTTCGATACGCTCGCCACGTCCGGTTCAACAAATCCCTGGACCGACAACGGGACGCTTCCTGGTTGGTACTCTCAGTTCGAGCTGGTTCCAGCCAATCCGACGGTTTACATTGCCAACGCCGGTTCGACCAACAACGGCGCCATTTACAGTTTTGGTACAGGGACTAGTACCGAGCGAGCGCTCGGCTCAGCGTCATCCGGCACGCCAGGTGTCATTTATAACGCCGTCAAGCTGACCAATAACGCGGGTTCGACGATCACCTCGCTCGACATCAGCTTCATGGGTGAACAGTGGCGCAATGGTGGCAATGTCACTCCACAGACTCTGGCCTTCCAGTACCGGGTCGCGAATGTTGGGATCGTTACCGACGCGAATACGCCGGCGGCTGGTTGGACAGGCTTCAGCGCGCTCGACTTCGTCAGCCCTATAACGGGCGCGGCGGCTGCCGCCCTGGATGGAAACGCAACTGCGAATCGGGCGTTCAAGTCGGCCACTCTCGCTGTAACGGTCAATGCCGGCCAGGAGGTGTGGCTGCGTTGGGCGGACATTAATGATTCCGGCAACGATCACGGCTTCGGGATCGACGACTTCTCGGTGACCGCGAATGGTGCGGCGGTGGATACCGCGCCCACCGTCACGACGACCACGCCGGCCAACGCGGCGACCAATGTCGCGGTTGGTTCGAACCTTGTCATCAACTTCAGCGAGAGCGTCAGCGCCGACAGTGCCTTTGCCATCAATTGCGGTTCGCTCCAGTCGTTCGCGCAAAGCACTTCGCCCGCCAGTTCGTTCACGCTGAATCCGGACGCCAATCTGCCGTACGACACGCCGTGCACGGTAACGGTGACCGCCGCTCAGGTCACGGATCTGGACGGCACGCCCGATCACCTGGCAACGGACTACGTCTTTTCCTTCACCACCACTCCGGTCGATGTGGCGCCCACTGTCACGAGCACGACGCCGGCGAACGGGGCGGCCAACGTCGCGGCCGGCGCGAATCTCGTCATCAATTTCAGCGAAAGCGTCACCGCCGGTGCGAGTGCGTTCGGCATTCAGTGCGGACCATTCCAGTCGTTCACGCAGAGCGCGTCGCCGGGCAGCTCGTTCACGCTGAATCCCGATGCGGATCTTCCTTACAGCACGAACTGCACCGTGACGGTGTCGGCCTTGCTGATCTCGGACACCGACACCAACGATCCGCCCGATAACCTGGCGTCGGACTATTCGTTCTCGTTCACCACGGCGGCCGCGCCGCCACCGGGCGCCGCCAACGTCATCATCAACGAAATCGACGCCGACACCCCGGGCGACGATGCGGCAGAGTTCGTCGAGTTGTATGACGGGGGCGCCGGGAATACCCCGCTCGATGGTTTGGCGGTCGTCTTCTACCAGGGTGAGGACCACCTGTCGTATGCGTCATTTGACCTCGATGGGTACACCACCGATGCCAGCGGCTACTTCACTCTTGGCAACCCCGGAGTACCCGGTGCCAGTGTGACGTTTGCTCCCGGCCAGTTTGGCCTTCTGCAAAATGGCGCCGACGCCGTCGCCCTCTACGTCGGCAGCGCCACCGACTTCCCGATCGGCACGCCCGTGACGACGGCCAGCCTGCTCGACGCCATCGCCTACGACACCGACGATGCGGACGATGCGGTGCTGCTCTCGTTGTTGAACCCCGGCGAGCCCCAGGTCAACGAAAACCGCTTTGGCCTGAAGGTCGATCAGTCGCTCCAGCGCTGCACCAACGGTTCCGGCGGCAAGCGCAACACCTCGTCCTATTTGCCGGCAACGCCGACGCCCAACGCCCCGGCCTCGTGCACGCCGCTGGAGCCGCGGCCGGCCAGCCCGATCGTGGTCAGCCAGCTCTATGGCGGTGGCGGCAACTCCGGCGCCACGCTGCAAAATGATTTTGTCGAACTCTACAACCGCGGCGCGGCCACGGTTGACATCAGCGGCTGGTCGCTGCAGTACGCATCGGCGACGGGCAGCGGGTGGGACTTCAACAAGACCCCGCTGGGAGGCACGATCGCCCCCGGTCAGTACTACCTGATCGCCCTTGCGTCCGGCGGCGCCGTCGGCGCGCCGCTCCCGGCGGCGAATGTCAGCGGGCTGATCAACATGGGCGGCACGACGGGGAAGATTGCCCTCGTCGATAACTACGACGCGCTCGTGACCAACTGTCCCACGTGGAATGTCCACGTCAAAGACTTTGTCGGCTACGGCAGCACCGCTGATTGCCACGAAGGTGATCACGCCGGAGAGACGGCGGCGCCGGCGCCAAGCAATACCAGGTCGATCTTCAGGAAGAACGGCGGGATCACCGACACCGACGTCAACGGCAGCGACTTTGTGACGGGCGATCCACTGCCTCGACAGACCGCGCCGATTGTTGAGCTCGGCCCAGCCGTCGTCGGCAGCGATCCGGGCAACAACGGCGTGAATGCTCCGCGCGACGCCACGATCCAGGTCATCTTCACCGAACCGGTTGACGTGGTTGACCCGTGGTTCGACATCACCTGTGCCGCCAGCGGCCCGCACACCAGCGTGACCGAAGCCGGCGCCGGCCAGAACCACTACATCACGCCGAACGACAACTTCGTGCCCGGTGAACAATGCACCGTTACGATCTTCAAGGATCAAATTCACGATCAGGACCTGGACGATAGCGGGCCATTTACCGACACGCTGTTTGCGAATTACGCCTGGTCATTCACCGTCGCCAGCGGCACGCCGCCGCCGTACCCGGCGAGCGTGCATCTGACGATGGGCAACCCGAGCGGCGCGGTCGCCGACACCGGTCAGCCGGACAACTACCTGATGGAGAAGCCGGAATTCACGCTTTCGTACAACAGGGATCTCGGCCGTCCGAACTGGGTGAGTTCGCATCTCTCCGACGAGTGGTTCGGCACACTGGCCCGCCTTGACACGTTCCGCGCCGACCCGGCGGTGCCTCCAGACTGGTATCGCGTGCAGTCGTTTGATTTCTTCAACAGCGGCTTCGACCGCGGGCACATGGTGCCCAATGCGGACCGGGATAAGGAGACGTCGGTCCCCATCAATCAAGCGACCTTCCTGATGTCGAACATGATCGCCCAGGCGCCCGACAACAACCAGGGCCCGTGGGCAGCGTTGGAAGGTGAACTCAGGACACTGGCCGGCTCGATCAACGAGCTCTACATCGTGACCGGTCCGGAGGGTGTTGGCGGTACCGGCAGCAACGGCGGGGTGACCACGACCGTCGCCGGCGACCACGTGGCGGTTCCTGCGAATACGTG
>JBDTMB010000547.1:0-3896 GCA_039934485.1 Vicinamibacterales bacterium
TCATGTCTTCCTTGCGGTTGCCGCGCGTCCAGTTGCTGCACATCTCGCAGCGGGCATCGCAGACAAAAGTGCAATGGAAGATGAAAACCGTGGGGTGGAGTGGTGTGTACTTCGCGACGGCGGCGCGCATGAAGTCGCGCGGGGCGCTCATGGCCGCTTTGGCGAGATACTTGGCTGCGTAGACCTGAGCCATGCTAAGTACAAGATTCTACAGGATTTCTCGTCGGCGTCAAAGCATATACAGCGACGGCTGAAGCCGTCGCTCTCCAGCGTTTGGAGGGCCTGGGGCTCGCCCAGCGTTTGGAGGGCGAGGGCTTTAGCCCTCGCCTGGGCTCGATAGCCACAGCCACAGCCCAGGGAGGTTGCCCGCCAGGCCGGTCAGGACAATCAGCGTCGAGAGGGCGAACGAGGTTTCGGCGGGCACACCGTAGGGCTGGAGCAGCCAGATGATGCCGCCCTGCGGCAGGCCGAAGCCACTCACCGAGATCGGCAGGAGGAGCAGCAGCAGGGCAAACGGCATGAAGAGCAGGTAATAGCCAAACGGCACGGTAAGGCCGAGACCCAGCCCAAGCACGTAGGCCTGTGTGACACGGAGGAGCTGGACCACGATCGACCAGGCCATGACGTGGACCAGCGCCCCACGACGGTTGCGGTAGCGGCTGACGGCGTCGCTGGTGCGCAGGATCCGTCGAGCAATCGCGCCATCGTGGTGGTGCTCCGGCACAGTCGCACGGAAGACCCGGTCGGCCCAGAAGACGCTGATCGAGACGGCCGCCAGGACGGCGATCGACGCCAGGATCCGCCAGTCGCCGCCGCCCGACGGGCCCCAGGCGATTAAGCCCACCACACCCATCGCGACGAGCGACAGGATGCCGAGCAGCCGATCGACGGCCACCGACGCGACCGCTTCACTCCCCGTCGAGGTGTGTTGCGCCAGGCCGTACGCGCGCGCCGCATCGGCGCCGACGCCGGCCGGCATAAAGCTGCCCACGAAGGAACTGACCAGGAACAGTTTCGACGCCTTGGCAATCGAGATGTCGGTGCCGCTGGCGCGCAGGAGCAACACCCAGCGGAGGATCATCACCGACCGATCGACCGCCACCAGCGCCAGCACCAGGGCCAGGTGGGGGAGGCTGATTGCGGCCATGCCACGCGCCGCCGCTGCCATGTCGATCCGGGTGAACAGATAGCCGAGGATCGCCGCGGTGATCGCGATCCGGACGAAGGTCTTCATTTTCTTGCGACGAAGGTCAGCGTCTCAAACAGGTTCTTGCGGATCTTGAAGAGGAAGTCCTCGGTGCCGGTGTAGCGCGAGAGCGCGTCGATGCCGGGAATGTTCACCAGCAACGCGCCCGCGGCGAGCGCGTCGCGGCCAAGGCCCGTGGCGACACCGATGCTGCGTTCGACTTTCAACAGCGTGAACCCGCCGTCGTTGAGGAGCTGCTTGACGCGCCGCTCGGTGGTCACGAAGTTATGCGTGTAGTCGACATCCCAGAAGAACTGGCGCTCCTTGAGATAGTCGGGGACCACGACAAAGAACACGCCGCCCGGCCGGAGCGCGCGCAAGGCTTCGGCCGTGAACTGCCGCGCCGCGTCGATGCCGCTCATGTGCTCGAGCACCTGGTCCGCATAGACGACGTCGGCGCTGGCGTCGGGGACGGGAATGGGCGGCGCCCACGATTCGATCACCGTGAGGCCCTTCTTGCGCAGGACGTCGATCAGTATCTCGCTGGCTTCGATCGCGGTGTAGCGCCACCCGGCCTCCACGGCTTGTCCGGCGAGCGATCCGTGCCCCGGGCCGACTTCGACCATGTCGCCTGGTGCGGGCTTGTAGCGATGGAGGAGGGCCAGGCGGTGCTGCTCGATCTTGCCGCGGCGCGCGCTGCCGTAGCTGGTGAGCCGTTTTTCGGAGAACGACTTGTAGAAGGTCGAAGGCTCAGGGGCAGACACGAACGGGAATTGTACAAGAAAAGAGGGGCTGACCTTGCGATCAGCCCCTCGCGTCGTAAGGCACTGCTTTAGCGGTGCCGATTAGCGCTTGCGTCCGGGGCGCGTGAAGATCACCCGGCACACGTTGCCCGAGTCGAGCGTGACCTGCGTCACGTCGTTCCAGATCAGGCCGGGGTTCGAACCGCAGTGGCCGGAGATGAGGTCGGTGCAGTACACCTGCGAACTTCCCTCGTCTGGTCCCGCGCCCCAATGGTACGAGAAGACGTCGAGTGACGGGTCGTTGCAGTTGCCACGCTTGCAGTTGTAGCCGTAGCGCAGATCGATCGCCTGCAACGTGTCAATGGCGCCGTCCATGAACGCCCAGCTGCCGCCTTCGGGCTGGCACGAATTGCGAAGGAGCCCCGGATTCAGATTCGCAAACGCCTGGACATTGGCGAGCCGGTTAATATTCGGCAGGCGCTGTCCCGCCGGGGGATCCGGCGTGCGGAAGCCGCTGCCCCCGGGGACGCCCGGAGCGCTGGGCGGGGGAGTGGCGACGACCGGCTTCGGCGAGCGGAACTCGGCGTAGATGGACCAGGGGCCGACCAGATTATCCACGTGAGCGCGGACCCTCCAGGCATGCACCGTGTCTTGCGTGAGGCCGGCCTCCAGCTGGTGCTGGCCGGTGTTCGGAGACTCGCCGACGGTCCTCTCGTAGACCACTTGGCCGGTTACTTCATTGGTCACCATGATGTCGTACGCCAGCCCAACCGCTTCGTACTTGCCGTTTGAGTTGCCCCACACGAGCGTGGGACGCACGTTGTCCACCGTGATGCCGTCGATCGGGCTGATGATCGCGGGAGGGCTGACCTTGAGTGTGGAGCCATCGCTGGCGGTCGCGGTGGCGGTTCCGCCAATTGTCGCCGAGGGCGACGTGAGGGTCTGAGGCGCCTGTTGTGAGCAAGCCAGCGCGGCCGCACACGCGGCAACCGAAACAACTAGACCGAGCACGTTCTTCTTCAAATCGACTTCTCCTCTGACCACAGCTCCACCGCGCGATTCATCGCTAGGGAGGACGGTAGATTGGGCCGGACCGGAGGATTATACCTCACCGTGATCCGATTTGGGCGAAAGCCCAGCCTTATTGTCAATTAACTCGCTGCCGCGAGGCGAACCGATGGTAAAATCGTCTCCCGTCCGGGTCATCCCACGACCCAACTTCACTGGAGCCTAAGGAATCACGATGCGAAGAACCGTTACAACCCTGATGTTTGTCGCCCTGCTCGTTGCCCTTTCACAAAATGCGGCGGCGCAAACCCCAGCTCCGGCACCGGCCAGTGGGTGGGAAGACCGCGCGTACATCAACGTGAATTGGGGTGTCGAATCCGGCAACACGGATTTCACCGACACCAAATCTTTCAGCCTCTACGAGGAAACGGGAACCCTGACCTCCACCAGCAGCTTCTCATCGGGAAGCCTGTTTGACGTGGCCGTCGGCATCAAGGTGTGGAGGAACCTGTCGGTGGGCGCGGCCTATCACCAGGAGGGAAATATCGCTCCGGGGTCGATCTCAGGAACCGTGCCGCACCCGATTTTCTTCAACGCACCGCGCACGTTCACCACCACCGTGGAGGGCTTGGAGCGGAAGGAGAACGCCGAGCACCTCGTGATCGGGTGGACGGTCCCGATCGGCAGCAAGTTGGACATCATGGTGTTTGGCGGTCCCTCGTTCTTCCGCCTTCAGCAGGACGTGGTGTCCGACGCCAGAGTCGCCGAAGCCGGCGCGCCCTTCACGCAGGTCATCGTCCAGCCGACGGTTGAGACGCGTAAGAAGAGCGTCCTCGGTTACAACGCCGGCGCCGACATCTCGTACCTGTTCTGGCAAAACGACGCCGTCCGGCTTGGCGGCGGTGTGTTCTTCCGCTATACGGCGGCCACCACCGACATCCTGATGTTGACCACCGAAC
>JBDTMB010000548.1:0-3893 GCA_039934485.1 Vicinamibacterales bacterium
CACACGATGTTGTCGCAGTCGGCACCGCCGCAGTCGTTGCCCCAGACGATGTTGTCGTCGGCGGCATTGCCCCAGACGATGTTGTCGCTGTCGCCGTTGCCCCAGACGATGTTGTCACCGCTGCTGTTGCCCCACACGATGTTGTCACCATCGGTGTTGCCCCAGACGATGTTGTCGTCGTCGGCGGAATCGCCCCAGACGATGTTGTTGCCCCAGACGATGTTGTCGCAATCACCGTTGTAGCAGTTCTCGCCCCACACGATCTTCTTGCCACCGGGAGTGGCCGCGTCGCCCCATACGATGTTATCGGCCCACGCGGTGCCGCCAGGCGTCAGCACGCCGCCCGTGACGCGGCGGTTGCCCCAGAAGATCTGCTTGCTCCAGGCCTTCATGCTCGGGTAGCGCTCACCCTTGTGGCCGATTGCGAAATAACGCGCGAGGCGGACGGCGCCGAGCGTGTTGAGGAAGCCGGCGCCCTGGGTCATGGAGTCGTAGCCCTTGTAGACCTGTGCCGTGAACTGCAGGATGGCCTTGACCATGTTCGGCGTCAGGGTCGGGTTGGCCTGAATCATCAGGGCCACCGTGCCCGCGACCACCGGGGTAGACATGCTGGTGCCGCTCAGCGTCACGTACGGGAGGTAGCCGGGGTTGCGCGAGCCGCCCACCAGGTAGGCCACCTTCGTGGTGTAGAAGAGGCTGCCGGGAACACTGAGCGAAACCGTCCCGCTGCCGGGCGCGACCAGGTCAGGCTTGGCGGCGAAGTCGATCATCGACGGGCCGCGCGAGCTGTAGGAGGCGATCGTGTCGTCGCGACGATCCGTGGTGCCCATCGTGCTCGAGGCGCCGACGGTCAGCACCCAGGGCGCGTTGCCCGGTGCGCCGATGGCACCGTATTGCGGGTGGCCATTGGCGGCCTTGCCCATGTTGCCCGCGGCGGCGACGACGACGATACCAGCGTCGACGGCACGCTTGGCGGCCATGGTCAGCGGGTCGGTGCGGTAGCTCTCGAAGACACCCGCGCCGAGGGACATGTTGATGACGCGGATGTTGTAGGTGGCCTTGTTCGCCACCGCCCAGTCGAGGGCCGCGATGATGTTGCTGATCTTGCCCCTGCCCGTGCCGTCGAGGGCCTTGAGCGAGACGATGTTCGCGCGTGGCGCGATGCCCGCCTTCGAACCGTTGGAGTCGTAGCCGTTGCCGGCGATGACGCCGGCGACGTGCGTGCCGTGGCCCCAATCGTCGTACTTCGCAGTGAGGCCGTTGACGAAGTCCACAAATGCCGTGACGCGCTGGCCCTGACGATTGGCGATGGTCAGGTCGTCGTGGAAGTTCGTGATGCCGGAGTCAATGATGGCCACGCCGACGCCGGCGCCGGTGTAGCCATACTGTTCCTGAACGTTGCGTGCGCCGACCGCAGCCGACGTCCGGGCATTCTCCGACCAGGCGTCGCGGTCCTGGGCGACGCGAGCGACGCGAGGGTCGTCGGCCAGGCGCCTGAGGAGCGCGTTGGGCATACGGCCCGCTCGTGCTCCGATGAGGCCCAGTCGCCGGCCGCCCTTGCCGCCCGCGCCCTTGATGTTGGCGAGGCAGTCGATACCGTCTTTGCACATGACGATAACGTCCGAATCACCAATGCCGTCCGCCATGTCATTGAGCTCGTTATCGAGCTTGGCATGGCGAGGTTTGCCGTGTTTGTTGAGTTTGTTGAGCTTCTGGGATTGCGATTTTGAGGCCTTGACGTTTCCGCCCGCCGCCTGCGCATCCACCGGCGTCCAAAGTGCGACGACGGTAAACAAAGCGGCGAGCACGGCTCGACCCCATGTGAACTTCTTGTTTATTTTTCCTAACGGACGGTGTCTCATACGACTCCTAATAGCAATATGACAGCCAACATGACATACAAGAAACTTCCATGTTCGTTAATGTCCTATAGAGTCATCATTATAAACTGAATCGCTGGGGTTTTCATGGGCTTTCTGGGGCTACCGTGCCTCAGGATTCAAGGCGACTAGATACGACATGAATAACAGGTTGTTTTAAAACAGTTCAATACATCGAAAATTTGGGCCTTTTTATGTCTGTAAACTATTTATTTTAAGGTGTTTACATCAATATGTTCCGTTTTGCTTCTTCATTCATGTTTTGGAACACAAAATCCCCTGTGGACCCCGATCAAACGTGCCGTCAGTCGTACAAAAAAAGGCCCGGACACCCCTGGAAATGTCCGGGCCTTAAACGAGTGACGGGACAGGCAGTTGATTAGTGGGTCACGACCGGCTGCTGTGCGAGTCGGCGGAGCCGCCAGTCGTCGGCGAGAATCCCCCACAGCACTTGGTCCTGATACTCCCCACGGCGTACGAACGAGCGGCGCAGGATGCCCTCCTGCACCGCACCGATTTTTCGGAGCGCGCCATTGCCGCGACCGTTGGCGGCGCACGCGCGCGCCTCGAGCCGGTTGGCGCCGATCACGTTGAAAGCGAAGTCGAGGACCAGGCTCGCAGCGTCCTCGAACACACCGGTGCCCCAATACTGCGAGCCGAGGGCGAAGCCCCACTCGCCTGTAGCGAAGCCCGATTCGAGGGAGCGCACCAGGAAGATGCCCACGGCGTCGGTCATTCCCGCAGGCACCACCGCGAAGCCGGCATTGTTGCCGGCCTCGCGTTCGCGATGTGTCCACGCGATGAAGCCCTTGAGATTCTCGATGGTCGATGGCGGCGGCGAGATGAAGCGCGCCACGTCCTCGCTGGTCAACATCGCCATCAGCGAGGGCGCGTCTTCCAGGCGCAGCTCGCGTAGCGTGAACGAGAGTCCCGTCAAGACCGGAAGGCCCGACCTCCAGTTGCTCGAAGCGGCCGTCGGCTTGATCGTCGTGATGTTCGGGGCCATTAGGGTTCGGGCGAGTTCCGGGTGCCGGGGCGTAGTCACGCTGACGCCACCGACTGGAACACCGGGTGGCCGAGTGACAAATCGGCGATGGTGGTGCCATGACCGCAACGGTCGATCGGCGTCGACGACGATCCGCTCACGAAGTCCTTGTACGAGGCAATACGCCACGCAGGGAGGTCGACTTGTGACTGGAGGCCTGAGCCAATAACCGCCACGGTCATGGACGATCGATCTTTCAGGCCCACTACCTCGCACGCGCGGGCGGCGGTCGATACCGTCAGGGTTCGGCGTCTTAGGTGGAGCCTGGGAATGTGCATGACGCTGCCTCACAGAGCAATACGCGAGCCATTATATGAATTTAGTGTCGCATAGAGTCCTTTTTCTATAGCCATCAACGGGTTATACATATCTTCATAGGCTCAAACAGTCCTCCTAAAATGTATGTCGTTGTCCTCAAATAGGTCAAACAAAGCCGATATGGCGCAATTAATGTGTCTAAAATACTATAAACAAGCAACTTGTTTGATTTGAGCTTTTTTAGAACACAACAAGGGCAAACAGGACATTTTCGAGGCGGCTACGCCCGGTTTGTGTTTGACCGGCTGCGCGATCGTTTTGCGGAAGAAGTTATGACCACGGACGTTAACCACGGAGCACACGGAGGGCACGGAGCTCTTGTTGGACTGCCCTCTGTTCTGGTGTTGACCAGGATTGACTCTGTGTCCTCCGTGCTCTCCGTGGTTTACGTGGCTGCGCGATCGTTTTGCGGAAGAAGTTATGACCACGGACGTTAACCACGGAAGACACGGAGGGCACGGAGCTCTTGTTGGACTGTAAGTGTTGACCAGGATTGACTCTGTGTCCTCAGTGCTCTCCGTGGTTTACGTTCGTGGACAGGCGTAAATGACACCCGCCATTGAAGTCACCAACGTCTCCAAGGTCTACCGGCGCTACGCGCGGCGGCGGCAGTTTGCCACGCTCAAGTCGGCGTTGCTGGACGGGAGCCT
>JBDTMB010000549.1:0-3888 GCA_039934485.1 Vicinamibacterales bacterium
CGAGCACGAGCACCTGCGGCTCGTGCACCAGCGTGCACGCCAGCGCCAGTTTCTGCTTCATGCCGCCCGACAGCTGGTCGGCCAGGCGGCCCCGGAACGCCGTGAGTTGCGTCATGTCGAGCAGCCGATCGCGGAGCGGCTTGTAGTTGCGCACGCCGTGAATCTCGGCAAAGAACGCGATGTTCTCGTCGATGCTGAGATCGCCGTAGAGGCTGAACCGCTGCGAGAAATACCCGACCGACGCGGTGATGGCGCGGTGCTGGCGGATCGGATCGTGGCCGAGCACGCGAATGGTGCCGGCATCGACGTGCAGCAACCCGCACAACGCGCGAATCGCCGTGGTCTTGCCGGCGCCGTCGGGCCCGATCAGGCCGAACATCTCGCCCCGGTTGACGGAGAACGACACGTCACGCAAGGCCTCGACAGCGCCGTAGCGCTTGACGACGTGCGAAAAGTCGATCGCTAGGTCTGACATCCGTATTGGTTATTGGTTATTGGTTATTGGTTATTGGTTATTGTTTATTGGTTATTTCAGTTCCGCTTCCACCGGCATGCCCTGCTTCAACACACCGTCCTTGTTGTCCACCGCGATCCGGATCCGGTAGACGAGCTTGGAACGTTCGTCGGCCGTCTGCACGTTGCGGGGCGTGAACTCCGCCTTCGGTGAGATGAACGAGATGGTGCCAGGCAGTCCCGCGCCGCCGGCGTCGGTGAAGAGCGTCGCCGCCTGGCCGATCTTGATCGTCGGCACGATCGGCTCGGGCACGAACACGTCGGCCCAGGCGTGGTCGAGATCGACGATCACCACCGCGGGCGTCCGCGGCGCGATGACCTCGCCGACTTCCACGAGCTTCTCGGTGACCACGCCGGCCACCGGCGAGACCAGCCGGGTGTCGCCCAGGGCCTTGTTGAGCGCGGCAATCTGCGCCGCGGTGGCCGCCAGCCGCGCCCGCGCGCCCTCGATTTCTTCGCGCCTGGCGCCGGCCTTCACGCGCGTGACGATGTCCTGCGCCGCCTTCACGCGGCTCTCGGCGGAAGCGACGCGGTCCCTGGCGGAGTCCCTTCTCGCCAGCGCGTCATCGCGTTGTTTTTGCGAGCCGGAGTTGTTTTTGAGCAGCGTCTCGAAACGCTCCAGGTCCTGTTCGGCGGCCTGCAGTTCCACCTTTACGGGTTCGACATCCGCGCGCGCGACGCTCACCTGTGATTCGGCCTGGCGAATGTCCTCGGGCCGCGCCCCCGCCAGCAGGAGACGAACCTGGGCGTCGGCCTGCGCCTCCTCGGCGCGGGCGCGTTGCAGCGCCAGTTCAACGTCTCGACGATCCAGGGTGAGGATCAGCTGACCGACGGTGACGCGGTCGCCTTCCTTGACCGCGAGCGTGAGGATGCGCCCGCCGGCGTCGGGGCCGAGGCGCACCTCGGTGGCTTCGACGTGGCCCGACACGCGAGTGCGGTCCGTGGGCGCGTCCGGCTTGCACGCGGCGGCGAAGAGGAGGGCGAGCAGGCAGACCACGAAGTGCATCTGGCGGAATGGGGTTCGGCGCATGACTTATCTCGGCTCCAGCATTCGCCGCGCGGCAAGTTGCACGTGGGCGATCAGATCGGCGTGAGGAATGTCGACAAACATCGGCAGGCCGGACCGTCCGGGGACGGCCGCCATCCGCTCGCGGGCCACGTTGAAAAGCAGCGGGCCAATCACCGTCGTGTAGGCCAGCATCGGTTGGACGGGCCTGAAGACGCCGGCGGCTTCGCCTTCCGTCAGGATTCGCGCGAAGGCGCCGAACACGGTCCGGATCTTCGCGAAGGTTTCCAGGTCGAGATGCGGCGCGCCGGCGGAGATCTCGCGCAGCATCAGCGTGGGAAACCAGGGGCGCGTGTCCGCGAGCCGCACGAATCGATCGATGAAGCGGTCGAGTTTTTCGCCGGGCGGGCTGTCGGATGCCGCGATGTCGCTGACCGCGGCGCCGACGGTGATAAGCATGTCGCCGACCACGGCGCGGTAGAGCGAGAGCTTGTCGGCGAAGTGGTAGTAAATCATCGCCTTGTTGAGGTGGGCGAGACGGGCGATGTCGTCAACGGAGACGCCGTCGAAGCCATGCTCCGCGAAAGCTGTGGCGGCGGCGGTGAACACGGACGCGCGCGAATCCGGCCGTTTCAGGGTCATGATCGTTAACTAACCAGTTAGTTAACATGAGATTCCCGCACGTTGTCAAGTTCGTGCGTCCTAAGATGCTAATCAATGCGGGTTGTGCTGGCAGGTGGGTCTGGTTTGCTTGGCGGAGCGCTTGCGGCGCATCTGTCAGCCCTGGACCATCAAGTCCAGGTTCTGACCCGTGCGCCGCGGGCCGCGCAGCCCAACGACATCGCGTGGACGCCTGATGGCAGCGGCTCGCCATTCCTGGCGGCGGCGCTCGAAGGCGCCGACGCCGTCGTCAATCTCGCCGGCGAAGGCATCGCCGATGCGCGCTGGACGACTAAGCGCAAGGCCTCGCTCCAGCGCAGCCGAGTGCTCGCCACGCGTACGCTGGTAGCCGGGATGACTTCGTGCCGCAGGCCGCCGCGCGTGTTCGTCAGCGGCTCGGCGGTGGGCTTTTACGGTGCGCGGGGCGATGAGCCGATTGCCGAGAACGCGCCCGCCGGGTCCGACTTCCTGGCGGGGCTCTGCGCCGATTGGGAACGCGAAGCCGCGGCCGCGGACCAGGTGACCCGGGTCGCGATCGTCCGCACGGGTCTCGTCCTGTCGCGGCACGGCGGCGCGCTGAAGAAGATGCTGCTGCCCTTCAAGCTGGGTCTTGGCGCCACATTGGGATCGGGCGAGCAGTTCATGCCGTGGATCCACGTGAACGACTGGAGCGCCCTGGTGACCTGGCTCATCACCGATGAGCGCGCCCGCGGCCCCTTCAACGGCACGGCCCCCACGCCCGCGACCAACGCCGATTTCACCCACGCTCTGGGCCATGCGCTCCATCGCCCGGCGATTCTCCACGCGCCCGGGTTCGTGATGAAGATCGCGATGGGTGAGATGGCGGAGATGTTGCTCACCGGGCAGCGCGTCGTGCCCGCCAAGGCCGAGCACATGGGCTTCAGGTTTCAGTTTCGCGAGCTGGAGCCGGCGCTTCGCGATGTGTTACAACAAAAGGCATGAAGACTCTATTCAGCCTGGCGGCCACGATCGCGATCGCGGTCGCGGTGGTCGGCGCCCAGGGCGACGAACGCAAGCGCGTCGCGGAAGCGACCACCGTGATCGGCGAGATGATGGACGCGGGAGACAGCTCGATCCCGCGGGCGATCCTTGAAAAGGCGGAAGGCATCGCCGTGTTCCCGTCGCTGCTCAAGGGTGGCCTTGGCGTCGGCGGCCAGCATGGCCGCGGCGTGTTGAGCGTCCGCGACGCGAAAACGGGCGCGTGGTCCGCGCCCGCCTTCCTGACCATCAACGGCGGCAGCATCGGCTTCCAGGCCGGCGCCCAGGCCATCGACTTGGTGCTCGTCGTCAACAACCGCCGCGGCCTCGAGCAGCTGGTGGGGAACCAGTTCAAGGTGGGCGCCGATGCCTCCGTGGCCGCCGGGCCCGTGGGCCGCGATGCCAGCGCCTCGACCGACATCCAGATGCGCGCGCAGATCCTCAGCTACTCACGCACGCGCGGACTGTTTGCCGGGGTCACAATCAACGGCACCACGATTCGACAGGACCGCGACGCCAACGGGCGCTTCTACGGCACCGCGTATCGAACCGGACAGATTGTTTTCGACGGGCTCGGCGGCGCCCCGGAACCCGTGGCGGCGTGGACAGCAGCGCTGACCAAGTACGCCAAATAGCGTACGTTAACCACGCAGAATATCGAGGGCACGGAGACCAGGCGGGGAAGACCAATGCCGCTGAGCGCCACTGGC
>JBDTMB010000550.1:0-3886 GCA_039934485.1 Vicinamibacterales bacterium
AGCCGGACGAACTGCGACGGGTCGGTCACGGTCTGGCCGTTCACCGACAGGATCACATCGCCCGGTTGCATGCCCGCCTGGTAGGCGGCCGACGCGCGGGACATCTGCGTCACCACCACGGCGTCGATTTTTGGCGCGCGCAGTTCATCGGCGAGACGCGACGTGAGCGGCGCGACCTCGACGGTGCCGATCGATCCCCGACGGACCTGTCCATATTTCGTCAGGTCCTCGACGACGCGGCGCACCAGGTTGCTGGGTATGGCAAACCCGATGCCCTGGTAGCCGCCGCTTTGCGAAAAGATCGCGGTGTTGATCCCGATCAACTCGCCGCGGCTGTTGATCAACGCGCCGCCGGAATTTCCGGGATTGATGGCGGCGTCAGTCTGGATGAAATCCTCGTAGGCGGTGATGCCGACGTTGGCGCGGCCGAGCGCGCTGACGATGCCGAGCGTCACGGTCTGGCTCAGCGAATAGGGATTGCCGACGGCCATCACCCATTCCGCCACTCGCAGCTTCGACGAATCGCCCCACGGGATGGTGGGGAGGCCGGTGGCGTCGATTTTCAGGAGCGCCACGTCGGTCCACGCATCCACGCCGATGATCTTCGCCTTGACGTCGCGGCGATCGCCCACCGTGACGGTGACCTCCGCGACATCGTCGCCGAGCACGTGGTTGTTGGTCACGACGTAGCCGTCGGCGGAGATCACGACGCCGGAGCCGAGGCTCGACTCGGCGCGGCTGCGGCCGAACATGTCCCCTTGCTCGCCGAAGAAATATTGGAAGAACGGATCGTTGGCAAACGGCGACGACTGGCGGCGCACCACCTGCACCGACGAGATGTTGGTGACGGCCTTCACCGTCTGCGCGGCGACGCGGGTGAAGTCCGGCCCGCCACCGAGGGTTGGGGCGCCCGGCGGCGCCGACACCTGCTGGGCCGCCGGCGCCGCGGCTTCAGCGGGCAGGGAAATGACGTCATCGTGATTCCCGCTGCGCCCGGCGATCAGCACGCCGGCCGTGACCCCAGCCGCAAAGAGGATCCCGTACGAGAGTCGAATCAGCGTCTTCATGTGACCGACACGCGGTGAGGGCCCGCCGCCGCCTTCGGCACGGTGACCGTCAGCACGCCGTTGGTCAGATCCGCGGCGATGGCGCCGGCATCAACCGCTTGCGGCAGGGCAAAAGTCCGGCAGAACTCGCCGTGTCCGCGTTCGACCTGGTGATACTGCTCGCAGGAGACGCGCGCTTCGCGCCGGCCCTGGATGGTGAGGCGCCCGTCGTGGATGTCGATTCGCACTTGATCGCGGGTGAGGCCGGGCAGTTCGGCCGTAAAGATGTAGTCGGCGGCGGTTTCGCACAGGTCAACGGCGGGTGCCCATCCTTGCGGGCCGCCGGTCGATAACCGCTCGAGCCGGTACTGGATGCTGATGAGGTCGTGGAACGGGTCCCACCGCGCAAAACCCACTGTATTCGCATCGTAGCACGACTGGTCCGGCCGCCAATCCGTGTGGTAAACTCGCGAGGTTCTACTAACTGATTTCAAAGGCTTTATGGCTGATACTGTGCTCGCAACCCAGCTCCGGAAAGGCATGATTGTCAAACAGGACAACGAGCTCTACCGGGTGTTCGACCGTCAACATGTGACTCCCGGCAACCTGCGTGGTTTCGTGCGCGTCAAGATGCGCAACCTGCGGACCGGGACGATGGCGGAAGAAAAGTTCCGCTCCGAAGACATCGTCGAGCGGGCGACGCTCGAACAGAAACAAATGCAGTACCTGTACAACGACGCTCAGGGTTATCACTTCATGGATAACGAGTCGTACGAGCAGGTGCAACTGCGCGCCGAACTCCTTGGCGACTCGGTCGGCTTCCTGAAGCCCGAGATGAGCATCCAGGTGGAGTTCTACGGCGAGAACCCGATTGGCGTCGAACTGCCGCAGAGCGTGGACCTCAAGGTGATCGAGACCATGCCGGCGATCAAGGGCGCCACCGCCACGAACCAGACCAAGCCGGCGACGCTCGAAACCGGCGTCGTCATCCAGGTGCCGCCCTTCATCGGCGAAGGGGATATTATTCGCGTGAATACCGAGACGGGTGAGTACCAGACTCGCGCGTAGACGGCTCCGCTCGTAGGAGTCGGGCCTTCCGGCCCTCCTGCGACTCGGCGCTTCGCGCCTCGTGGGTTAAACCCACCAAGCTTGCAGTCCGAGTCATGATTCAGCGCCTGCAAGCGCTGAAGGCAGGCCTAGAGAGGGCGCGCAGCGCCCGAGTCCTACGTATAATGATCAACCAATGGACGTAGTCCGAACCCCGTCAACCGGCTGGATTGAAGTCGTTGTCGGCAGCATGTTCAGCGGCAAGAGCGAAGAACTGATTCGGCGCTTGCGCCGCGCGGAGATTGCGCGGCAGCGCGTCCAGGTGTTCAAGCCCGCCGTCGACACCCGGTACTCGGATGACCACATCGTGTCGCACAGCGAGTTGCGCATCCCGTCGGAGAGCGCCGCCACCGCGGCCGAATTGCTCTCGCTGGTGAGGCCCGACACCGAGGTGGTGGGCATCGACGAAGGGCAGTTCTTCGACGCGGAACTGCCGGCGGTGGCGTCCAGGCTCGCCGGCCGCGGCGTCCGGGTCATCGTCGCCGGGCTCGATCAGGACTACCTCGGCAAGCCGTTCGAACCGATGCCCCAGTTGCTGGCCATCGCGGAATTCATCACCAAGACGCGCGCGATCTGCATGGTGTGCGGCAATCCCGCCAACCATACGCAGCGCCTCGTGCACAGCCAGGACCGCGTCCTGCTGGGCGCGCAAGGCACTTATGAGGCGCGCTGCCGGCACTGCTTCGATCCCACGCTGTCGCGCGAAGACGAGATCGAGAAGGCCAAGCAAGAGGCGCGATGACGCTCGATGAGCTTGCCGGAATTCTGCGGCAGGCCCTCCTCGCGCTCGGTCTGCTCTTCGTCATTGTTGACCTTCGCGTCGGCTGGGTGCTGGCCACCTGGTTCCGCCGCCGCCACCAGGCGGTCATTGCCTGGCCGGCGCCCAAGCCCCCGTACTACACGATCAATCTCGCGATCGGCGTGATGCTTGGCGTCCTGCTGTGCCTCAACGGCTGGCTGGCGTTCCGGAAGATCGCGCTCCATCCGGTGACCTCGCTCTTTGGCGTCGGGATGATGTTTCTCTATTACGGCTACCTGCTGCCGTTGTCGACGCGGATCCGCCGCGGCGTGTACGAAGACGGCATCTGGACCGACTCCGGCTTCATGCGTTGGGTCGACATCGGGGGGCTGACGTGGAAGGAAGGCGCCGGCACCCTGGTGCTGGCGTCGCGCCAGAAGTCGCTGGCGCGGCGGCTGGAAGTGCCCGGCCCCCACCTGGGCGAGGTACGGCATTTGCTTCGTGAAAAGATTGGCAGCCACACGATCGAGTTTGACGAAGGGCCAGGGCTGCACCTGGGGACGAGGGACACGCGCGAATCTGTGTAATTCCTTGAACCTGAAGCCGGTGGCCCCGAAGCCGGTGGCCCCAGAAGCCTGAAGCCCGAAGCCTGAAGTCCGATAAGAAGGAGCGAACCATGGCCGCGCGTCCAACGTGGAAGGGATACATCAAGGTTAGCCTGGTCAACATTCCGGTGAAGGTCTATCCGGCCACCGAATCCAGCGCCACCATTTCGTTCAATCAACTCCACGCCGAGTGCCAGACCAAGATCCAGCAGAAGAAGTGGTGCCCGCACTGCGAGCGTGAGGTGACGCAGGCGGAGCTGGTCAAGGGCTACGAGTTCGAGAAGGGCCGCTGGGTGGTGGTGGAGGAAGAAGACATCGCCAAGGTAAAGACCGAATCCACCAAGGTCATCAACCTGCTGCAGTTTACCGACGAGACCGCGATCGACCCG
>JBDTMB010000551.1:0-3862 GCA_039934485.1 Vicinamibacterales bacterium
GCGTGGGGCGAGAAAAATTTCGACCCCCGCAGCGAAACCCAACATTTGGCGGGCGATCGCGAGTCGGTACGCAGGCGCTCGGTGGTGTACGCCCTCACCGTGCTCATCGAGATCGTCGAAAAGACTACGACTTAAGGCCTAGGTGTCATCGGCGGCGCGGAGCCTGGCGTTAATATGAACTACTGGCGTTATATACAGTAGTGTGGCAGCATAGCGGGGTTAACTCGAAGGATCATTACGGGGACTTTCATCATGGATGACAACAAGAGCAAGGCACTGTCGGCGGCGCTGTCGCAGATCGAAAAGCAGTTTGGCAAAGGCTCCATCATGCGGCTCGGCCAGAACCGAGCCGTGGCCCCGGTGGAGGTGATTTCCACCGGCGCGCTCAGCATCGACTACGCGCTTGGCATCGGCGGCGTGCCGCGCGGCCGCGTGATCGAGATTTTCGGGCCGGAGTCGTCCGGCAAGACGACCCTCGCGCTCCAGGTGATTGCCGAGGCGCAAAAGGCGGGCGGCCTGGCGGCCTTCGTCGACGCGGAACATGCCCTCGATGCGGCCTACGCCAAGAAGCTCGGCGTCGACATCGACAACCTCCTGGTCTCGCAGCCCGATAACGGCGAGCAGGCGCTCGAAATCGTCGAGGTGCTGATCCGCTCGAACAGCGTCGACGTGGTCGTCGTCGATTCGGTGGCGGCGCTGGTGCCTCGCGCGGAAATCGAAGGCGAGATGGGCGAGGCGCAGATGGGCCTGCAGGCCCGCCTGATGTCGCAGGCGCTGCGCAAGCTCACCGGTGCGGTGTCCAAGTCGAAGTGCTCGCTCATCTTCATCAACCAGCTGCGCGAGAAGATCGGCGTGATGTTCGGCAATCCCGAAACCACCACCGGCGGCCGCGCCCTGAAGTTCTATGCCTCGGTGCGCATCGACATCCGCCGCATCGGCGCGATCAAGGACGGCGAGGCGGTGGTCGGCGGCCGCACCCGCGTCAAGATCGTCAAGAACAAGATGGCGGCGCCATTCCGAGAGGCGGAGTTCGACATCATGTACGGCGAGGGCGTGTCGCGCGAGGGCGACCTCATCGACATCGCGGTCGAGCACAAAATCATCGAAAAGAGCGGCGCGTGGTTCGCCTACAGCGGCGAGCGGCTCGGCCAGGGACGCGAGAACGTCAAGACCTACCTCAAGGAACACGTCGAGCTGCGCACGGTGATCGAGGAAAAGGTCCGCAAGGTCCTCGGCATGAGCCGCGAACCGGAACCGGCAGCCGTCGCCTCGTAGGGCGCTCATCGAAGCGTAGGGCACCCCTTTAGGGGTGCCCGGGGGGACTCGTGACCGACTCTACACTTCTCCATCACGTCCTCCAGCTGCGCACGCCGTGGCTGGATGGCGTGATGGTGTTTCTCTCCACCATTGGCGGCGGCGGGTTCATCTGGATCGTGATTGGCGCGATCGCCGCGGTCTTCCCAGCCCGACGCGCCGCCGCGTGGCGGCTGATCCTGGCGGCGCTCTTCACCTGGATGATCGTCGACGGGTTCATCAAGCCGATGGTCGATCGCAGGCGTCCGTTTGAAGTCGATCAGGAGATCCAGCTGATCGATCAGCGCCCGCTGACGGCGTCATTCCCCTCGGGGCACGCCGCCACTGCCGTCGCCGGCGCGCTGGCGGGAACGGCCCTCTTCCCCGCCGCCGGCTGGGTGATGTGGCCGCTAGCCGCTGCTATCGCCTTCACGCGGCTCTACCTGGGCGTGCATTGGCCGAGCGACGTGCTGGCCGGCGCGCTCGTTGGCCTCTTGAGTGGCTGGTTGGTCCTCGGAGGACGCGCTCCGACCTTGCGCCGCTAAAAACCTCTGCGATATAATCGTCAGTCTGTCTTAAGGCCAGGTAGCTCAGTTGGTAGAGCACACGACTGAAAATTGTGGTGTCGGGGGTTCAATTCCCTCCCTGGCCACCACCCTTCGCCCTGAAGTGCGCGAAGGTTGCCCACCGTAGCGGCAACCCGTCCGCCACAGCGCGAAGCGCGTCGGCGGAAGCCGCGAAGGTGGGCCTATTCCACGCCCAGCAGCTTCGCCACGCTCGCCGGCTCGTCGAGATCGAGCCACACGCCGATCGTCTTCTGCTCGCCCAGGCCGCCAAACAATTTAGCCCCGCAGATACTGACCACGCCACGCCGCTGTAGCTCGAGCAGCATGGGCTGGTAGCGCCTGGCGTCCTCGGAACCGAGATAGCCGATGGTGGCGTCCTGAAGGGTCTTGACGGCCACGGCGCCTGGTTCCGGAGCGAGGATGACCGACAGTTCGCTGTCGCCCTGGGCGTCGGCCCCGCACGCTACCAGGGCGTCCTGATACACCGATTCGCCCACCACCTCGCGGAAATACCCGCGCCCGGTGCCGGGGAGAACGGCCGCGTCCACCACTCCGCCGCCAGTGGGGTTGTTGATTACGTACCGCTTCAGCTGCGCGCGCGACGCCATCACCGCGGCGACCGACCGCGGGGCCCGGATGCCGCGACCCAATAGAATCAAGATGACGCCGAAGGCGAGGACACCAACGATGAGCCCGATGGCGTCAGCGTCCACCTGCTAGAAGTCGAACAGCCTCGTGTACTTGACGACGAACGAGCGGCCCAGCGTGTCGATCGCGGTGTAGCTGGTGGTGTCCTTGCGGTCGTTATACACGACGTAGAGGCCGGTGCCGCTGCGGCTCAACATCGCCAGGCGGATGTTCGAGGAGAACTGCGCGGTCTGGCTGTTGTACTGCAACAGCGCCGACAGGCTGGCGAGCGTCGTGAACGAATAGCTCGCCTTGATCGGGACCAGGTTGTTGACAAACGCACCGTACGGCAGCTTGATGTCCTGGCGCGTCCAGCCGGCGCTGGCGGTCATGCGCGAGGTGATGCGGTAATCACTGGTGAGCTCGACCGCGTTGAAGTCACCATCGTAATAGTGGCCGGTGCGAAAGCGGCTCGTGAAGGTCACGCGCGCGCTGGGGTCGTGGTTGTACTCGACCGCGCTCTGCCACCACGAGTAGTCGCCCGCCGGGATCACCACCCGCTTGCCGTCCCGGTTGTAGACCACGAAGGGCGCCGTAGGGTTGTCCTTGCTGTTGTCGAAGAAGGCGCCGAAGCGGCCGCCCCGGGCGGGCTGGATCTCCAGCAGGTGGAGGTGCGTCATCGAGGTTTGCAGCTTGTCGTCAAAGCCGTAGTAGGCGTTGTAGGACACGTGGGGCGAGAAGCGGCGAATCCACGGGATGTGCTTCGGTTGCGGCTGGAAGAAAGCGCGGAATTCCGGACGCCGATAGCCGCGCCGCGGCAGGTATCCGACTTCGGGATTGAAGCGTTCGCCCACCTGGGAGTAGCCGCCCGACACCGTCCACAGGTTGTTGGTGAAGTTGTAAAAAGCGCGGCCGGAGTAGTCCGAGCCTGTGGGGCCCGGCGTGTCGGTGCGGCCGAAGAACATCGACAGCCGCTGCGAGGGTGACACCTGAATGTTCGCGTCAAGGCCGTAGGTGCGATTCCAGTCCTCGGCGGCCGCGTGATCGCCGGTGCCCTGCCGGTTGACAAAGATCGCCCCGTAGCTCGAACGGCCGACCTCACGCTGCACGCGCACGGTGGCGAAGTTGTTGGCCGGCCCAACCACCTGGGTGCCGGCCGCGTTCTTGGCGTCGGCGGTCTGGATGTCGAGCGCGCCCACCGTCCACCCCGCGATCTTGCCGCTCAGCCGGCTGCCCGCGATGATGTCGATCGGCACCCCGGCCGCCGACAATCCAATCCGGCGCGTAAAGAAATAGTCGATCGCCTGCGGCGAGCCGAATTGAAAGGTCGAGGCGTTCTCGAGGAAGAAGGGGCGCTTCTCCGGAAAGAACAGGTC
>JBDTMB010000552.1:0-3855 GCA_039934485.1 Vicinamibacterales bacterium
CTTCGATCGGCGTGCTTCGCGTCGACAGGCGAATCGTCGCCGTCCACTTCGACGATTGTCCGGCTCCGATTGACGGGATGCCCAACGACAGCCGCCACGTCCCGGCCGGCAGCGGGCCCGCGAAGTACGACGGCGTCGCCTCGAACTCCGTCAAGTGGAAGTGGTCCTTGCTGAAGCGGCTCGTCCCACGGAAGCGTTGGGAATCGAACAGCCCGACCTCGAGCTCCGTTCCCTGTCCGCGGTTGTCGTAGGCGAAGTCGACGTCGATGCGGGTGACGGCGGCGGGCACCTCGAATGCGCGTTCCTGGTAATTCCCCTTGTCGGCGGTCGTCACCACGCCGGACAGGGTGATGGTCGTGGCCTCGGCGGCAGCCGCCTGGGTTGCCGCGTGCGGTAGTACGAGTGCTGTCGCGAGTGCCGGCACGAGCGCCGGCACCGCGACGATGAACGAGAGTAGGACGAGATGGAAGCGCATGTTGTAGAAGCGAGTAGAACGGTTAGAACCCGACGCGGACCGCGAGCTGGACGATACGGGGATCGCCGGCGCTGGTGATCTGGCCGAACGCCGCGCTTCCGAAACTGCCGTTCGGATTGGCGTAATTCACGGTGTTGAAGAGGTTGAACGCCTCTGCCCGGAGATCGGCGGTGAAGGAGTTGAACGTGAACCGCTTCACCAGGCTCAGGTCCGTCGTCCGCGCCCCCGGCCCCCATGCACTGACCGGCTTGGCGTTGCCAGGTGTGTTGACCGCCTGCACCGCGTAGGCCGCCGGATTGAGCCAGTGCAGCAGATCGTCGGTTGACGAGTTGCTGTTCGGATCCACACCCGTGGCGTCAGGAAGAATGCCGCCGCCGTTCCGGTTCAGGAAGCTGTAGGGCAGGCCCGTTGCCGGATTCGTGCCCGAACTGGCCAGCGTCACGTCGACCGGCATGCCGGTGCGGATCGAGGTGACGCTCGAGAGCTGCCATCCGCCGATGACCGCGTCGAGGGCCGGCGACATACCGCCGCCAATCGCACGTCCGCGGCCAACCGGCAGCTGCCACACCTCGGTGAGCGTCAGGCGATGACGCGCGACCTGCGAGTTGGGGCCGCGTGCCGCACGCAGCACGGCATCAAGGTTCGAATAGTCCGACAGGATGTTGTTCTGGATGCTGTGTCCGCCGGCGGCCCACCCGCCGGCCTCTTCGAGGGAGTTGGCGAACGTGTAGCTCCCAAGCAGGTAGAGACCATGCGACTGGCGCTTCTCGAACTTCAGCTGCAGCGAGTCGTACTTCGACTGCGCGGCCGTGAAGAACATCGAGATCTGCTGCCACTGCGGATACGGGCGATTCGCCGCCAGTGCCCCGTTCTGCCCCCACTGCACGGCGTTGAGAGGCAGCGAGACAATCTGGTTGGAGCCGCGATTGCCGACATACGCCACCTCGAAGGTCGACTGCCATGGGAGCAGTGTTTCCATGGCGACGTTCCACTGCTGGACCTGCGGCATGTCCCAGTTGCGCTGGTGGGCGCGCACGCTGACCGTCGTTGAGTCGTAGTTCGAGAGCAGCGAACTCGGAAACGGATCGGAGAGACGAATCGCCGGTGTCGCGGTGAAGCCCGTGCCGCTCGCATTCAATTGGGCGCGGGTGAGCTGCGGTCGGTTGAACACCATCATGTCGTCCGAGCCATGAATCTCCTCGCCCGAGTAGAAGATCCCATAACCGGCGCGGAGCACGTATTTGTCCGGCTTGATCTGCCAGGCCAGGCCGAGGCGCGGTGCGAAGTTGTTCCGGTCGACATCCTGCGCGTACGGGTCATTGCCGCCGGCCGAGTACAGCTGGCCCTTCGACGGATCGAAGTTGATATTCACGTACTGGCCGTGGCCGTACATCGGCGTGGTGTACTCGTAGCGCAGGCCCACGTTCGCCGTGAGGTTCGGCGAGACCTTCAGGTCATCCTGCAGGAACCCGGAATACGCCTGCTGCCGGTAGTCGACGACCGTCTTGGTCACCGCCACAAAGGATTGGGCCGAACCGAGCATGAAGTCGGCCAGCGCGTTGCCGGTGAAGGTGCCGTTGAACGTATACGCCGGTCCGACGCGTTCGTCGTCTAGTTCGACGTCCTTCTTCTGGCGGACTTCCACGCCCATCTTTAGCGTGTGACGGCCGACGAGCGCGGATACGGTGTCGAGGAACTGGATGGCGCGAGGGTTCTGGAACTGCGGACGGAAGTTGCGGATACCGACCTGCGAGTAGTTCGAGATGCTGATCGCCGGGATGCCACCGGTCGTCAGCTGTGACTCGGGGAGGCCTTTGAACCCGAACTCGTCGGCTTTCATGCCCGTGGCCGTCGGCTGCGCAAAATCGGCGTTGGTCGCCGTGTAGCCCACGCGCATCTCGTTCACGTACCGGCCGAAGAGCCGGTTCCAGCTGGCGCCCGCGTTGTGGTTGAGGTTGTACTGTTCGCCCTGGTTGCCGGCCTGTTCGACGATGCCTTCGAGAATCTGATCGCGGTAGATGCGCTGCCTCAGCATGCTGTAGCGGACGAAGAATCGATTGTTGGTGCTTTGCACGAAGTCACTCCGAAGGTCGACCTTGTGCGTGTTCTCGGTCCCCGGCGCCTGGTAGGCATAGTTGTTGGTGTTGATGCCGGCCGCCGACGTGGTGCCGGCGCGGTTCGGGAGCGACCAGGCGCCGAGGATCTTCAACGCGAGCGGGTCCCAGCGATCCTGCGGGATAGTATTGCCAGGGAACGGCTGGCCGGTCTGCGGGTCGGTGATCGTCGTCGGGAACACGCCGGTGCGGATGTTGGCGTCAGGTACCGACACCACGCCGGACTGCGAGAACGAGCGCTGGAAGCCTTCGTACGAGCCGAAGTAGAAGAGCTTGTTCTTGATGATCGGTGCGCCGAACGTGGCGCCGCCCTGGTTCCAGGCGAGATCGTCCTTCGGCAGTTTGTTGTGCTGCGCGTTCCAGGAAATCGACGCCAGCGACGCATCGCGGTTGTAGTACCACGCCGAGCCCCTCGGCGCATTCGTGCCCGACTTGATCGACACGTTGACGACGGCCCCGGCGGACCGGCCGAACTCGGCCGAGAAGCTGTTGGTCTGGACCTTGAACTGGTCGATCGCGTCAGGGTTCGGCTGTACGACCTGCGACGAGAGCGACTGCGCGTTCTGCGTGCCGTTGTTATTGTCGAACCCATCGAGCATGAAGTTGTTCTGCGTCTGCGTGTTGCCGTTGACCAAAAACCAACCGGGGCCGCGCGTGTCGAGCGTCATGCTGCTCGGCGTCGCGCCGGGCACGAGCAATGCGAGTTCCGTGTAGCGGCGTCCGGCCAGCGGAAGTTGCGTGGCGATGTCACCGCGGATGACCTGACCGAGCGAGCCCTCTTCGGTCTGCAGCGTCCGGACACCGGCTGTGACCTCGACAGTTTCAGACACGCCCGCCGCGTCCAGCGCCACGCGGAGGAACTTGCGCTCGTTGACGTCGACGGTGATGGCCTTGATCTCGCGGGTGCGGAACCCATTCAGCTCGACGCGAAGGTTGTAAGTGCCGCGCTGAATCGGCGAGAAGGTGACGTAGCCTTCGCTGTCAGACACGAGGTTGTGTGCCACACCGGTCGCCGCGTTGTTCGTGGTCACCGTGGCGCCGGGCACGACCCCGCCCGACTGGTCGATGATCAGCGCACGAAGCGACCCGGCGTCCATCTGGGCGCGGGCGATTGAAGGAACGATGAGAACGAGCAGTGCGACAGCCAGCCGGAGCAGGGCTGTCGCTCGATGAACACGCGACATGTCAGAGTGCCTCCCCACGCGCAGACGGCCAGCCGGCCGCATGCGTTGAATCCCACGAACCGGGCATAGAGTCGTCACGTTA
>JBDTMB010000553.1:0-3846 GCA_039934485.1 Vicinamibacterales bacterium
CTTCAACCGGACAGCTGCCACGCTCGAAGAGCTCGACCTCATGGGGCTGATGAACTCGGCCCGCGACGACATCCTGGCGCTGTGGGGCGTGTCCCCCTCGCAGGCTTCGCTGCCGATGGCGGCAGGGCTGTTGTCACTGGTCCGGTCGCTTGGGGCGCGGCGGGCGCGTCTGGTGGCCACCGGGGCGATGTCGCTGGTGCTGCTGGTCGGCGCGGTCGCTGGCACCCCAGGCGGCAGTCCGGCGATGACGTTCTTCTTCATGCTCGTCCCGGTGGTGTTCGGCGGCTTGTTTTCGCTGGCGTGGCTGCTGGCTGGCGAGATCATTGGGCGCGATTCACCGGATCTGGCCAGCGCCTTCAGCGGCGCGGGTGCGGCGTCAATTCTCGGCGGTCTGCTCGGCGCGGGTCTCGCCCGTGGCCTCGCACCGTGGGTGGCGCCGCGCGGCCTGCTGTTGATCAGCGCGGTCGTGCTGGCCGCGGCCATGCTGGCGATGGTGCTTACACACCGGCGCTTTTCGCCGGTCGAGGCGCCGGTCCTTACTGGCCCGATCGTCGCCGCGCCGGCATTCACGACCGCCTTTGGACAGCGCTACGTTCGGCTCCTGCTGTCGATCGCAGCTCTGACCGCAGTCTGCGGCGTGCTGATTGAGTTTCAGTTCTATCGCGCAGCAGCGGCGTACTCCGGCGCCGATGGCGATCGGACGGCGTTGTTCGCCAATTTCTACATCGGTCTCAGTCTGGCTGCGCTCGCCATTCAATGGTTCGTGGCGCCGCGTCTGCAGGCGGCGATCGGCTTGACCAGCTCGCTCCTGATACTTCCCGGCGCCATCGTCGGACTGCTGCCGGCGGTGCTCGGCCTGGCGTCGGGAACCATGCACGCCGTGCTGCGACTGACCGAGGGCGGGCTCAAATCGTCGGTCCACCGATCGAGCTGGGAGCAGACCTACCTGCTGATTGGCGCCGGCTGCCGCACCGAGGCGAAGTTGCTTGTGGACGGGGTGGGGACGCGGGTGGCCGAGGGCCTGTGCGCGCTGTTCCTCTACCTGGGATTGGTTGGTGCTCCAGCCGGGTCCGGGTCCAATGGCCTATTCTACGCCCTTCTCGTCGCCAGCATCCTGTGGGTCAGTCTGACCATCCGGGCCCGACGTGTTCTTGAACCCGGCGGAGCCACTCCTCGTGACCCCGCCGAATGCTACGCGCGGATGCCCGATTCCTGACCGATCGTGGCGACCCTCGGTCCGAGGGTGTGACGACGCGGTGTGAGAGGAATCACTTAAAGACAATCCAGCCGTAACAAGGCCTGCGGCCCATGGACTACTCCTGAGCGACGCGTGCCAGCCGTGTCGCCGGATCGAATCGGAGGAGTTGTCATGTCCATGCGCAAGTTCAAACTGATGGCGTCGGCTGACGCCTTGCAGGCGCCCCCATCGGCGCTGCTCGATCGGGTGCGCGGCGAGTTCCTCGAAATGCCGGGTCTAAGGCTGACCCCGGCGCAGGCGGCTCGGCTCTGGGGCGTCAGCGACCCGATCGCGCGTGGCCTGCTCACGACGTTGGCCGAAACGCGGTTTCTCGTGCACCGTGACGACGGGTCGTACGCCCGCTGGCCCAACTGACGCCGAGTGGTGCGAACATGAGCCAGGCGGCGAGGATTCTGGTTGTCGATGACAACCCTGAGATGGTCGGTGTCATCGAGCGTGCCCTCAGTCGAGAGGGGCATTGTGTCGTCGGCCGGTCCGACCCCCGCGAGGCGATCGACGCCTTCCATCGTTTGCAACCAGACGTGTGCGTCCTCGACTTCGCGATGCCGCATGTGTCGGGTTCCGAACTGCTCGATGCGATCAAGGCGATCGACCCGGCCGTCGAAGTCGTGTTTCTGACCGCTGAGGACGAAACGGCGCTGGCCGTTGACCTCATGAAGCGCGGCGCCATCGACTTCCTGCTCAAGCCGATCGACCTGGGAGCGGTCGCGCGCGCCGTGTCGCGGGCGTTGGAGCACCGACGACTGCTGATGGAGAACACCGCCTATCGAGCGCGGCTCGAAACGCTGGTGGCGGAACAGACCCAGGCGCTGAACGAGGCGTTGCGCGACCTCACGACCGTGCACACCGCGACGCTCGACTCCCTTGCCATGGCGCTCGATCTCAGGGACCAGGGCACCGGCGGTCACTCGAGACGGGTGTCGGCGCAGACCACGGGGATTGCCCGGACCCTGGGAATCGCGGGCAGCGATCTGATCCAGATCGAGCACGGCGCGCTCCTGCATGACATCGGCAAGCTCAAGATCCCCGACCGGATCCTGTGTAAGCCCGCCAAGCTCACGGACGAGGAGTGGCGCGTGATGGTTCGGCATGCCGAGTACGGCTTCGAGTTTCTGTCCGGGATTGAGTTCCTGAAAGGAGCCGCCGAGATGGTCTACTCGCACCATGAGAAGTTCGACGGCCGCGGCTATCCCCGCGGCCTGACGGGTGACGCGATTCCGTTCGGCGCGCGCGTCTTCGCCATTGTCGATGCCGTCGATGCCATGACCAATTCGCGTCCGTACCACGCGGCCGTGTCCTTCGCAGCAGCGGCGGCGGAGGTCCGCCGCTGCGCGGGCCACCATTTCGATCCCGATCTGGTCGAACCCGCGCTGACCTGTCTGGCTGGCTACTTCCCGCGCCAAGTCGACCCGCTCGTCACGGTCGGCGCTTCAATGGAGTAATGCATGTCCCTGGTGTTGGTTGTCGATGATCAAGCAGACCTGCGAGAGCTTCTCAGGCGGTGGATTTCCGCCGCTGGCCACGAAGTGATGGAAGCGGACAACGCCGCGGCCGCCCTCGCGGCCTTCGTCCGGCGGCCGGCGGATGTCGTGTTTTGCGACGTGCAGATGCCGGGCGGTCATGACGGCCTGTGGCTGACCGGAGAGCTTCGGCGGCGCTACCCGATGGCCGCGGTCGTGCTGGCGACGGGGGTGAGCACGGTGCCCCCGGTGGTCAGCCTGCGGGCCGGCGTCCTGGCGTACTTGATTAAACCGTTCGATCGGGTGCGCCTGATAGCGGCGCTCGACGCCGCGGTCAAGTGGCACGAGGACGCGAAGGCCGCCGGGCCGCTGCCCGAGGACGGCGGCGACCGGCTGAGCGCCTGGCTCAAGTCGCTTGACGCGGGTCTGGCGCCGTGAGCCGCCGCCCCGGCGTCATTGCCGCCCGGTGATGTTCGGACTGAGCGCGACCGTCCAGGAAAGCGGGATCGTCGCCGACGCACTCGGGTAACCAAACTTCCGCCTGCACAGGTGTGACACGGCTCACACCCATCGCACAACCTCGCGCCGCACCTCAGTGAGCCAAGTACGCTGAATTGTTGGCGTGTCATGACAGACAGACCTGAGAACCCGCGATGAGTTGGAAGACCCGCGCCGCGACGATGTTCAAGACCTGCCTGGACTGCCGGGCGGGCGAGCGCGTCTTCTCGGCCGCCATGTCAACCTGTTTTTTCCTCGTGATTTCCACGTTCTGGATCCTGAAGCCGCTCAAGAAGACGGCCTTCATCGGCCAGTTCGACGAGGCCGGTGTCAACCTGCTCTCGTGGCATGTCTCGGCGTCCGAGGCGGAACTGGTCGCCAAGATTCTCAACATGGTCGTCGCGTTTGCCGCCGTCGTCGTGTTCACCTGGCTGGCGCGGAGGTATCAGCGCCAGTGGCTGGTGCATATCTTCTCCGTGTTCTTCATCGCGTGCTTCATCGCGTCACCATCGTCACACGGCGCCAGCCGTCCTCGAAGGCGGGCTGCGCGTGCGGCGCGGCCGGGCCCGCGCCGCCGGTCTCGATCGAGACGTGGATCATCGTGCCATCTCCCAGACGGTGGTGAGTCTC
>JBDTMB010000554.1:0-3837 GCA_039934485.1 Vicinamibacterales bacterium
GGTGCTAGGTGCTGGGTGCTGGGTGCTGGGTGCTGGGTGCTGGGTGCTGGGTGCTGAGCATCTTGTTTTTAGGCCGAAGTACTTGTATTATCTTGGTTTGCCGTTTCCGCCGTGGAGGCGGAAGGGACGACCCGGACGAGAACCAAGGAACACTGATTCGATGCCTACTTACGTACCGAGCCCCAAGGCCATTACCAGCCGCTGGCATGTGATCGACGCCAACGGCAAGGTGCTTGGTCGCGTTGCGACCGATGCCGCGAAGCTGCTTCAGGGCAAGCACAAAGCGATCTATACCCCGTTTCTCGACACCGGTGATCACGTGGTGATCCTCAATGTCGCGAAGGTCAAGCTGACGGGGCGCAAGGAAGAGCAAAAAGTCTACCAGCGCCACAGCGGTTATCCGGGCGGCCTGCGCGAGGATCGCGCCAAGGTCGTGCGGGTCGAGAAGCCGGTGCGCATGATGGAAGAAGCCGTTCGCGGAATGCTGCCGAAATCGAAACTCGGTGATGCGATGTTCCGCAAGTTGAAGGTGTATGCGAGTGAGAAGCACCCGCACGCCGCCCAGCAACCCACCGCCTTCGAGGTCGCATAATCTTGGCAGCTACAGAATTCTACGCAACGGGACGGCGCAAGAAATCCACCGCGCGCGTGTTCCTCCGCCCGGGCACGGGCGCCATCAAGGTCAACCAGCGCGAGTTCGCCGAATTCTTCCAGATCGAAACGCATCGCATCCTGGTGAAAGTGCCGCTCATCCTCACGGAGACCGCGGAACAGTTCGACGTGCTGGCCACGGTGTCCGGCGGCGGCATCTCGGGCCAGGCTGGGGCCATCCGCCTCGGCATCGCCCGCGCGCTCTGCGAGTTCAACCTCGAACTCCGGCCGCGTCTCAAGAAAGATGGCCTGCTCACGCGCGATGCCCGCTCGAAAGAGCGCAAGAAATACGGCATGGCCGGCGCCCGTAAACGGTTCCAGTTCAGTAAGCGTTAACCCATGGATGGAGGCAGCTTGACCCCGCTCGCGATGAAGGACCTGCTCGAAGCAGGTGTGCACTTCGGACACCAGACCAAGCGTTGGAATCCCAAGATGAAGCCGTTCATCTTCGGGGAACGCAGTGGCATCTACATCCTCGACCTCGGCAAGACCGTCAAGCACTACCGCCAGGCAGAGGATTTCGTGCGCCAGCTGTCGGCCGAAGGCAAGAGCATCCTCTTTGTGGGCACCAAGCGACAGGCCCAGGACGTGGTCGCCGAAGAAGCGACCCGCTGCGGCATGTATTACGTCAACGAGCGCTGGCTCGGCGGACTGCTGACCAACTTCACGACCATTCAGCGCAGCATCGCGCGCCTGCGCGATCTCGAAGCGATGGCCACCGACGGCCGCTACGAGTCGATGCCGAAGAAGGAAATCGCCAAGGCCGAGAAAGAAAAGAAGAAGCTGCTCAAGAACCTCGAAGGCATCCGCCACATGGGCCGCCTGCCGGATGCGCTGTTTGTCGTCGACACCCGCAAGGAACAGATCGCGGTCGACGAAGCGCGCAAGCTGAAGATTCCGGTGATCGGCCTGGTCGACACCAACTGCGATCCGGACCAGGTCGATTTCGTGATCCCCGGCAACGATGACGCGCTGCGCTCGGTGAAGCTCTTCGTCTCGCGGATCGCCGACGCCGTGATTTCCGGCCGCACCGAACGCGAATCGGCAGTGGCCGAACAGGCCGCGGCCGATGCCGAAGCCGCCGCCGCCGACGAGGCTCGCCGCACCGTGCGCCCCGCCGACATCCGCAAGCCACAGCGTCCGGCCGAAACGCCCGCGCCGACCGCGTAAGCCGGGTTCGGCCATCACCTTCGCGCCGGCTGCGGGAACACCGGGCCGGCGCGTTTCATGTACACGACCTCAGGAGTGAGTGAAATGGCAGCCTCAGCAGCACAGGTGAAAGAACTGCGCGACAAGACCGGCGCAGGAATGATGGATTGCAAGTCGGCCCTCGACGAAGCCAATGGCGATATCGACCGGGCCGTGGAGTTGCTTCGCAAGAAGGGCCTCGCGCAGGCGGCGAAGCGGGCGGGCCGCGTCGCCAAGGACGGCCTGATCGGCCACTACATCCACATGGGCGGCAAGGTCGGGGTGCTCGTGGAAATCAATTGCGAGACCGATTTCGTGGCCCGCACCGACGATTTCCAGAAGCTCGCCAAGGAAGTGGCGATGCACATCGCCGCGGCCAGCCCCACCTACGTCAGGCGCGAAGACGTGCCCGCCGAGATTCTCGACAAGGAAAAAGAGATCTACCGCGCGCAGTTCGCCGGCCAGAACAAGCCGGCCAACGTGATCGAGAAGATCGTCGAAGGCAAGCTCGATAGCTTCTATTCGCAGGTCTGCCTCATGGATCAGCCCTCGGTGCGCGACCCCAACGTGACCATCAAGCAGATGGTGGCGGCGGCGACGGCCAAGACCGGCGAGAACGTCACGATCACGCGCTTCGTGCGCTTCAAGCTCGGGGAAACCGCGCAAGGCTAGGCGGCCTGGGGTGCGTTCGGTCCCTGGAGGGCGTACGGTGCTGGTGCCAGCTGGCCAACCCGCACCGTGCGCAGCTTAGGCACCGTACGCACTTATAATCGGTTCGTGCCTTCCGAGCCGCCAGCCACGCCCCCCCACTACAAACGCATCCTGTTGAAACTGTCTGGCGAAGCGCTGATGGGCGACCAGAACTACGGCATCGACCCCGCCGTGGCCACCCGCATCGCCCAGGACGTCGCCGAAATCCAGGGCCTCGGCGTCGAGACCGGCATCGTCATCGGCGGCGGTAACATCTTCCGCGGCCTCGCCGCCAGCGCGCGCGGGATGGATCGCTCGACCGGCGACTACATGGGCATGCTCGCCACGGTGATCAACGCCCTGGCCCTGCAGGATGCGCTCGAGCATTGCGGCGTCCAGACCCGGGTGCTGACCGCCATCGAAATGCGCGCCGTCGCCGAGCCGTTCATCCGCCGCCGCGCCGTGCGCCACCTGGAAAAGGGCCGCGTCGTCGTCTTCGCCGCGGGCACCGGCAATCCGTACTTCACGACCGATACCGCCGCCGCCCTTCGGGCGATGGAAATGAAGGCCGAAGTCATCCTCAAAGGCACGAAGGTCGACGGCGTCTACACCGCCGATCCCGTGACCAATCCCACCGCCACCCGCTACGATCGCATCTCCTATCTTCAAGTGCTCCAGGAGCGCCTGCAGGTCATGGACGCGACGGCGATCTCGCTCTGCATGGATAACAAGCTCCCCATCATCGTGTTCAACCTCAAGACGCCCGGGAACATCCGCCGGGTGGTCATGGGTGAGACGGTGGGCACGAAAGTCACCGCTTAGAACGAGGCTTCGTCATGGACGTCACAGACATCAAGGGACTGCACGCGGAGATCAAGGAGCGCATGGACGCGCAAATTGAGTTCGTCCGCAAGGAACTCGCCGGGGTCCGCACCGGCCGCGCCACCACCAGCATGCTCGACGGCGTGCAAGTGGAGGCGTACGGCAGTAAGATGCCGCTCAACCAGGTGGCCACGCTGTCAATCCCCGAGCCGGCGCTGATTGTGGCCCAGCCTTTCGACGCCTCGCTGATGGCGGCGCTCGAACGCGCGATCCGGTTGTCGGATCTCGGCCTCAACCCGGCCAGCGACGGCAAGGTCCTGCGCATCCCGATCCCGTCGCTCACCGAGGAGCGCCGCAAGGAGTTGTCGCGCCACGTGCACAAGATGGCCGAAGAAGGCCGCAACCACGTCCGCGTGGTTCGGCGCGAGGCCAACGATAAGCTGAAGAAGATGCTCAAGGAACACCAGATCTCGGAAGACGACGAGA
>JBDTMB010000555.1:0-3834 GCA_039934485.1 Vicinamibacterales bacterium
CCTGCTCGCACATCCCTTCGTGCGCCCGACGAGTTCGAGCGTCACGCCGCACGGTCGCTGGGGTGGATGAAAGCAACCGGGATCACGCCGGCGGATCCGCGCGTGGCCGTCAACGCCCTCTTCGCGGTGACGCTGGCCGCCGATGCCCTCAGCCGGCCGCGCACGATCGGCTCGCGCGAGTATTTTGTTGAGACCATCGAGCATATGACCAGCCGTTCCCCCTACCCGACGGCGTATCCGTCGGTCACGTTCGGTCCCACTCGCCGGTTTGCGTCCGCAGGCTCGTTCCTGCTCCGGATGCCTTCAGCGCCGGGCGAGCCCTTTCGGAAGGTCGAAGAATGGTACGTCACCAAGTGATCGTGAACGCGGCCCGCGTCTGCGCAGTGCTGGCGCTGGTTGCAGGCGTGTCGTTACCGCTCGCCGCCAATAGCCAGGCGCCGGCGGCCGCCGCTCGCGCGAATGCCCTCGACCTGGTCATGCAACGGGCCGCGGCCACCGCGCCGGGTACCTACGTGCTGAATGGAACGGCGCTCGCTCCGTCGGCGACGGCGATTCCCGTGCTGGTGCAGGTCGATGTGTTGAGGGGCAAGGAGCCCCTGGTTCGCGTGCCGATCGTCGTCGGCGCAGAGTTGCCCCAGGGAGCTGAGATCCGGCTGCGCGTCGTGACCGTCGCGGCGGCCGGGCAGACATCGCGGGTGATGGGAAACGCGACGGGCTCTGGAGCGGCGGGCCACGCGCGGTTCGTTCATGAGTTCGTGCTTCCGCCCGGTGATTACGAAAGCCAGGCGGCCGTTGGTGAATTCAAGACGGCGGCGGGCGTGACCGCGGTGCTCGCCAAATCGAAATTTACGGTCCCGGATGTCTGGGGCAGCGCCCTGGTCGTGACGCCGATCGTGCTCGGCGAGGAGGCGACCGCGGGGCGGCGTGGCGAGATGCGGCCCTTCAGCTTCGGCCCCACCACCATCGTGCCGGCTGTGAAGGGACAGTTTCCGCAAGGCGGCGCCATTCGCGTGGCGTTTCGAATCTTTAATTGGCGAGCGAAGGACGAAGAAAAGCCAGACGTGACGGTTGAATACTTGTTTTACGAGCAAGGTACGAAGCGGCTGAATTTGTTCAACAAGATCAAGCCGCAGCTATTGACAGCCTCGACCCTGGGAGACGCGTTCGATCCGGCGTCAGGAATCCTGAACGCCGGTATGGTTGTGCCACTCGGTTCGTTCACCTTCGGCGATTTTAAGTTGAAGGTGAGCGTCACGGACAACCGGAGCAAACAGTCGACAGAGCAATGGGTCGGGTTTACGGTTTCACCGTAGATCCAGCGGCCTGACTGATCCGTACAGGCCGAGATGGTCGCCAAGCTGTGCCGCAGTCCTGCCAGAATTGGGACTGTGGCGGAAGGATGTCAGTGGTAACTCGTTTCCTTCGAAGTCTTCTGTTGGCGGCTTTTGCCGTCGCAGTCGCGACCGATACCAGACAACCCTGGTCTTCGGTGAGTGCTGCTCAGGCGCAGCTGCCCGCTGTGAGTTTTCTCGTGCCGGCGCAATCCGTCGAGGGAGGCGACATTTTGCCGACGGACGTCGAGTCGGCAGATTTCAACAACGACGGTCGCCGCGATGTGGCCGTGCTGACGGCGGCGGGAAACTCAGCCAGGGTCCATTTCCATTTAGGCAACACGGCTGGGTGGCCGGGCACCAGCTCCACCGGCTCGCTTCCACTCGATAATTCGCTGGTTACGCCCTACGCACTTGGCCTGGCCAGCGGCGACTTCAACGGCGACGGCATCGTTGACCTTGCGGTCACCCAGTCGGGCACCAAATCGTCGGCCGACACCGCGTTCTGCAACAGCACGAACAACGGTACGGTGGTGTTGCTCGGCACCGGAGGCGCCCGCCCTGGCTTTGCCATCAAGACCTGCTTGACTGCGGCGAACACCAATCTGAATGACGCGGTCATTGCGGATTTCAACAACGACGGCAAGCAGGACCTGGCGGTCGGCGATAGCGGTGTCAGAGGTTTGCGGGTATATCTCGGTAAGGGTGACGGCACCTTCGAGGCGCCGAAGTTCCCCACCGGCCTCGTCTCGAGCGTGCCGGGTCCGATGTGGGCGGTCGATCTCAACGGTGACCACAACGTGGACATCGTTACGCGGTTTGCGTCCGGCGCCGAGGTCTTCCTTGGTAACGGAACCGGTGGGTTTGTTGGCTCGTCGGCCGGCATTGGCAGCCCGCTCTTTTATAGCCAGCAAGGCAACCATCTGTCATTCGCGCTTGGCTACGCAAACGACGACGCGTACCTCGACATGGTCGGCGCGATCCGAGCTCAGACGATTTCAGGCGGACCTTTTCAAAACTATGCGTTCGTGTCACTGGGCTTGGGGAACGGGGCCTTTGCCGCGCAGGCCGAGGCGCATCTGATTCCCGACGGGACGATTGGCAGCACCGTCGTTTCCGATTTCAATAAAGACCATAAGCTCGACTTCGCCGTAGCTGATCAGACTGGCCACCGCGTCTACGTTTACCTTGGGTACGGGGACGGCACATTCTTCGACGCCCCAACCTACTCGGTGGGGAGCCAGCCGAAGTTGATGGTGGCGGGCGATTTCAGCGGCCCGCTCAACGGCTGGCCCGATAACTGGACCGACCTCTTCATCGTCGATAACAACCAAGGGGCCCAGGCGACCACGTGGATCCTCAGGCAACTGGCTGGCGCTGGAGACCCGACGGGACCAACCGTGTCGGTGACGAGTCCGGCGGGCGGCAGCTCGCTGCAGGGGTTGACCACGGTCTCGGCCAATGCCATCGATCCGGATGGCATCACGCGCCTCGAGTTTTACGCGGATAACGGGTTGATCGGTGTGGCGACCAGCCCGCCATACAGCGTGGTGTGGGACACGTTCAAATGGCCCAACGGCCCGAGGACGCTGACCGCGCGGGCGTACGACACGCTCGAGAACGTGAGCACCTCGGCCGGCGTCGCGATCACGGTGAACAATGGCGATGGCGTTCCGCCCACGGTGAGTCTGACCGCTCCGGCGAATGGCAGCCTGGTGAGCGTCACCACGCTCGTCAAGGCGAACGCCACCGACAACACGAACATCGCGTCAGTCGAGTTTTACGACGGTGCCACACTGATCGGCACGGACACCGCAGCACCATATGAAGTCCCGTGGGACATTGCGACGGTCGTGGTCGGTCCGCACACCTTGACCGCGAAGGCGTCTGACGGAGTGAACGCCACCACGTCGTCTCCGGTGGTCGTGACCGTCGATCACCCGCCACTTGCCAATGCCGGACCGGACCAGGTGACTGAGGCGCTGTCGTCGGCCGGAGCCACGGTCACGCTCTCCGGCAGCGGGAGCGACCCCGACGCGGGCGATACCGTGTCGTATAAGTGGACCACTTTCTTTGGCGCGGTCGTGAGCACGACACCGGTGGTAACCGGCGTGCCGGCAGCGCTCGGCCTGAACTATTTCATCCTCACGATCACCGACAACCACGGCGCCGCTACCACTGACCTGATGGCGGTGACGGTTCGGGATACTCAACCCCCGATGGTCACTGCGCCGGCGGCTATCAGCATCGCGGCGACGCGGAGCGAGGGCGCGCAGGGTAATGTCCCGACGTCACCCGCCTCGACGGCGCTCAACCAGTTCCTGGTGGCCGCGACCGCCGTTGATCTCGTTGATGCGACGCTTGGGACCATACCGACGCGGGGCATCGGCCTTGGCGGCGCCGGCATCGACGTTGACGTCGACGACACGTCGATTTTTCCCGTAGGCACGACGCAGGTGCGGTTCGGTTTCGTTGACGACAGCAGCAATGTCGGCAGCGCGAC
>JBDTMB010000556.1:0-3831 GCA_039934485.1 Vicinamibacterales bacterium
CCACCACCGCCGTGCCGCCGGTGAAGTCGATGCCCATCGGCACGCCGCCGCGCGAGTAGGCCACGATCACCGCGGCGACGACAATTGCCCACGACAAACCGATGGCGTGCCAGCGCCACTTGACGAAATTGAAATTGGCGTTCTCGAAAATATGCATGGCTTAGTGGCCCTGGTTCATCGGTTGAGCGGCCGCGACATCGGAGCGGCCCGCGGTGATACCGACGAGGCGTTCCATTAAATGCTCAGCGTCGTCTGGTGACGGCGCGACAACTCGAGTTCAAAGAGCGTCCGCGACACGAAGACCGCGGTGAAGACGTTCGAGATCAGCCCGACGAAGAGCGTCGTCGCAAAACCGCGGATCGGGCCGGTGCCGAACTGGAACAGGAACGCGGCAGCGATGAGCGATGCGATATGCGTGTCGATGATGGTCAGGAAGACGCGGTCGAAGCCGGCGGCAACCGCCTGCCGGGCCGCCTTGCCGTTGCGCAATTCCTCGCGAATGCGTTCGAAGATCAGCACGTTCGAGTCCACGCCCATGCCGATCGTGAGGATGAAGCCGGCAATGCCGGGCAGCGTCATCGTCGCGCCCATGTAGGCCATCAGCCCCATCACGATCATCAGGTTGACGGCGATCGAGGCGAAGGCGTTGAGGCCCGACAGCTTGTAGTAGAGCAGCATGAAGATAATGACCGCGATGAGGCCGCCGACCGAGGCCAGCACGCCGGCGCGGATCGAGTCGGCGCCGAGCGACGGGCCGACGGTGCGCTCTTCGAGGTAGGTCAGGCCCGCGGGCAGCGCGCCCGAGCGCAGCGTGAGCGACAAGTCCTGCGCTTCCTGGTTGGTGAAGTTGCCGGTGATGCGGCCCTCATCGTCGATGCGGCCCTGGATGGTCGGCGCCGAGGCGATGCGGCCATCGAGCACGATGGCGAGCTGGCGGCCGATGTTGGCTTGCGTGAAGGCGCCGAACTTGCGGGCGCCTTCGCTGTTGAGCGAGAAGCTCACCGCGGGGCGGTTGTTCTCGTCGAGCGTGGGCCGCGCGTTGCGCAGGTCGCGGCCGGTCACCGCGGGAATCCGGCGCACGGCGTAGACCGCGGTGCTCGCCGGCTGGCCGGGCGCGGCCGGCATGGTGCCGGGCATCAGCTGAATGTCAGGCGGCACGTTGCCGCCATAGGCGGCGCGCGCGCCGGCCTCGTCGGAGAACGGCCCCTGCTCAACTTGCTTCAATTCGAGCTGCGCGGTGGAGCGGATGATTTCCTTGGCGCGGGCGACGTCGGTGACGCCGGGCATCTGCACCAGGATCTGATCGGCGGCGCTGTGACGCGCGACGATCGGTTCGGCAACGCCCAGCTCGTTGACGCGGCGCTCGATGGTCTGCAGCGCCTGGTTGACGGTGTCTTCGCGCAGCTGGAAGGCGATGTTCGGCTTGAGCGCGAACGTGTAGTTGCCGTTGGTGCCCGAGGTGCGGTTGTAGTTCACTTCCACTTCGGTCAGCGCGGTGCGGAACTGCTGGTCCTTGTCAGGAGGCACCGCCGTGACGGTGAACTCCGTGGCGCTGGTCGCGGCGATGCCGCCGGGGATGATCCCCGCCGTCTTCAGCTGCTCGCCGAGCCGGTCCGCCGTGGTCTGGGTCTCGAGACGCAGCGCGTCGTCGGTCTGCACCCGCAGCACCAGGTGGACGCCGCCCTTGAGGTCAAGGCCGAGCCGAATCTTCTGGTCCGGGGGGTAGAACAGGAACACCGACAGCGCGATGACGCCGAGGATGAGGATGACTTTCCAACGCAGGTTTTTCGCCATGGCTTATTGATTTGCTTCGGCCACCGGGGCCTGGCCCTGGTAACCGACAATTGCTGCACGTGACACATCTACGCGGACGTTGGGCGCGATTTGCAGTTGAACGGAGCCGTCGCCAATCTTGGCGATCGATCCGAATATGCCGCCCGACGTCACGACCTTATCGCCGACCTTGAGCGCGTCGAGGAACTCCTGGACCTTTTTCTTTTGCTTGCGGACCGGCAGCAGGATGACGAAATAGAAGATCGCAATCACCGCGGCGATCGGCAGCAGCTGGATGAGCGGGCTGGCCGAATCCGGTGACGCGGCCAAGGCCAGCACCATTCCGATAGGGGGAACAGTCGGGGTCATGAAATCAACGCGCGGCGGGTATAAGTCCGGTGGAAATCCTGCCTGAATTTCTCGTACACGCCAAACGATATAGCCTCTCTAATCCGCCGCATGGTGTCAAGGTAAAAGCTCAGGTTATGCAACGTGTTAAGGGTGCTTCCGGTCATCTCTCCTGCCATGTAGAGGTGCCGCAAATAGGCCCTCGAAAAGTGACGGCAAGTGTAACAACTACAAGCCGGATCCACCGGCTTATCGTCCTCCGCGAACTGGGCGTTCTTGATGTTCAGCGGCCCCTCGCTCGTCAGGAGCTGGCCGTTCCGGGCGTTCCTGGTGGGAAAGACGCAATCAAACATGTCGATGCCCCGCGCCACGTTTTCCACCAGGTCCAGGGGGGTTCCGACCCCCATCAAATAGCGCGGTTTGTCGGCTGGAAGGAGGGGGGCGGTCGCTTCGACCACCTTATACATAGTGTCGTTCGGCTCGCCGACGCTCAGCCCACCCAGGGCATAGCCATCAAACCCAATAGATACAGTAAGTTCGGCGCTTTTTCGCCTCAGATCGTCAAAAGTGCCACCCTGAATAATGCCAAATTGCATCTGTCCCCGGTTGGTTGGGGTCAGACCCTGCAGTAGGGTCTGACCCTCAACCCCCCGAATCTGTTGAAAACGGTGACGACAGCGCTTGGCCCAACGTGCCGTTAACTGCAAAGAGGTGTCAATTACTTCCCGCGTCGACGGCAGGGCTGGACACTCATCCAGGACCATGGCGATATCCGACCCGAGGTTGGCCTGGATCTCGACGGCCTTTTCCGGGGTCAACAGGTGTGCGCTGCCGTCGAGGTGCGAGCGGAAGTGGACACCCTGCTCCTCGATTTTCCGGCGGTCAGACAGGCTGAACACCTGGTAGCCGCCACTGTCGGTGAGGATCGGCCGCGACCAGCCGATGAAGCGATGGAGGCCTCCGCGCCGCGCGATCAACTCGTCGCCCGGCCGAAGATAGAGGTGATACGTGTTGCCCAGGATGACGCTCGCGCCGACGTCCTCGAGGTCGCGAACGGTCATGGCCTTCACGGCGCCCTGGGTGCCGACCGGCATGAAGGCCGGGGTCTCAATCGCCCCGTGCGGCGTCTGGATGACGCCGCGGCGGGCCGCGCCATCCGTGTGGGTCAGGGTGAACGTCATCAGGGATCAGGGATCAGGGATCAGGGATCAGGGCTCTTGAACTTGCTGATCCCTGATCCCCGATCCCTGATCCCTTCTATTATTTCCCTAATGAAGAAATTGCGGGTGGGCGTGATCTACGGCGGCCGTTCGGGTGAGCACGAGGTCTCGGTCACCTCGGCGGCCTCGATCTTCAAGTACATCGATCGGGAGCGCTACGAACCGATCCCGATCCGCATCGAGAAGGACGGGCGCTGGACGCTGGCGGAGCGGGCGCCTGCCGCGCTGTCGGCGGCGGAGGTGATCCAGCAGGCGCGCCTCACCCAGGCGAGTCCCGCCCGCGCGGGACGCGACACGCTGCTGGCGGCGTATCCCACGGAAGAGACGCTGATCACGGTCGAGCGGCGCACGTCCGGGGATTCCGGTGAAGATGACGGCGGCCACGCCGTGGTCACCGGCCTCGGCCTCGATGTCGTCTTCCCGGTGCTGCACGGCCCGTACGGCGAGGACGGCACCGTGCAGGGGCTGCTCGAGCTGGCCAACGTCCCCT
>JBDTMB010000557.1:0-3816 GCA_039934485.1 Vicinamibacterales bacterium
GGGATCAGGGATCAGGGATCAGGGATCAGGAGTCATGACCATTCAGCCTGTTACGCCATCCACGTGCGTCGTCAGAAACACTGCCTCTGTCAAGGGCCGCACCGAGGCCATTGCGCCAGGGACGACGACCGCATCGCGGCACTTGCATTATGGCCGGGTGATCCTCGATGCCGGCAGTGCGGCGTTGCGCATCGAGACGGGTGAACGAGAAACCGGCTTCGTGTGCTTGAAGGGCAGTGCGACGGCCGTGGTCGCCGGCACCTCGTACGCGCTTGGCCGCTACGACGCGCTGTATGTGCCGCGTGACGCATCAGTCAGCATTGCGCCAGGACCGCAAGGATGTGACCTCGCGGAGATTTCCGCGCCGGTGGTGAAGCAACATCCGGTGCAGTATGTGCGCTTCGCCGATGTGCAGCAGGATCCCGGCCTGCATTTCAACGCCGGCGGCGAGGCCTCGAAGCGCGATCTCAACGTGCTGTTTGGCAAGAACGTCCAGGCTGGCCGGATCATGGCCGGCGTCACGTTCAGCGCCCAGGGCAACTGGACCTCGTGGCCGCCCCATGAACACGCCGCGATGCTCGAAGAGGCCTATCTCTACATCGACATGCCCGCGCCGTCGTTCGGCGTGCAGTTGGTCTACACCAACCCGCGCGAGCCCGAGCTGGCGACCATCGTCCGAGAAGGCGACGTCGTGATGATGCCCCAGGGCTATCACCCAAACGTCGCGGCCCCGGGCGGCCAGATCAATTTTCTCTGGATGATGGCGGCCGTGCGCGAAGACGAGGATCGGCAGTACGGCGTGGTCAATGTCCAACCCGATTTCAGCAATCTGAGCTCGGGTCTGGACAAGGGCAGAACGGAGAAGAAATGACGCCGCCCAATGTGCTGGCCGCCTTTCAGCAACGCGATTGGAGCTCGATTCCGGTCGAACACATCGGCGAGGGCATCGATCGCCAGATGATCTGGGGCGATCGGCTGATGGTGTGCCGGTTGACAATTGCCGCGCACACCGTCACGGCCGTGCATTCGCACATGCACGAACAGATCACCCTCGTCGAGCGCGGCCGCGTCGACTTCTTTGTCGACGGCCACAGGCGCCCGGCCACCGCCGGTGACGTGATGCTGTTCCCGGCCAACATCCTGCACGGCGCGACGATGCTCGACGAGGAAGTGGTGCTCATCGACATCTTCTCGCCGCCGCGCAAGGACTTCCTGCCGGCATCCGGCGGACGGTAGCCGACATGAGCACGGTGTCGATGGATTGGTTCAAGCTCAACGGCCAGGTGGCGCTCGTTACCGGCGCGTCGCGCGGCCTCGGGGCGGCAATCGCCCGCGGCCTGGCCGGCGCCGGCGCCGATGTGGCGCTCCATTCGAACGAGCACCCGGCCACGGCCACCGCCGAGCGGATCGCCGCCGCGAACGGCGGCCGGACCCACCTGGTGACGGCGGATCTCGCCGATCGCGCGGCCGCGGATCGCCTGGTCGACGAAACGCTGACGGCGTTCGGGCGCATCGACATCCTGGTCAACAACGCCGGCATCATCCGGCGGCGGCCGGCGGCGCAGCACACCGACGACGAGTGGGACGTGGTGATCGAGGTCAACCTCTCCAACGCGTTCCGCCTCTCTCGCGCGGTCGGGAAACGCCTGTTGGACGAGCAGCGGCCCGGCAAGATCATCAACGTCGCCTCGCTCCTCTCGTTCCAGGGCGGCATCACCGTCCCGGGTTATGCCGCTGCCAAGGGCGGACTGGTCCAGCTCACCAAGGCGTTGGCCAACGAGTGGGCGTCGCATGGCATCAACGTGAATGCCATCGCGCCGGGCTACATGCAAACCGACAACACCAAGGCGCTGCGGGAAGATCCACAGCGCAACCGGCAGATCACCGAGCGCATCCCCGCCGGACGGTGGGGCACGCCGGATGATGTGGCCGGCGCGGCGATCTTCCTCGCCTCGCGGGCCTCCGACTACGTGCACGGTCACGTGCTCGTCGTTGATGGCGGATGGATGGGGCGGTAAGGCCATGTCGATCATCGGCCTGTTCAAGCGCTTCGTCGGGCCCGCAGCCCTGACGGCCGCCGGCATGATCGGCGCCGGGGCGGTGGCGACGCGGCTGCTCGCCGGGGCGTGGTTCGGCTTTGAGCTGTTGTGGGTGGCGATCGTCGTGATCCCGATGGTGATCTTCACGCTCGACTCCGCGTCTCGCATCGGCATTCTGTCCGGTGGGCGCGGCATGATCGAGATGGTGCGCGCCGACATCGGCGCCTGGCTGGCCTGGACGGTCTTTCTGCCGATGGCCCTCGTGAACATCGTCGTCAACATGAGCCAGATGTCGGCGATGGTGGAGGGCGCCTACGGATCGGTGGGTCTGCTGCCGCCAGGTGGCGGGCAGACCACGAGTGGCCTCGTCGCCGTGACGCTGCTGCTGACGAGCGCCACCGTCGTGGCCGCGGTGCTCGGCGGATACCGGCGGATGGAGACGATTATGACGGCCCTGCTGGTCGTGATCCTGCTGTGCTTCATCGTCGTCGCGGTCAAGGGCCTGCTGGACTGGAACACGTGGGTGGCCCTCGGCAAGGGGCTGGTTCCGCGGTTGCCGGCCCCGATCCCGGTCGTGGGCCAGCCGGATCGCACTCGCGAGGCCTTCACGCAAATCATGGCGATTGCCGGCCAGGCGTTGCCGCCGGCGGTGCTGTTGTCCTACGGCTATCTCGCCGCCAACTCCGGCTACACCGCGGCGGACATCAAACGATCGTTTTGGAAGACGGTGACGAACCTCGGCGTGGTCTGGGGCTTGTTCTCCGTCGTCGTGATTGTTGCCGGCGCAACGGCGTTGCACGCCGTCTATAACGGCTCGGGTCCGACGTATCTGGGCGTCAGCCACTATTCGCAGATCGAGAGCATCGCGGTTGCCGGACAAGTGCTTGGTCCGGCGTTTCCTGGCGCCCTCGGCTTTCTGGCACCGCGCTTCTTCTCGATGGGCCTCATTGCGGCCGCCTTCACCACCTTGATTTCCGTGTCACTCACGATGACGTATTTCTGTCTCGACATCGCGAAACGGAACTGGCATTTCACCAATGACAACACGACGTTCAAGACGGTGTTTGCGGCGTGGATCGCGGTGCCGGCGCTGGTGGCGCCCTTCTGGCAGTTGCCGGCCCTGCTGAAGGCCATCCTGGCGATGGTCGGCAACCTGGTGATGGCGCCGCTGGCGGTGTTGATCATCCTCTTTTTCATCAACCGCCCGTCGCTCGGCGAGTTCCGCGCCAACGCCGGACGCAACGCGGTGTTGGGCGTGACGTTTCTCTTCGCGCTTGGCCTGGTGGTGAACGGTGTGTTCCTGAATCGACCATGAATCCTGACCCACGACATGAGACCGTGCGGGCGATCGAGGCCACCGGCGTCGTGGCGGCGATCGACGTGACGATCACGGTGGCAGCGGCCAGGGTCGCCGTGGAGTGCGGTGTCAAGCAGGTCGCCGTGACCCTGCGCGAAAGTTTTTCGGCTAGTGAGAACGGGTGGAGCGCCGTCCTGCGCGACGCCTCCACGAAGAGCTTCCATCAGAGCCAGCGCGACATCGTGCGGCTGGTTGACCGGATTTGGGGGCGGCGACAGCTTCGCCGCAGGCCTGGTCCACGGGCTCGTCAGCAGGCGCGATCTGGAGGCCACCTTGAAGTTCGCGGTGGCGGCCAGCGCGTTGCAGCAAACCATTCCGGGAGATTTCCATTCCGTGTCTGTGCAAGAAGTTGAGCGGCTCGTCGCCGGTGACGCCAGCGGCAAATTGCAGCGTTGAGACGTAATGTTGGTGGCCGCAAGG
>JBDTMB010000558.1:0-3815 GCA_039934485.1 Vicinamibacterales bacterium
CTCTCACTCCTCCTCGCGCCCGGCGAAGCCGGGCGTCGCGGGCCCGTCCGAATCCCTTTAATCCGTGAAATCTGTGGATGGTTCGTCAGACGCGCGTCCGCGCTATCGCGCGGCCAGGGCACGACGCACTTCCGCGACCACCTGATCGGGCAATGCCGGCTTGATCAGCAGGCGATCGCATCCAGCCGCCCTGGCGAGGTCGGCCGCATGCGCGGGCGCGTGGCCGGTGAGCGCCACCACGGGAATGTGCCGCGTGCGGTCGTCGGCCTTGAGGCGGCGGGTCGCCTCCCACCCATCGATGCCGGGCAGCGACAGGTCCATCAGGATCACGTCGGGCCGGAGCCGGCGCGCCTTGTCCACGGCCTCGACACCGTTGCTGGCCTCCTCGACGCGGCAGCCGATCACCAGCAGGCTCTCGGCGTACATCTCCCGGGCATCGGCGTAATCGTCCACCACCAGCACCAGCGGCACGTAATCGGGATCCGTCACTCGCCGCCGAGTATAGCAATCAGTTACGATTGACCGCATGGCCAGCACCTACTCGTTCGATGTGACATCGAACATCGATCTCCCCGAGGTCGAAAACGCCATCAACCAGGCGCGCAAGGAAATCGGGCAACGCTTCGACTTCAAGGGCTCGTCCGCCGCGATCGAACTCGATCAGAAGGAGAAGACCCTCACCCTCTCCGCCGAGGACAACTTCAAGCTCGAATCCGTGTGGGACGTCCTCCAGACGCGCCTGATCAAGCGCAACGTCCCGGTCAAGAACCTCAAGCGCGGCGACATCGACGCCGCCTCCGGCGGCAGCGCCCGGCAGGTGATCACCCTGCAGCAGGGCATCCCGACCGAGGCCGCCAAGGAGATCGTCAAGCACCTCAAGGAGCTGAAGCTGAAGGCGCAGGCCGCGATTCAAGCCGACCAGGTCCGCGTCTCGTCGGCGTCGAAGGACGTGCTGCAGGACGCCATGCAGGCGCTGCGGGCCAAAGACTTTGGGATCGCGCTCCAGTTCGGCAACTACCGCTCGTAAGGCCCGGGTCCCGCTCGACCGCGCCCTCTCGAAGCTCGGCCTGGCGAGCCGCACCGAGGCGCGCGCGCTGATCACGGCTGGGCGCGTCCGCGTCGACGGCGCCATCGCCACCGACATCGCCCGAATGGTGATCCCCGAGCGGGTGGCGATCACCATCGACAACACGCGACGCGAGCGGCCGGAACTCGAGGTCATCCTCCTCCACAAGCCGCGCGGCGTGGTCACCACCAAATCCGATCCGCAGGGCCGCCCGACCGTTTACGACTCCCTCACCGGCCTCGACACCCACGTGGTGCCGGTGGGACGCCTGGATCTCGCCACGAGCGGCCTGTTGATTCTCACCAACGACACCAGGCTCGCCGATTGGCTCACCGATCCGGCCACGGCCATCGCACGCGTGTATCTGGTCACCGTTCGGGGACGCGTCGCACCGGAGACGACGCGGAAGCTGGAACGGGGTTTCGCCGTGGATGGCGAGCACCTGGCCGCGGTGTCGGCGGTGGTGCGGAAGGCGTCCGGGCGCGAGAGTCATCTCGTGGTCACGCTGGATGAAGGCAAGAACCGCGAGATCCGCCGGCTGCTCGCCGCAGCCGGCCATCCGGTGACCCGGCTTCGCCGCGCCCAATACGGCGGACTCGAACTCGGCACGCTCGCGCCTGGGAAATGGCGGCGCGTCACCGACGCGGAAATCTCGCGCGCGTTTCCCGGGGCGCCAAAGCGCAGGCACCGCTAAAGCGGTGCCCTACGCACATCGCTAAAGCGGTGCCCTACGACACGCCTACGAGAGAAGGCGGGACGCCAGGCCGAAGTAAAACAGCAGGGTCGCGACATCGGCGCCGGCCAGCACCACCGGTCCGGCCGCGATGCGCGGATCGGCCTTGAGCGCGCGCAGCACCGTGGGCACGGCGACGCCGATCAGGCACGCGGTGACCATCGACATCGCGATCGCGGCGAAGATCGTCGCCGCCACCAGGGCCTGTCCTCGCCACGCCAGGACCACGAGCCCCACTACGCCGCCACAGCCGATCCCGAGCAGCGCCGCCGTGCGCAGCTCCTTCCACAACGCCGCCCACAACCGCTTGGCGACGACGGGGCCGTCGGTGAGGCCCTGGAGGGTCAGCGTCACCGCCTGCATGCTCACGCTCTCCGCGAGCGCAAGCACGATCGGTATGAAGAGCGCCAGCACCACTACGCTTTCCAGCAAGTGCTCGAAGCGGCTGGCGATGAACGCGGCCATCAAACCGCCGCCCACGTTGCAGAGCAACCACGGAAAACGATCGCGAAATGCCGACCACGGCGTGCGCAGCGCCGTGCCGTGCACGCCGATCAACTGAAAGATGTCCTCGTAGGTGCGCCGCGCCAGGTCGATCACTTCCGTGGTGAAGAGCCCCACATCCACCACGCCCAGCAGCCGTCCCCCCTCGTCCACCACGGGAAACGCGAGGAGGCGCCGCGTGGCGAAGTATTCACTGGCAATCAGCACGGTGGCCCAATCAGGAATCGCCACCACCTCTGACACCATCAAGCCGGCGATGGTCTGGTCCGGCAGGCCCGTTAACAGGCGCCGGGTTGGCACGACGCCCACGAGCCGCTGCTCGGCATCGACTGCGTAGAAATAATGAATGGTCCCGCTGGACGCATGCGTGCGCACGGCAGCCAGCGCTTCCGTAACGGTCCATTCGGGCCGGAAAACCACCAGCGGCGGCCTCGCCAGCGGGAGAATGGGCTCGTGCAGCTGGGCCGCGGACAGGAGGGCGTCGGGCATGCCCATACGATATAAGGGCGCGCTTCTTTGCGCGATCGCGTATTTTCAGCCAAAAACTGTTGAACGAACGGACAGAGCCGCTAAAATGGATAGCTGCATGACTATTACTACCCACGTACGGAGCGCGGTTCTCGCCGCGCTCGCCGCCGCCACGATGGTTGCCTGTGAAGCAGGCATGCCGTCTCCGACCTCTCCCAGCGCAGTTGTCGGGAGCGGCGGCGCCGTCAACGCCGACGGTTCGACCATGAAGGTCAGCTCGCCGAACGCCGTGTTTCCGCTGGCGGACGCTATCGCCATTCCCGTGGAAGCCGTTCTGACGGCCCAGCCCGCGCGCGGCCGCTACCTGGTCACCACGCTCTCGCATCGTTTCCAGGTGAGCGACACCGACACCTTCGAAAACCTGTTGTCCAACGGATCGGGCGAGAGCGATTCGCAGGGCCTGGTTCGCTACAACACCGAAAAGCTCCCCGCCGCCAAGAAGATGTTCTGGCGCGTGCGCGCGGAGGAAAACGATCACACGGGCCCATGGTCCAACGTGATGGCGTTCACCACGGCCGGCGCCCCCACGACGCCGCCACCGACCACGCCCACCGGCGGGGGTCCGCGTCCGGCTGACCCACCCGCGGGCGTGCGCCTGCCGCTGCCGGAGGCGATGCTCCAGGCGGTGCTGGCGCAGTTCTCCAACGCGAGCGATTCGTGCCCGCGCGGCCTCAAGTATGTGAACAACCCGTGGCAGGACCGCGTGATCGACGCGATGCGCCAGAAGGACACCCGCGTCGGCTACAACGCCAAGCCCACGCGCACCGCTGCCGACAACAACGGCGTGGCGGTCATTGCGGCCGGTGATGAGATGGCCTATCACTACAGCGCCGGCCCCGATGCGGGTTCGACGGAAGTGCACCTCGTGGACATGCTCCAGAGCCACTGCGGCTCACCCGCGATCACCTGGCGCGTGTTCACCGGCGAAGAGCCCGGCCGCTGGACGAGCGCCGGTCGCTTCTAGACAAAGAAGTCGGGCATCAG
>JBDTMB010000559.1:0-3801 GCA_039934485.1 Vicinamibacterales bacterium
CGGAACGTTTCGCCACGCATCGCGTCACCGAGCAGTTCCGCGTACGCGTCCGTCTCGGCCCCTTCGTGATCGTGACTCGCCAGCAGCTCGAGTGGATGGCCGCCCTCCGTGCCCGGTTCGCGCACCGTCGCACCGAGTCCAATCTGAAACACCGGGCCGAGCTGAAACCGCACGTAATTTGAGACCAGCGGCACTCTCGAGATCGGAGGCGGGCGCCGGAGCTTGACCACGACTTCCGTCAGCGCCACGGGCAGGCTCTTGCCGGTCCGGATGAAGAACGGCACGCCGTCCCATCGCCAGGATTCGATTGTCAACGCCAACGCGGCGAAGGTCTCGGTCTGGGAGCCGGCGGCCACACCGGGTTCGTCCAGGTACCCGCGCACCTGTCCGCGGACCACCCGCGCGTGATCGAGCGGCGCGATGGCCTTGAGCACCTTCACCTTCTCGTCACGCAACGTCTCGGTGTCGGCGCCGCCCGGGGGCGGCTCCATGGCGATGTTGGATAGCACCTGCAGCAGGTGGTTCTGGATGACGTCGCGAATGGCGCCGGTCTGATCGTAGAAGGCGCCGCGGCCCTTGATCCCAAAGGGCTCGGCCATCGTGATCTGGATGTTCTCGACGTACCGGTGGTTCCAGATCGGCTCCAGGAACGTGTTGGCGAAGCGGAAGAATACGAGGTTCTGGACCGCCTCCTTGCCCAGGTAGTGGTCGATGCGGAACACCGAGGATTCGTCGAAGCACTGGTGCACAATCCCGTTCAGGCGGCGCGCCGACGCCAAGTCGGTTCCGAACGGCTTCTCCATGACGAGGCGGGCTCCGCTGGCGCAGCCGATGCGGGCGATTTGCCCGACTACCACTTCGAAGAGCGACTGGGGAATGGCCAGATAGTGCAGGGCCCGCGAAGCGTCGCCGAGTTCACGCGCCAGCAGGTCGAACGTCGCGGGTGACCCGTAGTCGCCCTCGACGTAGCGGAGCAACTCGAGTAGCCTCGGGAAGGCCACCGGGTCGGCGCCGCCGCCATGTTGCTCGACGCTGGCGCGCGCGTGTGCTTTGAGTTGTTCGAGCGACCAGCCCTGCCGCGCGACGCCGATGATCGGCACGTTGAGCGCGCCGGTCTTCACGAGGTGCTGCAACGCGGGGAAGATTTTCTTAAACGCCAGATCACCCGTGGCCCCGTAGAAGACCAGCGCTTCGGAGAGCTCGGGCATTACGGCTTCTCCCGATGACCGCCAAAGGCCGCGCGCATGGCCGACAGCACCTTGTCGCCGTAGTCGGCCTCGCCGCGTGAGGAGAATCGTTGGTAGAGCGCGGTCGTCAACACCGGAGCCGGTACCGCTTCATCGATGGCAGCCTTCACCGTCCAGCGGCCCTCACCGGAATCGGAGACGCGGCCGGCAAAGCCAGCCAGATCGGCCCCCTCAAGCAGCGCCTCGGCGGTCAAGTCGAGCAGCCAGGACGACACCACGCTGCCCCGGCGCCACAGCTCCGCGATCTCGTCAACGGCGAAGTCGTATTGATAGTGCGCGGGGTTGCGGAGCGGCGTGGTTTCGGCGTCCTGCTCGTGCTGCGCGCGGCCGATGTTGGCGTGGCGCAGGATATTGAAACCCTCCGCGTACGCCGCCATCAGTCCATACTCGATGCCGTTGTGCACCATCTTGACGAAGTGCCCCGCCCCGGGCGGCCCACAGTGCAGGTAGCCCCGGTCCGCGGTGCCGGGCTTCTGCCCGCGGCCCGGCGTGGGCGGCACCGAATCCGCGGCAGGCGCGAGCGCGGCGAAGACCGGCTCGAGGTGCGCCACCACGGCCGCGTCGCCGCCGATCATTTGGCAGTAGCCACGCTCCAGGCCGAAGACGCCGCCGCTCGTCCCGACGTCCACGTAGTGGATCCCGCGACCCGCCAGTTCGTGGGCGCGCCGCAAGTCGTCCACGTAGTAAGAGTTGCCGCCGTCGACGATGATGTCGCCGGGCGCCAGCAACGGCGCCAGCTCGGCGATAGTGGCGTCGACGACGGCGGCCGGCACCATGAGCCAGATTACGCGTGGCCCAGCCAGGCGGCTCACCATGTCCGCGAGGGACGTGGCGCCCTCGGCGCCTTCGCCCGCCAGAGCTTCGACCGCGGCAGGAGTCCGGTCGAAGACGACCGCTTGATGCCCGTGCCGCACCAGCCTCCGCACCATGTTGGCCCCCATCCGCCCGAGACCGATCATCGCAATCCGCATACCTGCTCCTTCTGGGCCCGACACCCATGTCGTGCCTAAGCCAGTCTCGTGCCATGTTGGTTCATTACATCCAATCCAATCCGCAATCGTCGCCGCACTGTGAGAGGTGTCACAGCGCGCTCATGGCCGCTTGAGCCACACTGGATGCGAAATGTCGGTCTCGATCCATCCCAAGGTGCCGTTCAACGAGAATGACGTCGTCCAGCGTCTGCGGGAAGGTGACGAGGCTGCGTTCACACATCTGGTGGAGACCTACCACGGTCCGCTAATTCGCTTTGCTTTGCTCTTTGTCGGCGACCGTTCCGTCGCCGAGGAAGTCGTGCAAGACACGTGGATGGCGGTGCTGAGCGGTCTGGACACGTTCGAGGGCCGTTCGGCCCTCAAGAGCTGGATTTTCAGCATCCTGGCCAATCGCGCCAAGACTCGCGGCGTCCGCGAGAAGCGGACCGTCGCCTTTTCGGATCTGGCCCCGGCCGATCCGGACGGCCCGGCAGTCGATCCGGACCGCTTTGCATCCAGCGGCGGCTGGCTGGCGCCGCCAACGCGATGGGACCACAACACTCCGGAGAGTCAGCTGTTGCACGCCGAGACTCTCGCCGTCGCGAAACAGGCGTTGGAGGCCTTGCCTCCCAACCAACGGGCCGTCGTCACCCTGCGAGACGTCGAAGGGCTGGAGGCAGCCGAGGTGTGTAACGTTCTCGATGTCTCCGAGACCAATCAGCGGGTGTTGTTGCATCGCGGCCGGGCGAAGGTCCGTGCGGCCCTCGAACGCCACATATCCAAACGCTAATCATGCTGACCTGCAGGGAATTAACGGAGCTCGTGACCAACTACCTCGAAGGGCGTCTGTCGTTGGCCGAGCGCGTGAAATTCGAGATGCACCTCGCCATGTGCCGGCACTGCCGCGCCTACGTGCAACAGATGCGCGAAACGATTCAGACGCTCGGCAAGCTGCCAGAAGAACGCGTCTCGCAGGAGGCGTGCACCCACTTGCTCGATCGGTTCCGCAACTGGAAGCAGCAATAGCCACTCGGTGATGAAAGCGGCCTCGGTCATTGCGGGGATTATCTTGGTCGTCGCCCTCGGCTGGTTCCTGCCGGTTCGCGAGTGGACGTTGGCACTGGCCGACTACGTGCGCGATGCCGGTGCGTTGGGTGTGGTGGTGTTTGTGGCGGCCTACGTTGCGGCGACGGTGGCGTTGCTCCCGGGGTCGCTCCTCACGCTGGCCGCCGGCTTCGCCTACGGCCCGGTCGTGGGGCTGCTGATCGTGTCGCCGGCCAGCGTTCTGGCTGCCACCATCGCCTTCTTGCTCGGACGCACAGTGCTGCGCGGCTGGGTGGAGGGACAGCTCGCGGCCGCGCCGCGGGCGCGGGCGATCGACCGCGCCGTGGGCAAGGACAGCTTCCGCCTCATCCTGCTGTTGCGGCTGTCGCCAGTCGTGCCGTTCAATATCCTGAACTACGCCCTCGGCCTCTCAAAAGCCAGCCTGGGCCGCTACGTCCTAGCATCGTTCATCGGCATGCTGCCGGGCACCTTCATGTATGTTTACCTCGGGTCGCTCGTGACGACGGCGGCGGACCTGA
>JBDTMB010000560.1:0-3795 GCA_039934485.1 Vicinamibacterales bacterium
GAGGACCGCGACGTCGGTTTCCTGATGCACGCCGTCGGGCAGCCCGGCCGGCGGCGTCTCGACCCACAGGCGCAGCGCGCAGCGAATCGTCGCGAGCTCGGACGGGGTGAGGTGACGCATCGCCAGGATGGACGTCATCGTGCGCGGCGCGCCAGCAGTCGTGTGCTCGGTCATTTCGTTTGGCTCCCAAGGCCTTCTATATGTGGACAAAAGCGCGCCGCCCTTTTGTCCGTTCCCATTGGCACTAGGAAACGGGCGGCCTGGCTGGAATTGAACCCAGCCAGGCCGAACACATTTCGGTGTCTACGCCAGGTTCGTGCAGGTGCCGAAGGCCGAAGGCCGATATACGGCTAGCGCCTCGCGCCGTTCACAACGCACAGCCAGGAGATTTTTCACAAAGAAATCACTATGGCTGTTCGAGACTTCCAGACGTAAATTGCCCTTCCGGAAGAGTTGCGCGGCGGTTTGGAACGCGCCGACGAGACAGGTGTTCGCGACGATCGCCGTCGTCACCGCGATCGGCAACCCCCACAGGATCGGCGAGCGTGGACTGGAGAAGGGGCCGCCGCCGTAGTACGTCCCATCGGCCATCTTCGTTTTCAGGATCACCTTCCAGTTCGCAGGGTTCATCACGATCCCGGTCGGCATGAGCCCGGTCGCCGTCCAGATCGCCATGATCTGATCCAGGATGGTGTCGGCGTTCGATTCCGCGCCGCGCGCGATGCTCGCCGCCAAGCCCGTGCGCGCGAGGAAGCCCACGATATCTGGGGCGACCACTGACCCGTTCAAGATCTGGTCATCCTCAGTGAGGTCGATGGCGTGTCGGAGCCGGCCGTCGATGTACGAACGCATCGTCGGCACATCTTCAAGAATCTCCTCAGTGCACGGCAACCACGTAGCAAGCTTGCGAACTGGGTCCGAGACGCTGTCGAAGATCAACGTGCTCTCGGGTTTCGCCGCGCCTTCCGCTACGCTGTCCCCCGCGTTGGTGAACGAGGTCTCCTTCATGTACGTGATGAGATTGGATTCCGTGGTGCCTGGCATGATGAGGTCCGCCACGACCAGCGGGCGCGTCCAGAGCGGCACGATGCCCGGCCGATAGTCCGGCACGACGAGATCGCCGCCGCTGGCCGGGTCCTCGGTCAGCGTCGCCGCCAGCAGTTCGACGGGTGGCGACTGCCACGGCCCACTCCGGCGATGGCCGCCCGCCTTGATGAAGCCCTGAAACTCGGCGTTGCCTACGAACTGCTGCCCGAGGGAGCTCCGCACACCCGCCGCCTGGCGCGCCGCCGGGTCAATCGCCGAGGTCTCGGGCGTACCGCCGCCCGTCAAGCGGTTGATCTCCGCGGTCATCCGGTCGTTGCCGTCGATCGTCTCGAGGCGCTTCGCCGTCTCTTGCACGTCGGCGAGGAGCTCCTTGTGGGCTTTCTCCTCGTCGGCGCTCAGCCCGCGCTGTTCGCGCTCGGCTTGGTCGAGCATCAACCGGGCTTTTTGCATTTGCACGGTCTGCCGCGCCGTCAGTGTCTCTTTTAAAGTCGCCATTGTTCTTCACTCCGTTGAAGACCGGTTGAGTGACCAACCGGTCTTCGGATTGCCGCGTTTACGGAGGGTGAGCGCGATCCTGGCGCGTGTCGTGTTGCGGCGAGGCGTTCCGCTGCGGCGCGTGGCCCGCGTCCGGGCTCCTGGCGCCACGATCCTTGCGCGTGTCGTACCGACCCTGTCATCGGGGGGTTGCCGGTCTGGCACCACTCCCGAAAAGAAAACTCGTTCAGTGACCTACCGTGTCACAGTCCCACGCGCCGCGGCGATGAGCTCGCGGCGCCGCTCCGCGAGTTCCGCGCGGGCGTGCTCCCCCCGCCGCGGCGCCAGCGCCACGCGCGCGAGTTCGGCGCGCTGCAGGTGCCACGCGGCGAGCTCCGCGGGTGCCGACACGGCGCGGCCGATGGTCTCTTCCACCGGGGCGACCCGGTCAATCATGCCGAGTCTGAGGGCCTCGGCCGCGGTGACCAGGCGGCCTTCGCCGAAGCCGGCGCGCACCGTCGAGGCGGGCACGTGGCGCCCCGCGGCGACGTCGTTCACGAAGTCGGTGTACGCCGCGTCCACCCGTGCCTGGATGTGTTGCCGTTCCGGTCCACTGATGGCCGTGGCTTCGTGGCCTTCGGCTTTGTGCTTGCCGGCGGCAAAGACGTGGACGTCAATGCCTTCCCGCTCGAGCTGGCGTGCGACCGAGACCCGTTCGGTGATGACGCCAATGGCGCCGATGCTCGCCGACGACGTGGCTTCGATCGCGGTGGCATTGCTCACGATGTGATACGCGGCCGACGCGGCCAGGCCGGCGACGGCGACCACGATCGGCTTGTGCATCCGCGCCGACCGCATGACCGTGGCCGCCTCCGGCAGGAGACGCACCGATCCCCCTGGACTGTCGCACAGGATGACGATGGATTGGACGGCACGGTTCGCGGCCGCGGCCGCCAGCTCGCGCGTGAAGTGGCGGACACTGGTGCCGACGCCGAGCATCGTAAAGAGGGATTCGTCCGGGGTCAGAATCCCTGAGAGCGACAGCAGCGCCGTCGTCTTCGTTGGCGTCGGCCGCGGCGCCGCTCGGCGATCGCCAGCCAGGGCGGCCCGGAGTCCCGACGCGTCGAGCTCCCCCGACTGGAACGATCGCACCAGCGCCGCGACACGCTGGGCCGATTCCGCTTCCCAGGCGATCGGCCCGCCGCTCGAGAGGAAACTGGCCGCCGCCGATTGGAGTGCTGAACGCGAGACGCTCATAGTGATGATCCTTTCCTGTTCTTCCCGCGGCGATAGTGGGCCGTTGTGACTTGGCCCGCCGGCAACGTCGCCTGCACGCCGTCCGCGACGAGCGGCGCCGCGGTTGACATCGCGAGCGGCGTGGCCACCACGCTGGCGGCATCTCGCGCCGGCATTTGTGTGATCGCGATCGGGCCACCGACCGTGCAGGCGCAGTGCTCGGCGCCGCAGACGATGCACTCGCCGGGGTCAGTCCTAAAGACGCTCACGAGACGAACACCAGTTCCGCCCGCGGTCCCTTCGCCGAGTCACCCACGTGAAACGTGACGGCCTGGCCTTCTCGTAACTGCTCGAACAGCGCGCCGGGGGGCAACGCCGAGCGATGAAAGAAGTACTCGAGGTCGTCGCTGGTGCGAATGAACCCGAAGCCCTTGTCTAACAGGAGTCGGGCGATGATGCCGGTCAACACGGCCATGTTCTGCTCCTCAATGCTCCGTTTCGCCAGGGACGACGCGAACCACGGCCGCCGCGGCCAGGTGTTGGCGCACGTGCTCGAGGAGATCCATCGTCCATCCGAGCCGGCTGGGGTCCGTCGTCAGCACGGCCGCCAGCACGCTGCCGAGCGTTTCCGCGATGGCGTGTGCCACGATGAGCGGCTGCAACGCCCATTGGTCGACGGGGTCGTTCAGGACATGCAGGAATCGCATTTGGAGCTGCCCGCTTCGCGCCAACACTTGCTGTTGGAGTTCGTCGGCGCTCGGCTTGTCGTCGGTGTGCCCGTCACCCATCATCGCCCTCCCTCGCAACCTGCTCTTCTGTCCCCACTATGGTTCATTTCCCGGCTTCGCGGCTGTTCTGAGCGACACCAAGGCGTCCGCTGGGCAGTGCAGTTGGATCATCGGCGATCGCCTCCCACAACGCGTTGGAACGCATTCTCGGCGGCCTTGGAGGTGCGGCCGGGCGACAAAAGCCGATCGCGCTCCGCAACCAAGGCCTCGAGCGGGGAGAATTCGGCGCTCAACAGCAGCCGCGCCTTTT
>JBDTMB010000561.1:0-3777 GCA_039934485.1 Vicinamibacterales bacterium
GGCGCGGGCGCCGGTGGCGCCGCCGGCGTCGAGCATCCGGCGGCCAGGGTCAGGCCAGCGGCGAGCGCAAATCGTCGATTCATCGACAGACTCCAGATCGAGAGGGTTACGACCGAAAAGCAGGATGATAGCGCGGCTCAAACACACGGCCGGAGTAGAATTCACTGGCCTGTACATCTCGTACACGGATGGAGGGACCAACGCACCGTGGATGTCGGTTGGGGGGTGATAGGCGCGGCCGTAATCGGGGCGCTCTCGACGTTCGCCATTTGGTCGTATTCCAGCCGGCACCGGCTGAGCGTCCGCGCGGCCGAACTCGAGCGGGCGCTCGACGTTCGCACCACCGAACTCGAATCCGCGCGGCTCCAGCTCCAGCGGCTGAGCACCGAGGATCCGCTGACCGCCGTCGCCAACCACGAGCAGTTCCTCGAGTTTCTCGAGCGCGAATGGCGGCGGGCCCGCCGCGATGGCCTGCCGCTGTCGATCATCTTTGTCGACGTCGATCATTTCCGCGCCTATAACCGCCAGTTCGGGCGCAAGTCCGGCGACGAAGTGCTCAAGCAGATCGGCCGCACGCTGGCCGCCGTCGTCGGACGGCCCGGCGACCTGGTGGCGCGCTATCACCGCGACGAATTCGCGCTGGTGCTGGCCTCGACCGACGGGCCTGGCGCCTTCAATATTGCCGAACAGGTCCGCAAGAGCCTCGAGGATCTCCAGCTGCCGTCCGCCAGGGACGCGGCCAGGCCCGTGATTACCGCCTCGGTGGCCACCGCGACGGCCGTGCCCCAGCGTGAGTCGACGTGGGAAGAGCTCGACCTGATCAAGGCGGCGCGCAATGCGCTGCGCGACGCACGGACGGCTGGCGGCAACTGCGTGCTCCGCGCCAATCTCGACCTCGCCGGACCTCCGGAGATTGAGTTACGGGCCAAGAGTTAAGGGTGAGGATTCACTTCGCGATGTCGCGCGGAGAAATGGTCGAAGAGGCGCTGAAGGAATACCAGGCCGCGAACCAGCAGCCGCGCCGATTCTCGAAGTAAACTCGATCGCATGACCGACGGAGCTTGTCCCGGCCTCACGGAGTTGATTGCGCGCCTCGATCGATCAGTCGAGGCCGGAGGGCCGGAAGCGATTACGGCGGCAGTGAAGAGCGATCTGGAAGAGCTGCTGGGTCGTGGCGCGCTGCGGTTGCCGGCACACCTCACGGTGCCGTTGCCCGATTACTACGCGCGTCGCTTGCTCCACCGGGATCCGGCGGGGCGCTACACGGCGATCGTCATGACCTGGGGACCGGGCCAAGGGACCGCGGTCCACGACCACGGCGGCCTGTGGTGTGTCGAAGGCGTAGTGGATGGGGAGATTGCCGTGACGCAGTACCTCGTGGTGCCGGACGGCGACGGTTTCTTTCTCGCCTCGCCGATGGGACGGCTGACGGCGGGGACCGGCTCGGCGGGTTGCCTGATTCCGCCGACCGATCATCACGTGCTCGCCAACGCGCGGCCGTCGACGGCGTCGGTGACGTTGCATGTTTACGGCGGTGACCTGGACGACTGCAAGGTGTTCCTGCCGATGGCTGATGGCCGCTATGCCGAGACCATGAAATCACTCGGCTTTCACCCGTGACCGACTTCATCGACCTCAATTTCCGCGGTTCGCCGCGGGTCATCGCCACGGCCTTGCTGACCGGGCCGGGCGGCGTCACGCTGGTGGATCCGGGCCCGACCTCGTGCCTGCCGGCGCTCGAAGCGGGGCTGGCGACGCGGGGCTATCGCCTCCGCGATGTCCGCACGCTGCTGCTGACGCACATTCACCTGGATCACGCGGGCGCCACCGGCACGATCGTCGAGCGCGTCCCCCAGATCAGGGTCCACGTCCACGAACGTGGCGCGCCGCACATGATCGAGCCGGCGAAGTTGCTGGCGAGCGCCACGCGGCTGTACGGCGATCAGATGGATACCTTGTGGGGCGCGTTCCTGCCGGTGCCCGCGGCCAACGTCAACGTGCTGCAGGGCGGGGAGCGCCTCGAGATCGGCGACGCGACGTTGCGGGTGGCCTACACACCGGGCCATGCCAAGCACCACGTGAGCTATCTCGACGAGCGCACCGGTGTGGCCTACGTCGGCGACACGGCCGGTGTGCGCGTGAGCGGTGATTACGTGATTGCCCCGACGCCGCCGCCCGACATCGATGTCGAAGTCTGGAACCAGAGCCTCGACCTCATCGACGCCTGGCAGCCGGTCTCGCTTTTCCTCACGCACTGCGGGGAAGTGACGCCCGCGCGCGCGCACCTGGCGCGCGTCCGCGAAGCCCTCGGCGCGTCGGCGGCAGCGGTTCGCGCGTCGCTGGCGGTGGCCGGCACCGATGACATGCGCACGCAGATGTTTGTGGACCATCTGCGGCAGGACATCCGAAAGACGTTGACGGAACAGGAAGCGAGGGCCGCGGAGTTGGCGGCCCCCTTCGATCAGCTCTGGCAGGGACTGGCGCGCTACTGGAGCAAGCGAACGTAGGGTACGTAGGGCACCCCTTCAGGGGTGCCGGAGCCGACCCCTAACTCGCGACGGCGATGGGTCCCGTGCGCTCGGTGGTCGTGGCCGGCGCCAGCACCGCCGACTCTGGATCCAGCAGGAAGCGCAAGGCGTAGCCCGACGGCGTGCCCGTGGCCTTCCGGCACGGGGCGACCCGCCACACCGCCGACAGCACGCGGCCTTCCCGGAGGCTCATCGGCAAGCCGGCCGCGTTCCCCCGCATCGTCCGCTCAATCTGCAAATGGACCAGCCGATGCAGCGGGATCGCCGCGCCGCCGTCGCAGTCCACATAGACGCCCAGGTCGCTGACGTCGCGCGTCATGACCGAGACGAACCTGACGGCGCCCGAGGAATCCTTCCAGGTGAGACGAGCCGGAATATTCACCGGATGCCGATCGGCCTTTCGTTGAGCGGGGGTCGCACCCGCCGTCCGTCGTTTGTCAGCCACAGGACACTCCAGAAAACGAGGTCACACGAACCAAACCAGGTGATGCAATGCAGATTTGCTAATCCAACATCGAGGCCGCTTTTGCACGATCATTCACATGGTGGTCGATTGGAGGCCGATGGGGGTCAGTTGAGTATTTAGGGGGACAAAATGGCTGTGCTTCATGTGTGGGTGGGTGATTAGTTGGTATCCACCCAGAGCAGTTTCTGGCTACTTAGTAATCACTTCGGAGGGTGTTTCGAGGCCAAGCCGACGCAGCTTGAGGTAAAGTCCGCGCCTGGTTAAGCCGAGGGCCCTGGCGGTCTCGGAGATATTCCCTCGGTGACGCGTCATCATCTCGCGAATCAGATCGCGCTCGATGTCGTCCACCACCGACGCCAGCGTTTGCCCTCCCCGCAGCGACACGCGGCTGCCGCCGGTGGATGCCGTGGCTGGTGCCGCGGCCGTCAGATCGGCCGACAGGTGTTCGGGACCGATCACGCCGCCGGCTGGCGCCATCGCGACGGCGCGCTGAATTTCGTTCCGCAGCTGGCGCACGTTACCTGGCCACCAGTACTGCGCGAAGAGATCCAGCACTTCTGAACTCATTTGCATGTCTGGCTTCGACTGGCGGTCCGACGCCTCCCGCAGGAAGAAGGTGGTCAGGTGGGGGATTTCCTCGCGCCGTTGCCGCAGCGTGGGCACATGAATCCGGATCACGCTCAGGCGGTAATACAGGTCTTCGCGGAACTTGCCTTCGGCGACGCGTTGCTCGAGGTCGGCGTTGGTGGCCGCAATCACCCGGACATCCACCGGTTGCGGGAG
>JBDTMB010000562.1:0-3757 GCA_039934485.1 Vicinamibacterales bacterium
GGTCCACCAGCTTGATGCGCTGCAGCCACTTCGTGTGGAAGATGCCTTCGAAGCCTGGCACCATCAGCCGCAGCGGAAACCCGTTCTGCGGCCGCACCGCCTCGCCGTTCATGCCGTACGCCACGAAGCAGTCTTCCATCGCCTTGGCGATCGGCATGCTCGACGCGCCCTTCACTTCCTCGGCCCCTTCGGCGACGAACCAGGAGGCGCCGCTCTTCAGGCCGCACTCCTTCAGCAGCGTGGACAGGAGCACGCCAGTCCATTCCGCACAACTCGTCATGCCGTGCGTTTCTTGAACCGTCGTCGCTCGCCGCGACGACCTGTTTCCGGCGCACTCGATGAAATGAATGCGCGACACCGACGGCAGCCGCTTCAAGTCCTCCATGGTGAGCGTCAGCGGACGGTCCACCATGCCGTGAATCATGAGACGGTGCTCCTTGGGATCGAGATCCGGGAGGAATGCGCCGCGGGTGGTCCCCATGTAGTGGAGCGACGAGGGCGTGATGATCCCGACCGAATCCTGGAGCGGGGCCGCCACATGAAACGTGAGGCCCCAGTTATCCGGCGACGGTCTGCCGCCGTGGGCGATGCGGACCGAGGTGACGTGAGAGGAGCGCTCGCCGTAGGCGATCTGATCCTTGCCCTCATGGATCATCGACCCCGACGCGTGGGTCTGGCCCGCGGGTGTTTGGCCGCTCGCGAGTGCTCCGCCTCCCAGGGTGAAACCACCAGCCAACGCAGCGCCGCTCTTGAGGAATTCCCTACGCGCAGGTCGTTTCGAGCCCATGGGTCTCTCCTTCGCAGATGAGCCGGCAAGGAACCGGTTCGTCGCGACGAAGTATACGCCTCGGGAACCGCCGATGGCGGCGAATCCTGGCGAACGAGGGCCTTGAAAGCGGCCGCATCAACTGCTTCCCCTTCGAGGATGTGGTCCGGGTCTGCGGCTTGATGAGCTAGCGCATTCAGCCTGTCATCCTGGGAGCAAAGAACTCAAGGAAGACTAACCCGAGATCAGTTCCGCGGCGCGAGCAAGAACGAAGTCGCCTGCTACGGCCTTTCGGATCCCGTGGCCCGATAGGCGCGAACGACGAATTCGCCGGCGATGGAGCCCGTGGCATAAAACAGATCCCCGGATACCGCCAGCGCGTTGAGTAAACCGTCGGGGATCAGTTCCCCATTTGCCAGCGTTCCGGACGAAGCATCGAAGGCGCGCAGGCTCCATTGGTAGATCCCGTCGGCCCCCTGCGCATTGCCGCCCGCGAAGGTACGGCCGCCGCGCGATTTGGCGCTCCCGGCGTTCGCATCGCCGCCGGGCGCTGCCTGGAAACGGTCGGTCCACAGGACGGTGCCGCTCCGCGAATCGAGCGCGCGAACGGAGAAGGAGCAGGACAGGAAGTTCTCGTCGCAGCCATCGGACCCCACGGCCATCAGGCGATTGGCGTCGAGGTCCATGGCGCCGAACTCGTCGTTGCCTCCGGCGTCCAACTGCAGGGTCCAGTGCACCGCGCCGTTCCGCGCGTCGTAGGCGCGCAGGAACAAATCTTCGTCGCCCGCCGGGCTGATGATGCCGCCGGCGACGAACAGGCGGCCACCCTGGGCTATCAGCCGTCCCTCGTTCGACAGGAACATCTGGCCGCCTTCGATCTCGTCCTGCCATAGCAACTGTCCGGTGCGTGCGTCGCGCGCAGTCACGAGCACCGCCGACACGTTGCGGACCAGGCCGGCCGAATACACGGCGTTGCGATCGGCCGTGACCGCGAACGCGACATCGAGCAGGGACACGTCGACGACGCTTTCCCACAGTTCGGAACCGGTCTTCGCGTCGAACGCGAAGACCGCGTAGTCGCTGGTTGCCGAGACGCCGCGCACGCGCCCCACGGCGAACACGCGACCATCCTTGACGGCGATCTGCTCGGCGAAATCGACGGTGCCGCGATCGATGTGCTGCTCCCACAGCAGGGTGCCGTCGCGCAGGTCGTAGGCGCGCACGACGAAATCGATGGAGCCTCGGCCCGCGGCCAGGGGCAACTGGTACCAGCCCGAGGCAAACACGCGGCCCGATTCGATGGCCACGCTCTGGCTGCGGTCGAAACGCCCCGGATCCTGCCGGTCTTCCCAGATGGTCTCGCCCGTCTGCGCGTCGTGCGCGCGGACGAACCATTTGCACGTGCTCGTGCTGTTTGGCGCAGTGCACACGTTGCCCACGGAAACGACGAAGCCCTCGGCGGCGGCGATGCCCAGCCCGGCGCCGAAGGCCTCCGGTTGCCCCGTGTTTTCCCACACCAGCGCCGCCGCGGGCGGCTTCACGGTCTTGCCGGTCAACGCATCACCGGCGACCAAGGCGAGCAGCAGTCCCGCCAGCCAGCCGACGACCAGCCGAAGCGAAGAAATGCCTGCCCCTTCTCCTGCGCGGTTGCCTCGAGGGATCATGAAGCTTCTCCTTCTCCTGCACAGACGTTCCATCGTGGTTAGCAAGTCCGCCGCGTCCGGTGCCGAACGGGACCTGGACACGGGCAATGTTTCCGGAAGGATACATCCAATCGGACCTACGCATGGGCGCCGGGCTCGTTCGCCACGACGTGGCCATCGGCCTCCTGCTGATCGCGGCCGGCATTTCGGCGGTGTTGCATTTGTCGCGGGAACCGATCCAGTGGCGGCGAATGGTGTGAGGCTGGGATCGAAGGTTGGCCTGCCAACCGTAGCTCGATGCCGAGGCGTTCGCATCACATGCGAGTTCACATTTGAACCCCTTGAGCTTCACCGGTGGTAATTCCGCCAGTGGCCGTCGGGGATTCGACGTAACTCGATGTCGGTCGCATCCAAGGAGACATGGGGCGCGGCAACAAGCTTCTCTAACTTGGCGTCGAATCGAACCTTCGCTGTACCAGACACCGACACGTCCTCCTCGATCTCACCGATATGGGTTTCGTCGCGGTCCTCGTCCGGCTCTTCCCAAGTCGCGTCCAACTTCACGACGAAATCAGCCTCAAAGGTGATCGTGGCTTCCCGGTCGCCGATTGCGACAATCCGAACGTGTCGGGCGGCCGGATGCCCGGGGCGCATTCCGCACGACATGCGGCGTAGCGCGGTGCGGAACTTGGTCCGCGCCGGAGTTTCAGAGCGCGTGGCGATGATGCTCACGGCGCACAAGACGCGCAGCGTGTTCGAGCGTTACAACATCGTGTCGAGCCGCGACCTCCGAGGCGCGGCGCGGGATGCTTGACGTGGCCGCGACGCACGGAACCGGCACTATCGGTCGCTAGCTCAAGTGCTCCTGAACCCGCGATACACCCACCCGATGCCAAATCCGAGTGCGTAGATCGCTACGGGCGGTAGCAACCAGAGCATCAGCGCAAAGCGAATGGCGCTATTGCGACTTGTACGATTTAGCGCCTGGGTTATTTCAGGGGGATCGGGAATAAAGCTAGGATGGGGAATAAAGTCAGGCACGGGTCGCAGGTTGTTATCGAGATCTGGTGGTTTGATATACGAGTTGTAGTAAGGAAACTTTTCAAGTGTTCGTGTGACTAGTTCCTCATCCGTCAAATCTCGATATTCCGGATACTTCGCTTTCAGGCGTGCGGCGAACTGTGCACGTGTGATCGTTTCGTCCTTCTTGAGGACGCCGTCCATAAGGTAGGTAACGTCAGAGCCCACGGGAGGGAGTCCGGCGTTGTGATCAGCCGACAGGTACGTTGGGGGCTTGTGTGACCGCCGGGATACGAGTTTTGACTTAGAGGCAGGCGTTGAGCGCAGC
>JBDTMB010000563.1:0-3752 GCA_039934485.1 Vicinamibacterales bacterium
ATCAGGCGCTGCAATCCCAGCATCATGAGAAACGCCACCGCGAAGACGACGATGCCGGAGAATTCGTGGAAGAGGCCCTCTGCGCCGGCGGCGCCATAGTAGTGGGCCGCAATGCCGGCGCTGGTCACGCGAATGCCATTGGCGAGGATCGCCACCGGGATGGCCGACAGCGCGATCACGGTGCGCACCCACGGACGCGGGTCGCCGAAGTAGCCGAACACGATGCCGAGCGTGAAGAGCGACACCAGCGAGCGGATGCCGCTGCACGCCTCGGCGACCTCGAGCGTGGCGTTGGCGAGGATCAAAACGTTGCCTTCGCGCAGGATCGGAATGTTCATCGAGCTGATCGCCGACTCGCCGACGTTCGACGCCGCCAGCTGCAGCGGAAACGCGATCTGGTTGAAGATCAGGGCTGGCAATGGAATCATCAACATGAGGAACGCAAGCGGCAAGATCAGCACGCCCAGCCGCCGCCACCCGCACAGAAACAGCACCGCGCCGGCGATCGTGCCGAGCAGCGACAGCCGGGAGAGGAACAGTTCAGCGCCGAGCGTTCCGGCGACGAGCATCATCAGGCTGAGCGCGATGATGACCAGCCCCGCCGCTGACGGACGCTGTGGCAGGGCGGCGAAGTGTTCGCGCTGCCGCCAGGCGAAATAGGCGGCGATCGGCACGATGAAGAAGCCGTGTGAATAGTTGTCGTCGGTCGACCACGCGCGCACCAGTCCCGTGAGCACGGGCCAGTACGCGAGGAGAATGCCGGCAGCGGCGAGTCCCGCGGCAATTAGGGGTGGCTTGACGTTCATGAATGTCGGATCCGTCGATTCCCCGCGATGCAAATCGCGAGGTGGAGGCAGTTCGTTCGCCACATCCGGGCGAGGGCCACTGCCGCCACGCTCGCTACTGTTGACCCCGGCGCTATCGGCCGGCTGACGAACCCTACTAAAGCAAACGTGTTGCCAACCGTTGGCCGCAGGGTTCCCGCCAGAAGTGTGTTTCGGTCCACCAGATTCGGGCAGAGTCCCACCGCACATAGACTTTAGTTCCCGATTTCCGGACGTTCTCGAGGCGAGCTGGACGGTCGACGCTGCACGGACGATACGGCGCGGGAATTGCTCTATGAGAGGGCGTGCAAACCCACGCGTACGCCTACGCCGTGCCGGTTCTGCTCCTCATCGAAAGGGAGACGGACGACCGCCCGTCGGTGGAGCGCCTGGTCGCCGACGCGCGCGACGTCCTGAGGGTCGAACGGGTGACTTCGCTCGACGCCGGCGTCAAGCGATTGCGCGAGCCGGGGATAAAGGGAGTACTGCTTGACCTCTTATTGCCCGAATCCCGCGACCTGAGTTCCGTAGACGAGTTGCGCAGGGTGGCGCCGGACAAGGCGATCGTCGTGCTGGCGCGCGCGAGCGATCAGCTGCTGGCCCGCCGGGCCGTGGACCGGGGCGCCGCGGACTACGTCGTCACCGATCATCTGGATGCCCGGACGCTGTGCCAGCTCATCGCGATGATGTTCCAGCGCCGCTCCCTTGAAGAACAGCGCTTTGTCGAACGCGAACGCGCGGAGGTGACGCTCAATTCCATTTGTGATGCGGTGGTGACCACCGATATCACCGGCAATGTCACCTATCTCAATCGCGAGGCCGAGGCGAGGACCGGGTGGTCGCGCTTCGACGCGTTCGCGCGGCCGGTGATGGAAATCTTCGACGTGATGGACGGTCTCACCGGCGAAATCGCGCAGAACCCGGCACGGCTGGCGATTGAGAAAAGAGCCGGCGTCGGGTTCGAGGGCGGCTTCATCCTGGTCAGCCGCGACGGCAAGGAGACCGCCATCGAGCATTCCGCTTCGCCCATGCACGACCATCGCGGCAAGATCGTCGGCGCCGTGATCGTGTTTCGCGACGTGGTGGTGTCGCGCGATCGATCGCGGCAGATGCTGCACCTGGCCGAGCACGACGCGCTCACCGACTTACCCAACCGCCTGCTCTTCAACGACCGCTTGACCCGCGCGATCGCGCTGGCGCGACGCCACCAGCGCCGGCTGGCGGTGTTGTTCCTCGATTGCGATCGGTTCAAGCACGTCAACGATACGCTCGGGCACGAGGCCGGCGACCAGCTGCTGCAGTCGATCGCCAGGCGCCTCACCGCCAGCGTGCGCGAATCGGACACCGTCAGCCGCCACGGCGGCGACGAGTTCCTGATCCTGCTGTCCGAAGTGGACCAACCCGGGGGCGCGGCGCAGATCGCCAACAAGATCATCGCCGCCGTCGCGGCGCCGCACGACGTGGCCCAGCACGAAATCTGCCTGACCGCCAGTGTCGGCATCAGCCTCTATCCCGAAGATGGCCAGGACGCGCAAACCTTGATCATGCACGCGGACGCCGCGATGTACGACGCGAAGGCGGCCGGGCGCAACCAGGTGGGGTTCTTCCGGCCTGCCGCCGACGGTTGGGTCTCCAAGCGTTCCTCGATCGAGTCCGAGTTGCGCAAAGGGCTGGAACGGAGCGAATTCCGCCTCCACTATCAGCCGACCATTGATCTCTTGACCGGCGCGATCGCCGGGGCCGAGGCGTTGATGCGCTGGGAACATCCCGCGCGCGGGCTGGTGCCGCCCGATCAGTTCATCCCCGCGGCCGAAGCGTGCGGGCTGATCGTGCCGATGGGCCGGTGGGCGCTCGGCGAAGCGTGCCGCCAGGCCAAGGCCTGGCAGGATGCGGGCTTGCCGCCGATTCCCATCGCCGTCAACGTCTCGGCGCTGCAGTTTCGCAACGCCGGATTCCTGGAGGACATCCGGGACATCCTGCAAGACACTGGTCTCGACCCGCGCTACCTCGAGTTGGAGCTCACCGAGAGCGCGCTGATGGTGGACGTCGCGACGACCTCGGCGTTGTTGTCGGAACTCAAGCGGAGCGGCGTCGGGCTCAAAGTGGACGACTTCGGCACGGGACCGTCGAGCCTCAGCTATCTCCAGCGCTTCCCCGTGGACGTGCTGAAGATCGACCAGGCGTTCGTGCGGGAGATCCAGCCGGCGCCCGAAGGCGCCCCGATCGTAAGAGCCGTGATCGCAATGGGCAAGAGCCTGGGCTGCCGGGTGATCGCCGAGGGTGTCGAGACCCGCCAGCAGCTGGCCTATCTCAAGGAAGAGCAGTGCGATGAAGTCCAGGGCTACCACTTCAGCCCCGCCGTGGAGCCGTCGGCGTTTGAAGGGCTGTTGACCCGCGCGCCGTGGGCCTTCAGTTCGTTGGGCGGTTGACGCCTGGGTCCTGCTTGATCAGGTTGATCAGTTGATTGGTCGAGCCGTCGTGGCTCGATACCGCGCCTGGCGTGGCGAGGTCCCTGGCCACGGTGGTGGCCAGTTGCTTGCCGAGTTCGACGCCCCACTGGTCGAACGAGTTGATGTTCCACACCGCGCCCATCGTGAACACCTTGTGCTCGTACATCGCGAGCAGCATCCCGATGGTCCGCGGCCCCAGCTTGCGATAGAGAATCGTCGTTGACGGGCGGTTGCCCGGAAACACCTTGTGCGGCAACAGCGCTTCGAGCGCCTCGCCTTCGAGGCCCTGCGCCTCCAGTTCGGCCCGGGCTTCGGCCACGGTCTTGCCGCGCATCAGCGCCTCGGTCTGCGCGATGCAGTTGGCCAGCAACAGCCGGTGATGGTCGGGGTGCGTGTCGTGCGAATCGATCCCGGCCAGGAAGTCGCACGGCACCAGGCGCGTGCCCTGGTGCAGTAACTGGAAGAAGGCGTGTTGCCC
>JBDTMB010000564.1:0-3733 GCA_039934485.1 Vicinamibacterales bacterium
CAGCCGACCACGATCGGCGGCATCCAGTTCGGCTTTGGCGGACGTATTCGCTTTTAACGAATAACGAATAACGAATAGCCAATAACGAATAACCAATAACGAATAACCAATAACGAATAACCAATAACGAAATAAAAAAAGGAGAGGGCCCGAGGGCACCTCTCCTTTTTTGCTATTGGTTATTGTTTATTGTTTATTGTCTATTCGTTATTGCTAAAACCGTCCCCGCGAGATCCAGCGGCCAATCGTGCCCGAATTCACCGTCACGTCCGTGACATCGCCCCATCCGGCCGACGGCGTCGCGCCGCAGTGGCCGGTGATGACGTCGATGATGTAGACGTTGGTGGTGCCCTCATCGGCGCCGCTGCCGTAGTTGTAGTCCACGACGTCCTTCGAAGGGTCGCCAGCGTTGCCGCGCTTGCCGTTGTAGCCCCACCGCGTGTCGTAAGTGCGAAGCGTGTCCACGACACGGTCCATCCAGGCCCACGAGCCGCCGGAATCCTGGCAGGAGTTTCGAAGGTCGCTGGAGTAGTTGGCCGCGACCGACTGCACCACGCTCGCCATGTTCGGCAGCGGCAGGCGCCCGCCGTTCGGGTTGGGCGTGCGGCCACCGGGGCCGAGGGGCACGTTCGGATTCGTGGGAGACGGTGGCGGCGCGACGGGTTTAGGCGCCGGGCCGGTCTTGAAGGCCACGTAGGCCGAATAATCCGACTGCCGGACCTGATCGGTCGCGTAGGCGCGCCAGTAGAAGACCGTGTCGTACGGCAGCTCGCCCATCGTCGCGGAACTCGTCCCGTTCGATCCCGGCAGCGTCGTCAGCACCGCCAGTGTTCCGCCCGCGTCCGCCGACCTGCTGATCTCGAAGCGGTAGATAACCCCGCTCGTATTCTGGACACTACCGTTCCTGGCCTTGAATTCCGGCTTGTTGGTCGTCAGGTTGCCGGCCGGTTCGAGCGGCGTCGGCGGATCGATCACCACGGGATTGACGATGGAGAACTGGTAGACGTTCGAGTAGGGACCGGTATTCGCGCCGTCCTGGGCGCGCGAACGCCAGTAATACGTGGCAGCCGCCAGCGGCTCCGGGAGCCGGTAGCTGGTACGGCCGTCCGGCCCCGGCGTCAGGCGATCGGCGGTGTGGACGATCTGTTTGAAGTCGCCATCCGACGCCATCTCCAGCTGGAGCCAAAGGGGGCGCGCACCGGTCGTGCTCGGGTTTTCAATCAGCAAGGTCACCAGCTGACCGGCAGCGACGAGCTGCGAACCGGTCGACGGCTCGAGGGGTGTGGGCGCGGTAATCGCGACGCCAGGGATCGGACCGGCCACCGTGGGGGCGAGCGGGTTGGCGCTCTTGGCGGCCTCGCAACCGGCCAGGCCCACGATGGCCAGCAGGGCGATCAGGCCCGTTGTCGGAACTCCACGATTCATTCGAATCTCCCTCTTCACGCCGTCTATCGGACCGAGCTGCGCAGGGCTTTACACCCCGGCAATGCAAAAGACCCCGGGCGGGGCAAAACACGCAGCCTTTGGGGAGGGAGTCCCAAGGCCACCATTGAGTTTGGCGAACACCCTAAGTCTATCCCTTTTCAGGCCTTATCTGATCGTCGGCTGAGAAAAATGACTCCTCCCACCAACGAAATAATCATCGTCAAACCGGTCGAAACGAGTGAAAGCGCTACACCGGCGTCCGTAGGTAATCCAAATCGCCCGAAGAAGAAGGCGAAAACCGCCTCCCGGACGCCGAACCCGCCGATCGACACCGGCACCATTTGTACCGCCAGGCTCACTGGGATCAGCACCGCCCCCAGGAACACCGGCAGTGGAATCGACAAGCCCCGCGCCGAAAGCAGGTAGAACAACACCAATGCCACCTGCACCGTCAGGGCACCGGCAAAGGCGCCGACGAGCGCGCCCGGCGCGGCCCGGAATTTCATCGTGGCGTCCTCGAGCCGTTGCGCCCGCTCGGTCACCCACGGCTTATTGAGGGCCCTGACCGGCGCCAGGACCAGGCCGACCAATTTCGGGATCGCGATTACAGGAATCGCGGCCACGAGGCCCGCTCCCGAGGCGATCCACAGCCATCTCTCTCCAGGGACGTGAACACCCCGGAGGGAAGCAAGAAGTGCACCACTGGTGGCGACCATGACGAGGGCGATGAGCCCCAGGACGCGATCGACCAGGATCACCGTGGTCGCGAGTGTCTTCGAGCCTGCGGCGGGGGCGGTGTCGGCGATGCGAATCACGTCGCCGCCGATGTTGCTCGGCAGGAAGTTGTTGAAGAACAGGCTGACCCAGGTCGACTGCAGGAGCCGCTTGCGAGGAATCTCGATGTGCTGCGCGTGAAGCAGACGATGCCAGCGCCAGACGCTCACCGCGAGCATGAAGAGATACGCGACAATCGCCAGCAGCAGCCACGCCGGGCTCATCCCGCGGACCCGCAGCCACAGTGCCGTCAGATCGATCGAGCGCAGGACAAACGCCAACGCCGCGACACTGACACCGACCCGAACCAGGATCTTCAACAAATGCTCACGTCCCCGCTTCCTGCAAACCGTTTATTATAGTGTTTCGTGCGCATCCTTATGCTCGCGCCGGAGCCGTTTTTTGAGCCTCGCGGCACACCGTTCAGCGAGTATCACCGCATCAAGGCGCTCGGCGAACTCGGACACCAGGTCGATCTGGTCACCTACCCGATCGGCCGGGACGTCGAGCTGCCGAACCTGCGCATCTTCCGATCGCTGCGGCCGCCGTTTGTGCGCAGGGTCAGGATTGGCCCGTCGGCCACCAAGGTCCTGCTCGACGGCCTGATGATTTTCACCGTGCTTCGTCGCGCGCTGTCTCAGCGCTACGACGCGGTCCACTCGCACGAAGAGATGGGGCTGGTCGGCGTCTGGGTGGCGAGGTGGCTCGGCATCCCGCACCTCTATGACATGCATTCGAGCCTGCCGCAGCAATTGAGCAACTTCAAATACAGCGGCTCGTCGCTCCTGCGCCGCGGCTTTGCCTGGGCCGAGGGCGAAATGGTTCACAAGTCAACCGTGGTGATCACCATCTGCCAGGAGTTGCAGGACACGGTCGTCGAGATGGGCGCCGGCGAGCGATCGTTGCTGATCGAGAACGTCATGGGCGGAGATGTCGACGAGCCCCCCTCGCGCGCGCCCGAGGACGTGCGGGCCGCGTGGGGCATACCCGCGGGCGGACCATTGGCGCTCTACACCGGCACGTTCGAAGCGTACCAGGGCGTGGATATGCTGATCGACGCGGGGGCGATCATCGCCACCCGCCGGCCCGAGGCGCGGATCCTCGTGGTGGGCGGCGAGCCGCCGCAAGTGGAACTGGCGCGCGAACGGGCGCGCGCCAGGGGTGCCGCGGCGGTGATGGTCTTCACCGGCCAACAGCCAGCGAAAGAGATACCCGGCTTCGTGCAGGCCGCGGACCTGTTGGTGTCGCCGAGAATCCGCGGCACCAATACGCCGCTCAAGATCTATTCGTACCTGCGATCGGGCCGGCCCATCGTCGCCACCAATCTGCTGACGCACACGCAGGTGCTGACGCCCGAGATCGCGCGGCTGGCCACGGCCGAGGCCGCGCCGTTTGCCGAGGCGATGCTGGAGTTGATGGCGCAGCCCGAGACCCGCGCGCGCCTGGCGGCGGCGGCGCGCGTCGTGGCCCAGGAAAAATACAGCCGTGAATCGTACCTGCGCCGGACCGCGGAGGCCTACGCGCGGATGGCGCC
>JBDTMB010000565.1:0-3730 GCA_039934485.1 Vicinamibacterales bacterium
CCGTGCGCGGAGGCCACGTCGACGACGTTACCGTCCCCGATCCCCAGGCCGGCCGCGGTCTTCGGGTTGATCTCGATCCAGCTGCTCCACATCGCGGAGGTCAGCGGATCGGGCATCTCCTGCAGCCACGGCAGGTGCGCCAGCGAGCCATCAAGCAAGGCCTGCGAATGATACGGAAGAAAGTGGAACGGAAGCTGAGTGGCGTCGCCGTCAAACGATGCGTCGATGGTGAGCGCTGTTGCCCCGGGCAAACCTGAAGGTTTGCCCCCACCAACCGCAGCCGCACCAACTGGCGCGGCCCCGGCCACCGCTTTCAGCATCTCCTCGAATGACGGCGGCAACGCCGGCGTTAACGGCGTCTGCAGCCTTCGGCTCACGTCCAGCAACACATCTGGCATCGAGCGCGTGTCGTAGAGGGGCCGCATCGCCGGCTCCGCCACCGTGGTGACCGCGGCCAACGCACCAGACTCGGGCTGCGCATCGATCCACGACTCGAGGAACGAATGATCCGGGAGGATGAGATCCGCGTGGACGGTCGTGTCGTCCAGGAACGAGCCAAAACTCGCGATGAACGGGATCTTCTGGATCGCTTCCGCCACTCTCCATCCCGGCGGTGAGGCGTAGACCGGATTCGCATCGTCGATCAACAACACTTTCGGCGTCGCGCCGCCCAGCAAATCCGCCAGGGCGCGCTGAGGACTCGAGGTCCCCGGCCGTGGCGTGAAGTTCACGCCGCCGGGAACACCGACGCTGCCGGCGAGCGCATTGAGCGCGTTGACCGCGACGGCCTGGAACACGCCGTTGGTGTGCGCGAGCGGCGCGCCGCCAATCACGGCGCAGGCCGGCGCATTCTCCGCGAACTCCCTGGCGAGACGTTCAACCTTCGCGGCCTTGACGCCAGTCTTTTGCTCGACCTGGTCCGGTGTGTAGCTTGCGAGACCACCGGTCCATCCGTCGATGATCGAGCCGGCGCGCCCAGCGGACGCCGCCGTGCGAAGTCCGGCCTTGATGATCACGTGCGCGAGGCCGAGCGCGAGCACCCCCTCGGTGCCCGGGCGCACCGCCACCCATTCATCGGCGCTGGCACCGGTGGACGACATGCGCGGCTCAACCTGGACGAACTTTCCTTTCACGCCGGGCCGATCTCCGCGCATCGCACCAAACGCCACGCTATGCGCCACGGGCGAGTTCCAGGTGCCGAGAAAGTCCGCGCCGAACCCCATCAGGTAGCGCGCGTGCGCGAGATCGAGCGTCGGCAGCTGATGGTGGCCGAAGCTCAATTCGTTGGCGTGCCGCAGCACGTCGTCGCCAAAGACGTCGAAGACGACGGGCGCCGGCGCGCCGAAGCGGGCCAGGAACTGGGCGATGAGTCCGGGGCGGCGGCCGGTTCGCGCTCGCATCAGCAACGCGAGCGACGCCTGCTCCCCCGCCGACGCGAGGCCGTCGAGTTGCGCGAGCAACTCCTTCAGCGCGTCGTCCCACGAGATCTCGGTGAACTCGCCGCTGCCGCGCGGGCCCTTCCGCTTCATCGGCGCGGCCAGGCGATCCGGGTGATACGTGACCTGGATCGCCGCCTGGCCGCGCGGACACAGCTTGCCGTGGCTGATCGGATCGGCCGGGTTGCCCTCGAGCTTCTTGACCAGCCCCATGCGGATCACGCCGGGCTGCCCGTGGCGGAACACCTCCGCCTCCCCTTCCACCACCCGCGCGATCACGCCGCAGCCCGATGCGCACAACGGGCAGATGCTCGGCTTCCACACCGCGACGCCCGGGACCAGGTCGTCCTCGGGAATGAACCGGATGATCTGGTTCTCGGGACTGCCGCACGACGCCAGCGCCGCGGTCGTGCCGGTAATGGCGGTGAGCTTGATGAACTTGCGGCGGTCCATGCTCATGTCAGTAATGACAGGTCTGGCAATCGTTCGACGCCTGCTTCTGCTTGTGACAGTTCACGCAGAACGCCATGTCCAGATCGACCGATCGCTTCGCCACGGTCTGTTCGGCCAGGTTGCCATGACAGGTCGAACACTCGACCTTGGCGCGGATGTGCGGGGCGTGGTCGAAGCGCACGTGGGATTGCTTCACGTAGCCGTAAACGCGTTGCCACGGCAGGTCGAGCCCCTTGGTCGACATCTCGGTCAGCTTCTGAATCAGCGGGCGATCGGTGGCGATCTGCGAGTGGCAGATCATGCAGGTCGAGACGCTGGGAATGCCCGCGACCGCGCCTTGCTCGACGCCGGTGTGGCAATCGGTGCAGAGCACGCCCTTCGACAGGTGCAGCTGATGGGAAAAATCAAACGGCTGCTGCGCCTCGGGCCGCACGCCGAAGAAATCCTTCACCGCGGCCGCCGCAGACGCATGCGCCGGCGTGAACACCGGCGAGGTGCCCCACCGCGAGGTGGCGGATTTTGGCGCGCCGCCCGCGGGCTGGGCGGCATTGTTCGCCAGGCCGCAGGACCAGGCCCCGGCCAGAGAGACGAACACCACCGCAAGCGCCCAGGAGTGGCGGTTAAGCCGCAGATGACGCAGGGTCGTGCCTTTAGTGCGACTTCGGTACGCCACCGAGGCTGCGGACGTAGTGGACGAGGTTCCAGATGTCAGTGTCGGAGATCTGGCCCTTGAGGCCCTTCATGTCGTATTTCGGCGGGGCGCCGTTCTGAATCACCCAGAAAATTTCGCCCTCGCTCGAACCGCGGGTCCACGTCGTGTCGGTCAGGTTCGAGGGCTGCATCGTCTTGGGCGCCATCGTGCTGTCGCCCTTGCCGGTGTTGCCGTGGCAGAAGCGGCAGCGCTTTTGAAAGAGCGCCGCACCCGCTTCGATGGCCGCGGCCGACGAGGGCACCGCCGCCTTCATCTTCTTGGCGTCAGCCGGCACGGCCGCGGGACCCGCGGGGGCCGCCGTTTGTGCCAGCACGCCGCCTGTGGCGGCCATCCATAGAACGATAACTGCTCCGAATAATCCTCGAGAAGCCCAGCGCATGGCGTGAAGTCTCACATGACATGCGGGCTAATTGCAACCAAACGTCTCCTTATAGACCCCCAAAATCCGCGACTAATCCCGTCCTCACATGGTTTCCATGCGGGAAATGAGACAACAGGAGACAAGGGCTATTTGAGGATCGTCGCCTTGGCCTCGACGACGATCTTCCGGTCGGTCACCGGATCGGCCGCCTGCGACACGATCATCGACTTACCACTCGTCATCATGACGGTGAGGCTCTGGTTGAGGGACGTCAAGCTTGTGGAGTCCCTCGTGGAGTCTGCCTTGTTGTCCACCATGGCCTTCAGCGGTCGGTACTCGATCGTCAGATTGAGGCGAATCAGGTCACCTGCCATCAGTCTCGGCAGCGCGTCAACGTTGAGGACGACATCCACTCGCCGGCCCACTCCCTCGGGAAGGGAATCCGCACCCGAACGAATGCGCCCAGCCGTGCCATCGGCGGTGATCAGCGACACGATCTTCTTCGTCGGCGGGGCGGCACCAAGTTGATCGGTGAGCGTGATTTCAACCTGCAGGTTGATCATCTTGGCGGGTTCAACCGTCTCGGCGGCCTTCTGGGCGATCGCGGCCTTCGGTGCGGCGGCCTGGGCCGCGTCCACTTTGGCTTGCGGTTCGTTGACGCGGTCCTGCGCAGACACCGCGATGGGCCCAGTCAGCACCGCTCCAACAATGAGGGCCATCGGCATGAGGTTTCGCATTTGATCTCCTAATACTCTCGCGTTGATGGCA
>JBDTMB010000566.1:0-3726 GCA_039934485.1 Vicinamibacterales bacterium
CGCCGTTTGACGCAGACGCTTTGGCCGCCGCAGCAAGGGCTTGCGGCGTGCTGTTCAACACGAACTTCCGCGCCGTCAGGTTGTTGTAGGGGCCGTTATTGATCCAGAAGAGCTTGGCGTAGCGCTGGACCTCGCTCAGCGTCGCCGCATCAACACCCTGGGGATGCGCCACGATCTGTTCGATGACGCCGCGCATCTCGAGCGCGCTCCTGTGCTTCTGGTCGATGAAGATGTCGCGTCCCGCGATTGCCGCCTCGTAGAGGTGCCAGATGAGCGACTTCTCTTTCAGCGGGAGCGCGGAAAAGCCGTCCGCATACAACTGGACCACGGACACGTCGTCCACGCGTTCGAGCAAGTACTTGCGGTCGGCCGGAGGCGTCGCGGGCGCCTTGGGCGCGGTGGCGGCCGGTGTGGCGGGTTCGGTGGGCGCCGGGCTGGAACAGGCGCCCATCGTGGAGGCGAGGAAAAGGAGTGCGCAAAGGGTTGTTGCTCTCATGGATACAGCGTAACGCACTCAGCGGTTCGCCGAGGTTCCGGCACCAGGGTGCAGCGTGATCTTCTGCACGCGCCAGTTGTTCATGTCGGCCACGAGCAGCTCGTTCTCCGACGGGCAGGCCAGGCTGTGGATCCAGTTGAACTGCTTCGGCCCGCGGCCTGACTCGCCGAGCGTGCCGAGGATCTTCCCCTCCAGCGTCATCTTGTAGATGCGTCCCGGCTCGGAGTCCGACGTGTAGAGGTACTGGGTTGGCGTGTTCGTGATGCAGATGGTCCAGGGCTGCGTCTCGTCGGGCCCGTTCGGGTTCCGGTTGCCGAGCGTCGGTTGCCGGTTCTTGTCGTAAGCCACGTTGAGGAAGAGGTAGCGGACGAAGTTGCCGTCGCGATCGAACACCTGGATGCGGCGGTTGTTGCGATCGGCCACGTAGACGTTGTTTTGCCGGTCGATGCCGATGTTGTGCGGCGTGTTCAGGTTGCCCGGATTCTCGTTGGCGTGCACGCCGCCCGGCCCGCGCCGTCCCCACGACCTGACCCAGTTGCCATTCTTGTCGAATTTGGCCACCCGCGAATTCGTGTAGCCGTCGGTAATGTAGACGTTGTCGTCGGAGTCGAACGCCACGTCGGTTGGTCCGCGGAAGTAGCCGTCCACCTGAACCGGCGTCTTGTCGTCGCGGCCGAGGGGCCGGTACCACTCCGGTTCGTCAGGGCCTTCGGGCCTGCGCCCCAGGTTGAGGGTGACGTATCCCGCGGGGTTAAAGCGCACGGCCGTGTGCACGCCCTTGTCCACCACCCACAGGTTGTCGGACTTGTCGTAGCGGATGCCGTGCCCGTACCCGAGCCCGTACACGCCCTTGCCGACCTCGCGGATGAACTTGCCCGTGGGGTCGAACTCCAGCAACTGCGTGGAGGCGTTGCCGTAGATCGGACCGCCGGCGGCGCTGCCGGGATGGTTCAGGACGGCGATGCGGCCCTTGGAATTGACCGCGACGCCGAGCACCTCGCCCAGGTTCATGTCGGGCGAGTACTTCAGGAAATCGCCGACGGAGTCGAAGGGAATCGCCGGCGCCGTCACCACGCCAGGTGCGGGGGGAGCCGCGGCAGCGGGGGACTGGGGAAGCGCAGCCACCGGTGCTCCGCGCAGGTCAACCATCGTCCCTGCAGCGGCCAACAGCGCGCACGTCACGATCCAGAAGGGCTTCACGGGGACCTCCAACGTGGTACCGGTTCACGGGTTCAGGAGTTTCTGACGGCCGCAGTCTACATTAGACTGCGGATGCCTCCTTTCCCTTATGATGCGACCCATGAGCCCACGAATCCTCGCCGGCATCGTCACCTCCTTCGCCGTCGTCTTTACACCCACGGCACAACCACTGCTCGTCGCCGCACCGGCCGAGCCGGTCGAGTGCGCCGCCCTCGCCAAGCTCGAGTTGCCGGACGTCAAGGTGACCGAAGCGGTGGCGATTCCGGCGCCGGCGACCGGCGCCGTGCGGGTGGCCCACTGCCGCGTCAACGGCGTCGTCGGCAAGGAGATTCGTTTCACGTTGTTGCTGCCCGACACCTGGAACCACAAGTTCGTGATGGGCGGCGGCGGCGGATTCGTCGCCGGCATCGACAACCAGGCCGTCGCCTCTGTGAATACGGGCTACGCCACGGTGGGTACCGACACCGGCCACGTGGGCGCGCTGACTGCGGCCGGTTGGGCGCTCAACAATCCGGAGCGCCAGGTCAACTTCGGTCACCTGGCGGTTCACCGTGTGGCAGAAGTCTCGAAGGCGATCATTGGCAGCCACTACGGTTCGAACCAAACACGATCGTACTTTTCCGGTTGTTCGAATGGCGGCCGACAGGCGCTGATGGAGGCGCAACGCTATCCGGAGGACTTCGACGGCATCGTCGCCGGCGCACCGGCGTACGACTTCCTCGGAATCGGGGCCCAGTTCATCAAGGACATACAGGCGGCGTTTCCGGATCCGGCGAACATCTCGACGCCGATGTTTTCCAACGAGCTTCTCAAGAGTGTCGAGGCGCAGATCGTCGACAAGTGCGACGCGCTCGACGGCGTCAAGGACGGCCTGATGAACGATCCGCGGCAGTGCAAGATCGATGTCGGGACGCTGGACGGACTGAGCGACGTGCAGAAGACCGCGCTCAAGAAGATCTATGGCGAAACACGGAACAAGCAGGGTGTGATCTATCCCGGGCAGCCGTTCGGCGGGGAAGGGGACGGCAGCGGCTGGCCGTTGTGGATTGTCGGCGCCAACCAGTTGCTGCTCGCCGCGCAGAAGACGCCCAGCCTGCGCTTTGCCTTCGGCACCGAGATGTTCAAGTACTTCGTGTTCAACGATCCGGCGTGGGACTACAGCCGCTACGATTTCGCCGACTTCCGCAAGAACACCGCGAAGGCGGCCGAGATCCTCAACGCGACGAACCCCAATCTCGACAAGTTCAAGTCCCGGGGACACAAGCTCGTGATCTGGCACGGCTGGGCGGACCCCGCGCTGACGCCGCTCGCGAGCATCAAGTACTACGAGCAGGTCGAGGCCCACGACAAGAAGGCCAGAGAGTTCGCGCGGATGTTCATGATGCCGGGTGTCTTGCACTGCGCCGGCGGTGCCGGCCCGGATCGCGCGGATTGGACCGCCGTGATCGACGACTGGGTCGAGAAGGGACAAGCGCCCGAGCGCGTGATCGCGAGCAAGGTGACGGCCGGCACCACGTTGCGCACGCGGCCGCTTTGCGTGTATCCGCAGCGCGCCGTCTACAGCGGCACCGGCAACATCGACGACGAGAAGAATTTCGTGTGTAAGTAGGGAGGCAAACCTGACCGCCTTCGCCGAGGCTTCGGCGGTCAAGAAGGTTTGCCCCCCCCTGTCCACGCTACCTGCCCTGCGCTACAGCTTTCGCAGGTAGGCCAGCAACGCTGCGCGCTCCTCCGGCTTCGGCTGCCGATCGAAATTCACGCCATCGGTTGAGGCCACCGGGGGTACCACGCCCGGTGGCGCGTTGACTTTGACGAGGTTGAAGAACTGGATGTAATGGTCAACCAACTCTTCGAGCGTGGCGGCGCTGTTGTTGTGGAAGTAGGGAGCGGTCTTGCTGATCCCGCGCATGCCGGGCATGTCGAACTTGTTCCAATCGTCCTGCGGCGGCGGACCGCCCACGAACCCGGTTAACAACGCGCGCCCGGGATCCGAGCTGGTCCGGCGAATCTTGACGCCGTTGGCCATCGTG
>JBDTMB010000567.1:0-3722 GCA_039934485.1 Vicinamibacterales bacterium
TGCCCCTGGCGGCATTCATCTTCGAGCAGCCGGATCAAGGTGTCGAGCTCGGCGGTGCTTCGGCGATCGGACGCCGCCAGGGCTTCCTGCACCCCGCGCGTGCGGGCGATCAGCATCTCGAGATCGTGCATGCGGCCGAGGAGCTCCTGCTGCGCCTTCAAGCGGTTGCGCCGCGCCATCGAGCGCGACCGGGTGAGCTCGCGCTGAATCTCCAAAGCGTAGCGGAGTTTCTTGGCCGCGACGCGGACCCGGTGAAGGCGATCGGACAGGTAGATGCCGCCGGCGTGTTCGATCGCGGTGCGCAGGCCCACGGCCCGGATCGCGGCCTGCTTGGCCGCCGCCGCGATGCCGGACGGCGGCAGGACCGGCTGCTTGTCGGGCGCCGCCACTTCGACGAGGCGCTTGCGGAGCTTGTCGAGCCGGGACGGCGTGACTTCGACGAGCATCTCGCGGCGCCGGGCGCTGCGCTCGGCCGTCAGCGCCTGCCGCACGAGGTCGACGGCCTTCGCCGACACCGCTTTCCGCGCGTCAAATTCAGCGAGGATCATCAGCGCCACATCCAGCTCGCGGACCGGACCCAGGGCGCGAGTAATGCGCCGCACACGCCGCCGCGCCCGATCCAGCGCCTCGGCGTCGGCGCGCACGCCGAGGACCGGCAGCGCCGAACGCAAGCGCCGGGAGGCCACACGCGCTTGATGCACGGATGTGACATCGCCCTCTTGGGCCGCCGGCATCGCTCTCAGCAACGAGACGAGGCGCTGACGAAGCAGGGCTACCGAGAGGTCCGTTCGCTCCATGTTAGGATGAGCCACCGATTATACATACGGCATGCCTCTACGTCCTGATCCCTGATCCCTGATCCCTGCTCCCTGATCCCTGATCCCTGATCGCCCATGCGCCTCGCAGCCATCGACATCGGCACCAACTCGGTCCACATGATTGTGGTCCGCGTGCGTCCCGATTTCTCCTTCGAGGTGATCGACCGGGAGAAGGAAATGGTCCGGCTGGGCGCCGGCGGCCTCGACGGCAAGAAGCTGACCCGCGAGGCGATGACGGCCGCGCTCCAGGCGCTGTCGAAATTCCAGCGGCTCGCCCAATCGCACCAGGTGGATGAAATCCTCGCCGTCGCCACCAGTGCCACGCGCGAGGCCGAGAACGGCGGCGACTTCCTGCGCGCCATCGAACGCAAGACCGGCATCCGCGCGCGGCTGATCACCGGCACCGAAGAAGCGCGGCTCATCCATCTGGCGGCGGTCTACGGCGTCGACACGCCCAAGGCGGCCGTCGTCATCGACATCGGCGGCGGCAGCGTCGAGATCACGCTCGGCAGCGGCCGCGAAGTGAAGTTCGCGCGCAGCTTCAAGCTTGGCGTGATTCGCCTCACCGAGCGATTCGTCGGCGACGATCCGATCAGCGGCCGCGACGAGCGGAAGATGGTGAGGTTCATCGGCGAGCAGGTCGACCGCTACCTCGCACACATCGTCGAGGAGGGCTTCGACCGGGTGATCGGCACCTCGGGCACCATCCTCTCGCTGGGCGCCGTCGCCACGGCGATCGATCGCGGCGAAGCCCCGGCGGAAGTGCGTAACCTGCGGGTGCCGGCCAAGAGCGTGCGCAAGCTCCGCAAGATGGCGGTCGAGATGGAGCTCGAGGAACGGATGCAGCTGCCGGGACAAGACCCGCGCCGCGCCGACCTGATGGTGGCCGGCGCCATCCTGCTCGACAGCGTGCTGCGCGACCTCGACGCCGAAGACATCACCTTGTGCGACCTGGCCCTGCGCGAAGGCGTCGTGCTCGACTACATCCACCGCCACCGTCACGAGATCAAACGCGTCGATCGCTATCCCGACGTGCGCCGCCGCTCGGTGATCGAACTGGCGGAGCGCTGCAGCTGGGAAGCCGACCACTCGCGCCAGGTCGCGGCGCTGGCGCTGGCGCTGTTCGACCAGACCAGGAACATTCACGGCCTGGGCGATCGCGAGCGCGAATGGCTCGACTACGCGGCCTATCTGCACGACATCGGCAATCACATCAGCTTCAAGGGCCACCACCGGCATTCGTATTACCTGATCAAGAACGGCGACCTCCGCGGGTTTGAGCCGGAAGAGATCGAGGTGATCGCGCTGGCGGCCCGCTATCACCGCCGCGCCACTCCCCAGGACGAACACGACGGCTTCGTCGATCTGAACAAGGAACTGCGCCACGCGGTGGTGGTGCTCGGCGCCTTTCTCCGCGTCGCCGAAACGCTGGACCGCAGCCGCCACGGCGTGATTCGCGCCCTCGAAGTGCGATTGCGGCTCGACGAGGTGCGCATCAAGGTCCAGGCCATCGGCGATGCCGAGCTGGAACTGTGGGCGGCCACCCGGCAGGCGGAGGTCCTGGGCGAGGCGCTGGCCAAGCGCGTGCGGATCGAAAAGGTGCCCTATCGGCGATCGGCAAAGGCGCTCCGGCCCGACCCGTTGACCACGGCCAAGGCCAACGCCGTTAACACCGAATTAACACGACAGAAACTGCCGCGAAATCCCCGACGCTTACGATAGGCGTCATGGTGTTGTTACCCAATCGACTCGCTCTGCTCGCTCACGGCAAGCCCGTGATCGGTCTTGCCCTCGTGGTTGCATTCGTGTCCGGCCTGGCTGCGTGCGGAGGTGGATCATCCTCCTCGAACGGTGTCCCGGCCGCGGGTCCCACGCTGGTCGCGCTCGATGGGTCCAGCACCGTCTTTCCCATTAGCGAAGCCGTCGCCGAGGAGTTCCAGAAGGTCAACCCGGGCGTCCGGGTGACCGTCGGCATCTCCGGCACCGGCGGCGGCTTCCAGAAATTCTGCCGCGCCGAGACCGACATCAGCGACGCCTCGCGGCCGATCACCAAGACCGAGATCGAGGCCTGCGGCAAGGCCGGCGTGGAATACGTCGAACTGCCGGTGGCCTACGACGGCATCGCGATCGCGGTGAACCCGAAGGCGACGTGGATCGATCACATCACCGTCGCCGAGCTGAAGACGATGTGGTCGCCCGACGCGCAGGGCAAGATCACCAAGTGGAGCCAGGTGCGGCCCGGATGGCCCGACCATGAATTCCACCTGTATGGCGCCGGCACCGACTCGGGCACCTACGATTACTTCACCGAAGTGGTGAACGGCAAGGCCAAGGCCAGCCGCGGCGATTTCACCGCCAGCGAAGACGACAACGTGCTGGTGCAAGGCATCGCCAACGACGAATACGGCCTCGGCTTCGTGCCCTTCGCCTACTACGAGGGCAACCAGGCCAAGCTGAAGCTTGTTCCGGTCGACGACGGCAAGCCCGATAATGGCGCCGGGCCGATCACGCCGAGCGCCGAGTCCATTCGCACCGGCACCTATCAGCCGTTCGCGCGGCCGATCTTCATCTACGTCTCGAAGAAGGCCGCCGAGCGTCCCGAGGTGCAGAAGTTCGCCGACTACTATCTCGCCCACGCCGAAGGGCTCGTGAAGGAAGTGGGCTACGTCGGGCTCGGTGAGGCCGCCTACAAGATGGCCGGCGAGCGGTTCACCAAGCGGGTCACCGGCACGCTCTTCTCCGGCGCCAGCCAGGTCGGCATGACCATCGAACAACTGCTCGCGAAGGAGCATTCGCAGTAGCGCCGCATGACGACCCGTGCGCTCGAGTGGATCATCGAGCGGTTGCTGTTTCTTTGCGCCGCGCTGTCGGTTGCCACCACGGCCGGCATCATCCTCGTGCTCG
>JBDTMB010000568.1:0-3718 GCA_039934485.1 Vicinamibacterales bacterium
ACTCCTATGTGCCGGTGATCCGCCTGAGCGGCGGGACGCCGGTGTTGGTGAGCCTGCGCTATCCCGATTACGCGGTGGACTGGGACGAGGTGCGCCGCGCGATCACGCCGCGGACGCGGGCGATCCTCGTCAACACGCCGCACAACCCGACCGGGATGATGTGGACGGCGGAGGACATGCGCCGGTTGCAGTCGATCGTCGACGGCACCGACATCCTGGTGATCGCCGACGAGGTCTACGAGCACATCATCTTCGACGGTCGCCGTCACGAGAGCATCCTGCGCTACCCGGACCTGCGCTCGCGCGCCGTGGTGATCAGTTCCTTCGGCAAGACGTTTCACACCACCGGCTGGAAGGTCGGCTACTGCGTGGCGCCGCAGCCGCTGATTGCGGAGGTGACGCGCGTGCACCAGTTCGTCACCTTCACCGTCCACACGCCGTCGCAGATCGCCTTTGCCGAGTTCGTCCGGCGCGATCCCGGCGCCAGCGAGCTGGGCGCGTTCTATCAACGCAAGCGCGACCTGTTTCTCGATCTCGTGAAGACGTCACGCTTCAAGCCGCTGGCGTGCGGCGGGACCTACTTCCAGTTGCTGGACTACTCGTCGTTCTCGAAGGAGACCGACAAGGAGATTGCGCTGCGCCTGATCAAGGAGCACGGTGTCGCGTCGATTCCCGTGTCGGCGTTCCTCTACAAAGATACCGGCGGGCCCGTGCTGCGTTTCTGCTTTGCGAAGAAAGACGAGACGCTGACGGCCGCAGCCGAGCGGATTCGCCAGGTCTGACCGCCGCGCGCGTCCTCAAAATGCATCCACGGATTACGGGGATGACACGGATGGATCAGGCCCGCGGACGCCGGGCGAAGCCCGGCGTCTGGCCACGAATCAGCAGGGGCGAATTCGAGAGAGGCATTTCGAAAACCATCCGCCTCTCTCGAATTCGTCACTGCTGATTCGTGGCAGCGGCCAACGGCCGCTCAGCGGGCCCGACCCCAAACGCGTGAGCGCGCTGCAGCCGAAAATGCGAATCCGTGAAATCCGTGAAATCCGTGGATGAAGGTTTGACGAGTTACAGAATGCGACGGAGGTAGTGCTCGAGGCCGCGGCCCTGGTTCCACTGCTTTGGATAGCCCAGCGACACTTCCTCGAATTGCACGCCGTTGATCTCTCGAGACGACCGCAAGTGCAGGTGTCCTGACACCGCGACTTCGATCGGGAATCGCCGCGGCCAATCGGCCGTCCGCTTGGTCCCACACCAGATCGAAAATCGCGGAATCCGGGGCGGAATGCCGATCTCATACAGCAACGGAAAATGATTGGCGAGGATTAGCTTCGCTTCCGCCGGCAAGGCCGCGAGCCGCGCTTCGGTGGCCGTCACGCGCGCAGCGCACCAGGCGTCCCTCGTCTCGAACGGATCGGGCGCCAGGAGATCTTCGTCCGCCGATCGCACCTGCGACTCCGCCGCCCACGCCACCGCCCCGTCGCGCGACACGGTTTCGGGCCTGAACGAGTAATCAAACAGCAGGAATGTCGGAACGATCGCGCGCAGCGGTCCGTCGCCGGGCCAACGCGCGTACGGATCTTCAGGGGTCAGCACGCCGTAGCGGCGGCAGAGCGACACCAGCCGCTCGTAGTGCGCGACGCCGCGTTTTTCAGCCGGCCAGTCCTTCGGCGTCCACAGGTCGTGATTGCCAGGCGTCCAGACCAGTTGCTGGAAGCGCGGATTGAGCGTCCGCAAGACGAAGTCCAGGTGCGCCGGGGTTTCGCCGGTGTCGCCGGCGATGATCAGCCAGTCGTCGGGATGCGCCGGCAGGTCCTGCACGGCGCGCCGGTTCTCCTCGAAGCCGACGTGCAGATCGCTGGTCGCCCAGAGTTTCATGCGCCCGGCACGACCTCGCGAAAGCGCACCGGCAGATCGTCGCCGCTGCGGCGGACGGCCAGGCCCAGCCGGTGTTGCGGGGTGGGCCAGGCCTGCGCAAACTGCCACGTCGCCGGATCATCGTGCAGCGACGGCTCGAAGGTGATCTCCACCGGCGCCGGCGGCGCCAGCCGGAACGCGAAATCGCCGAGCGGCAACGCCAGCCCGAAGCCGCGAGCCTTGATGTAGGCCTCCTTGAGCGTCCAATAGTCGAAGAACACCCGAGGCTGCTCGGCGGGCGGCAGCGCCTTCAGGTCGGCGACCTCGCGCGGCGCGAAGAATCGGCCGGCGACGTCGTGCGTCAGCCGGCGGCCCACGTGTTCCACGTCCACGCCCACTTCACGGCCGATGGTGACGGCGCAGGCGATCAGGCCTTTGGTGTGCGACAGGTTGAAGCGCAGGTCGGGGACACCCGAAGGCCGGTCGAGGATTTCCGGCCGGCCGTGGACGTTGGCGATGAAGCGCCAGTCGGCGGGCGCCACCCGCGCGTAGCGCGACAGCATCGTGCGGACGTGCGCGCGGGTGATCAGGAAGTTGCGCCGATCGCGCTCGAAGATCAGGCGGGCCATCCGTTCGCGCTCGTCCGGCGTGAGCAGCGCCTGGTAGGCGTCGAGGTGCGGCACGAGGTCCGGATGTTCCGGGTTGACCAGATAGACGTGGACGGCCCGCGTGGGCAGCAGCTCGAGCATCGGCTCCTGACGGCAGGGGGCAGCGATTTGGGCTTGCCCCGGGATTCGGTCATCATTATTCCATGCGGCTGGCTGCGCTCTTGGCCATCTCTCTTGTCCTGTGGGTCGCCGACGTGCCGCGCGTGGGCGCCGGCCTGCCGGAGCCGCGCCCGCTCCCCGAAGCAACCCCGTTCCTGGCCGCCGCCCGCGCCCGCATCATTGCCGGCGAAGAAGCCTATGTCCGCTTTGTGCACAAGGAGCGATCGACCCAGGTCAGGTTCAGTCCCTTCGCGCGCAAGGGGAGCGGCCCGCCGCTGCTGCTGGAGGTCTTTCCGTCGGCGGACGACGAGCTGACCTATCGCCGCGTGATCGAGCGCAACGGCAAGCCGGTCACCGATGTGCTTGAGCAGGATCGCAAATTCCGGGCGCGGTTCGAGGCGCGGCAGCGCCAGTTGTCGGGTGAGAGCACGGCCAGCCGCACGGCGCGGTTGGATGCCGAGGAAAAAGCGCGCGCCAGGCTGGAGGTCGCGCTCCGCGACTCGCTGGCGCTCTTCACCTTCAGCATCGACTCGCGCACCACCTGGGAAGACGAGCCGGCCATCCTCGTCAAGTTTGTCCCCCGGCCCGATGGCCAACCGCAAACGCGCGAGGGGCGCATCGTCAAGTCGTTCGCCGGTCGCGCCTGGGTGCACGAGAGCGATCACGAGTTGATGCATCTCGAGGCGGAGGCCATCGACGACGTCTCGATTGGGTTTGGCTTGATCGGGCGCCTGAACAAGGGCGCCACGGTGCAGTTCACCAGGCGTCCGTTCCGCGGCACTTGGCTCCCCTCGCTGACAGTGTTCAACGGCAGCGGCCGCGTGCTGTTGCGCCCGATGGACGTCGCCTTTCGTCGCGAGTACTTCGATTACGATCCGTACGATCCCGCGGATCTGCCGGCGCGCCTGGGCTGGACACGCTAGGCCGCAGATGACGCAGATGACGCAGATGACGCAGATGACGCAGATGCAGATGCCGCAGATGCCGCAGATGCCGCAGACACGCTCCTGGTAATACAGAGCTAGGGCGCCTGGACCGGCTGGCGGCGCCGCCTGACGGCGACCGCCACCCCGACGATCACCGCCACGGCCGCCAGG
>JBDTMB010000569.1:0-3712 GCA_039934485.1 Vicinamibacterales bacterium
CGACCGTAGCCAGCTGGTCGGGCGCGATGAAGTCGCGCTCGTGCGCGCGCACCGTCAGCACCGGGCACGGGGCCATGCGCACCACGCGTTCGGCGGCGGCGCCCATCATCAATTGCTTGAGGGCCCCGCGGCCATGCGTGCCGACGACGATGAGATCGATGTTGTTGATCTTGGCGTAGTCGATGATGCCGCCAGCAGCCGTCAGGTGCGTCTCGACCGCGGTCACCAGCGGCAGGGTCCGGCGGTCGTCTTCGGTGATCAGTTTGTCCATGTCGAGTTCGGCGGCCTTCTCCAGGTCCCTCTGGATGTCGGGCATGACCGCGGTGAACTCGCTGCTGTAGCGCATGGTCACATCCTCGACCACGTGGAGGACGTGCAGCGTCGAGCCGTAGGCGCGGGCCAGGTTGCGGCCGTACTCGACGGCGACGCCGGATGGCTCGCTGAAATCGGTGGCGACGAGAATGTTCTTCAAGGCAATCATGGTGTCCTCCACTTGGGTCCGCCCCACCAGGGCGCCACCCTGCCAAACAGCATGTCTTGTGCCAGTCAAAGCTGGCCCAAATCTTGATACGAACCTGGCTGGATGGACACGGTGTTAGGCACAACCGGCCGAATCGGGGCGAAAACGCCGGACCCCGGGAATCGGGATTCAGGGGATAATCCGCGACGGGCCGCGGAAAAACCCCCAAGACGGGTCCTGGTGGTTGACGACGAAGCGTTGATTCGCTGGTCGGTCAGCGAGACACTGACCTCGCTCGGGATGGAAGTCGACCAGGCCGTGGACGCCGCATCGACCGTTCAGTGCCTGGCCGAGCACGGCCCGTTTGAGGTGGTGGTGCTGGATTTCCGGTTGCCCGATAACGACGACCTTACGCTCCTTGCTCGCGTCCGCTCCATGTCACCCGAATCGGCGGTAATCCTGATGACGGCGTTCGGAACACCCGAGGTCACCGAAGACGCCAAGCGACTGGGCGCCACCATCGTCGGCAAACCCTTCGAACTGCGCGAGATCGCCCGTCTCGTCGAAACGCTCTCAGCCCCAGGCCGCCACTGATGCCCAACGCCACTATCCTCGTCGTCGACGACGAGCAGCTGATTCGCTGGTCCCTGGTCAACCGCCTCCGCGAAGAAGGCTACCGAATGGTCGAAGCCGGCACCGGCGCCGAGGCGCTGGCCAGGCACCGCGAAGGCGTGGACCTGGTGCTGCTCGACTTCGCGCTGCCCGACACCAACGGCCTCAACCTGCTGAAGCAGTTCAAGGACGCCGACCCCGACACGCTGGTGATCATGCTCACCGCGCACGGCGGGGTTGAGACGGCGGTCGAGGCGATGAAGCAGGGCGCGTTTCACTACGCCAGCAAGCCCTTCGACCTGGACGAAATCGTCGTCATCGTCGAGAAGGCGCTCGAGACCACGGCGCTGCGGCGCGAGGTTCGCGTGCTGCGCGCCAAGCAGGCGCAGCCCTACAGCATGCAGAGCATCGTCGGCACCAGCCCCGCGGTGGTGGCGATGCGCGACCTGCTCCACCGCATCGGCGCCAGCCCGGCGTCGACGGTGTTGCTCACCGGCGAGAGCGGCACCGGCAAGGACCTCGCCGCCAAGGTCATTCACTACTGCAGCGATCGCGCCGCGCGGCCGTTCATGAACATCACCTGCTCGGCGCTGCCCGAGACGCTGCTCGAGAGCGAGCTGTTCGGCCACGAACGCGGCGCGTTCACCGGCGCCGATCGCCAAAAGCGCGGGCTGCTCGAATCGGCCGACGGCGGCACCGTGTTCCTCGACGAGATCGGCGAGATGCTGCCGTTGCTGCAGGCCAAGCTCCTCCGCTTCCTCGAAGAGAAGACGTTCAAGCGCGTCGGCGGATCGACCGACGTCAAGGTGGACGTGCGGGTGATTGCGGCGACCAATCGATCGCTGCAGGAGGAAGTGAAGAAAGAAAAGTTCCGCGAGGACTTGTTCTACCGCCTGAACGTGATGCCGGTGAACCTGCCGCCGCTCCGCGAACGGTGTGAGGACATTCCGCTGCTGCTCGACCATTACATCGGCATCTTCAATGCGGAGTTCCGCAAGCGGATCCGCGGCGTGTCGCCAGAGGCGCTGGCGGCGCTCAAGGCTTATTCATGGCCGGGCAACGTGCGCGAGCTCCGCAATGCGGTGGAACGGGCGATGCTGCTGACCGACGCCACCGAGCTGACGCTCGACCAATTCCCGGTCACCGAGCGGCTGTCGATCAGCCTGTCGGAGCACCTGTCGTTGCCCGAGGGTGGCGTCAACCTCGAGGAGCTCGAACGCTCGCTCGTGGTCCAGGCGCTGCAGCGGGCGGACTGGAACCAGACCCGCGCGGCCTCGCTGCTGGGGCTCAACCGCGATCAGATTCGCTACCGCATCGAGAAGTTCAAGCTCGAGCGCGGTCACGCGCACGGGCACTAATCTCAGTCGCCGCGGGCCGAGGGCAGGTCGACGCGGACGATGGTGCCGCCCGCCTCCGGGCAATTCACCGAAATTCGTCCGCCGTGCAACTCGACGAGCCGGCGTGCCGTCGCCAGGCCCAGCCCCGTCCCGCGCGCCTTCGTGGTCTGGAACGGACGGAACAGGGTGGCGCGGATCTCCTTCGGAATGCCCGGGCCTTCGTCCTGGACTTCGACGGTGTGCCACTCGTCCTCGGCGACGGTCGTCACGCGGATCACGCCCTTGCCGTGCATCGCATGCGTGGCGTTGATGAACAGGTTCTGGAACACGATCGTCAGCAGGTTCTGATCGGCCGGCAGCGGCGGCGTCTCGCCCTCGACCTGGATGTGCAGCGCCGACAGCGACGGGTCCCGGCGGAGCAGGTCGGCGGTGGCGCGCAACAGCGCGTCGAGATTGGTCGGCAGCATGCGCGGCTTGGGCGGACGGGCGAACACCAGCAGGTCCTGGATCAAGTCGTTGAGCGCGTCGAGGCGGCCGATGATCTCCTTCACGATCGAGGCGTCGCTGCTGCCGCTGGGCAGGCGCCCGCCGATCACCTGGATGGCGCCGCGGACCGCGGCCAGCGGGTTCTTCACCTCGTGCGCGATCACCGCCGCCATTTCGCCGAGGCGCGCCAGCGAGGTCGACTCGCGCAGGCGTTCTTCGAGCTCGGTGCGCTGCGACAAGTCGTGGAGGATGCCGGTGAAGTGCTTCTGCCCCTCGATCACCATCTCGCCGACCGAGAGGTGGATCGGGAAGGTGGTGCCGTTCTTGCGCATCGCGATCACGGAGCGGCCGATGCCGATAACCTTGCGCTCACCGGTTTCCAGGTGATGCGCGATGTAGCCGTCGTGCCGGGATCGATCGGGCTCCGGCATCAGCATGCTGATGCTGTGGCCATACACTTCCGCCTCGGTGTAGCCGAACATCCGCTCGGCAGCGGCGTTGAAGGTTTCAATGCGCCCGCGGCTATCGATCACGATGATGCCATCGATGGCCGAGTTGATGAGCGTGTGCCATCGCGCCTCGGCGATCTGCTCGGCGGCGAAGGTCTCAGGGTCGGTCATCGCGCCAGTTTGGGATCAGTTGGGTACGGCCAGGACAAAGGCGCTGCCGGTCTTGAGCACGCCGGCGGCGAGGCGCCCCGGATTGCCTCGGCCGCGCTGACGAAGCCCCATCACGACCAGGCCGGCGCCCTCGACGACCGCGCACCGTGAAATCTCTTCGGCGAGTTCGCCGCGGCGCACGATCAACGACCGCGGCG
>JBDTMB010000570.1:0-3712 GCA_039934485.1 Vicinamibacterales bacterium
TTAGAAGTGAGAAGTTAGAAGTGAGAAGTTAGAAGTGAGAACCGCCTGTCTTCTCGTCGCCTTCTTGGGTGTGGGCGCCGTCGCCGGCGCTGCGCGGCCCGCGCTGATTGACGCCGCGAAGAGCGGCGATCGCGAGGCCGTGCGCGCGCTGGTCCAGAAGAAAGTGGACGTCAATGCCGCCGATGGCGACGGGACCACGGCGTTGCACTGGGCCAGTTACCGGGACGATCTGGACAGCGTCAACCTCCTCATTCGCGCCGGCGCCAATGTGAACGCGGCGAACGACCTCGGAGCCACGCCGCTATGGATTGCCAGTGAGAACAGCAGCGCCTCGCTGGTCTCGGCGTTATTGCAAGCCGGCGCCAATCCCAACCTGGCGCTGCTCCTCGGTGAGACGCCCCTCATGTCCGCCTCGAGGGCGGGCAAGGCGGATGTCGCCGAACAACTCCTGGTCAAGGGCGCGAACGCGAACGCCAAGGCCGCTCGCGGCCAAACCGCGTTGATGTGGGCGGTGGCCCAGCAACATCCGGAAGTGGTGAAGGTGCTGCTGGCGCACCATGCCGATGTGCGCCTGCGCTCGGACGCGTGGAGCCAGGTGATGGCGGTCCCGCCCCATGGCCTGCCGCTCTATAACAAGCCGGTCCCTGTCGGCAGCGACACCGCGCTGCTGTTCGCGGCACGAGCGGGCGATCTGGCCTCGGCGAAGCTCCTGGTCGCGGCCGGTGCCGACGTGAACGACGCCGACGCGTGGGGCCTCAGCGCCACGGTCCTCGCCGCGCATGCAGGGTTTGGCGAGCTCGTCGAGTTTCTGCTGGCGAAGGGGAGTGATCCGAACGCGGCCGCCGCCGGCTTCTCCGCGCTCCATGCGGCAATCATGCGGCGCGACGCCCGGATGGTCACGGCACTCCTCGACCACGGCGCCGATGCGAATGCGCCGCTCAAGACCTGGACGCCGACGCGCCGCTCGTCAAAGGACTACAACTTCGCGCCGGAACTGGTGGGCGCCACGCCGTTCTGGCTGGCAGCCCGGTTCAGTGAGCCCGACGTCATGCGGCTCCTGCTGAAGCATGGCGCGGACGGGACGGTTGTGCATCACGGCAATTATCACAACGAAGATCCGGTTGAGCCGCGCTCGCACGTGACCAATGCGGTGATGGCGGCGACGGGTATCGGCGGCGGAGTTGCGTGGGTGCAGCCCGATCGTCGTGAACGCGAAGCGCTGATGCTTGAGACGGTGACGCTCGCGGCCGAACAGGGTGTTGACGTGAATGCGGCAGATACCGACGGCCGCACCGCGCTCGATGCCGCGAAAACCCTGAAGTTCGAAAAGGTGATCGCGTTCCTCGTCGAGCACGGCGCCCGCGCGGGGACGGCCAGGAAGTAGTGCGCGCTCGACCCTGAGCACTCACCTGCCTCCGAGGCGACAGCGCAGGCGCCTCGGACGAGCGCCGCCGCGCCAAATGAGCCGCGCGCCTCGGCGACATGATCGCACGGACCGTCCGCGCGTCGGCGCCATTTGGTGTTGGGCCGCGCGGTCTGTGACCCGGCTCTGAGCCGCAGCCCTTGTCAGCGCGGGCGTGCTTGACTCGTTCCCGACGAGGGGATCATCGGCAGAATGATCCGCGATGGATGCTGCGCATCGTGATAAACGGAATTGTCGGCAATTCTCCAGCGCCGGTTCTGATTGAGCGGCTCTCCGGTGTTGGGATTGACGTCGAACCGAGGGAAGTTGCTGCTCGAGATGTCCACGCGGATGCGATGCCCGCGCCGGAACACCAGCGACGTCGGGTACATCTCGATCGTGAATTCCTCCGGCCTGTCGGCGGTCAGTAGCTTTGCTGTCTTGAGCGATTCCCGGTAGCGGGCGCGCACGATGCTGTCGCCGATGTTCAGATCAACGCCAGCCGGATAGTCCCGGCTCGGCGGATACACGTCGATCAGCTTCGCCGTGAAGTCGGTGTCTGGGGAATTCGAACTCGCCCACAGCTTTACCACCAGCCTACCCGTCACCTCCACATCCTCCTGGAGCGGCAGCGTCTGAAATACCACCACGTCCTGGCGCGCGGACAGTGGCAGCGTGTCTCTGCACAGCCAATGATCCGGATAGCAGCGCTGGTCTTGGGCGCCGCGAGGCATCAGGACACCCTCGGATGACACGTTGCCCCCGATCGTCGGCACCGGGTTGCGCGGGTCGAACGCGTACCGGGTGGGCGCCGACGATCCTGTCGGAGTCACGCTCGTCAGCGTTCCGTCGGCGTGCAGATAGTAGGGCGTGTAGACCGTGCGCGCAAGCGGCCACTCGCGCTCGTCGCGCCACGCGCCGCCGACAAACAGGCGACCCTCCCGCGTCTTGTGCGCATCTCCGCTTCCCATTACGAAGAGGCGAACCGGAGGCTCGCGATCCACGCCGTTTTGAAGCCCCAGCAGCCACCGGTCAAACCAGCGCTGGCGAAACGCGTTCATGTCGACGGCAGCCGACTGGCCGAATTCGGCGATACCAGAGAAGCTCTGGGCCTGGCCTCCATGCGTCCATGGACCGACGATCAGCCGCTGCAGGCTCTTCTTGGCCTTCGATAGCTGCACGTAGTTGAGGTTCGCGACCTGGGCTCCCCACGAGTCGTACCAGCCGGTGACGTGGTAGGAAGGCACATCCTGATACTGGGCGATGTGATCGACGACGCTGGACCCCATGTCGGCCCAGTAGGCATCATTGTCGCCGTGGCCCATCGCCTCAATGAGCCAAGCCTCGTAGTCCGGCGCGAACTTGAGCGGCGTGGTCCCTGGCCGGAGCGGCAACGCCCGGGCGTACTCCTGCATGCGGATGCCCTGCTCCTGCAAAGCCACGGCGGCGTCCGTTGTGTCAGCCGCCCGCGCGGCGGCCAGGGCCCCATTGGGTGTTGGGGCTAACCCGGTGGCCGAGGCCCGCATCCCGGTCGCGTTGCCTAGCGTTAGGATCCAGTTCAGCCATCGCAGCTCGAAGGCGCCGTTGTGACGGATACCGAACTGGCCGGCGTTGCTCATGGCGTCCACCGGCACCATGGCCGTCAGGGCAGGCGCATTGGTGATGCCGATGGCGTGCTGCGTGGCGCCTGAGTATGACGTCCCGATCGTACCCACCTTGCCGTTGGACCACGGTTGCTCGGCGATCCACTTCAATAAGTCCGCGCCGTCTGGGCCGTCGTCACGAAGCGGGCGCCACTTGCCTTCGGAGTGATACCTGCCCCGCACGTCCTGAAACACGACCACGTAGCCACGCGGGACGAAGTACTTCACGACATCTTCTGCAGTGGAGTCCTTGTTGTAGACCGTGCGCTCGACAATGGTCGGAAAACGACCCGTTGTCGATCCGCCCCGTCCCGGCGCGTAGACGTCCGTCGCCAGGCGAACGCCGTCGCGGGCAGCGACCATGACGTTGCGCGTGGTTACGATCTCGTAACGGTCACCGGTCTGGGCGTGCGAGTGGCCGTAGCGCATCATCGGTACCAGACCCATGATGGCCACGACAAACACACCAAAGGTCGCTGTCGTGTGCTTACTGTTCGTCACTCCATCTCCAATCCGGTCCCACATCGTGCGACAGCACGAATGAGTATCGCAACAGCCTGTCGGCCTAACGGTTTGCCGCTCAGCCGCGAGCGGCGAGCACGGTCACGCGAAGGAGTCTAAACCATCTGCCGCTCGTCGGCTGCAGCGGCTTGTTAGCCTGCTGTTG
>JBDTMB010000571.1:0-3706 GCA_039934485.1 Vicinamibacterales bacterium
CCATGATCCAGTGGTTGGGCATCTCGAGCGGCCAGGACGGATCGACCTTGAAGGTGGGGACCGCGGCCGAGGCCGGCTTGGATTGAGCCGACGGGCTGGCCACCAATAGAGACAAACCGACCGCACAGCCAAGCAGGGCAAGACGAATGTTCCGCATGTTGCTCTCCAACGAAATTGAAATGGCGCGCCGCGAGGGCGGCGACCCTGAAAACCATACCATGCGGCAGGGAGTCCCGGCCTTGCGTCGGCGGCCATCTCCTTCGGCGCCGTCTGCGGACATCCATTGCTCGTGAAGTTGATCGAACGATAGATCCATGCTCCAGTGCCGATCCGGGTGTCTCCAGGGCTTCCTGCCGACACGCCGCCCGGGTATCCTCAACGTCATCAAGGAGTGCTGAATGCCTGCTTCCAACGATGCCATGCCGTTTGCCGCCCTCGCGGGGGCGACCACTGCCACGGTGACGACGATTCTGCTGAAGAAGGGCCTGCGCAATGTGTGGATCCGCGGGGCGTTTCCGCTCGCCAGGGGCGGGCCGCGCGTCGTCGGACGGGCGTTCACGGTACGCTTCATTCCCGCGCGCGAAGATCTGGCCACGCCCGCCTCGTGGAGCTCGCCCAAGTCGACTCGCGCGGCGATCGAACAGATGCCGGCCGGTTGCGTGGCGGTGGTGGACGCGAACGGGGTCACGGACGCCGGCTTCTGGGGTGACATCTTGTGCGCGCGCATGGCCATGCGAGGGGTGGCGGCGCTCGTGAGCGACGGCGCGGTGCGAGACCTCGCCGGCGTGCTGGCGACCGGGTTGCCGGTCTGGGCGAACGGAACCACGGCTCCGCCATCGGTCGCCGGACTGACCTTCGTCGACTGGCAGCAGCCGGTGGGCTGTGGCGGCGTGGCGGTCTTTCCCGACGACGTCATCGTCGCCGATGGGGACGGCGCCGTGGTGGTCCCGGCCGCGCTGGTCGAGGAGGTGGCCGCACTGGCCGTCGAACAGGAACGCCTCGAAGACTGGATCATGAACGAGATCAAGGGTGGTGCCGCGCTGCCAGGGTTGTATCCTGCGAACGCCGAGAACCAGGCGCGCTACGAAGCCACCAGGCGTCGGACATGATCGCGCGTCTTCAAGAGGCGCGTCGCGCCACCTGGACTGGGCGAGTGTCTGCGTAATCTGCGGCCTAGCGGGCGGTCGGAAATTTCGAGAGCTTGCGCTGCAGCGAGCGGCGGTGGATGCCCAGCAGTCGAGCGGCCTGGGACACATTGCCGTCGCAATCGGCGAGGACGCGCTGGATGTGTTCCCACTCAACCCGCGCCAGCGACGGGACGGCGACCGGCGGTTGGTCTTGCGTGACGTCCTTGCCCTCGAACGCCGCGAGCACCTGGTCCGCATCCACCGGCTTGGTGAGATAGTTCACCGCGCCAAGCCTCACGCTCTCGAGCGCGGTGGCGATGCTGCCGTAGCCGGTGAGCACCAGGATGCGCGTGGTGGGGTCCACGTCGTGGAGCGCGTGAACGACGTCGAGCCCGTTCTCCGATCCCAGCTTCAAGTCGACGACGGCGAGCTCGGGGCTCTCCTGTGAGGCAGCCGCCACGGCTTCGAGGCCGGTTGACACCGCCCGCACCTCGCAGCCGCGCGCGGTCAAGGCGCGCGCCAGCCGATCGCGAAACCGCTCGTCATCTTCGACCAGCAGCACGCTCGGCGCGGATCGGTCGGGCGCCTCGGGTCGTGGATCCGTCATTACTTGAAGATCAGGAAATGCTGTCGCGGCAGGAAGTCCGGCGACGCGTCGAGCCGGTAGCCGGCCTCGCGCATTTCGTTGGTGATCTGTTCAGCCGTGAACCGGAATTCAACGGGCGGGCCTTCCGGGGAATCCTTCCGGAAATCAACGATGGCGACGCGGCCGGTTGCGGTCAGCGACTTCCGCAGATCGCGGAAATAGGCCACGCGATTCGGCAGGTGATGAAACGTGTCGACGATCAACACCAGGTCGACCGGCTTCGGCAGGTTGGGACCGGCCGCGCCGGCGAGCACCGGAATGACGTTCATCGCGTGCTCCGACGCCGCGCGTTGCTTCAGGTGTTCAATCATCGCCGGCTCGATGTCCACGGCGTAGACCGTTCCGGCCACCTTGGCCAGGCGCATGCTGAAATAGCCGGTGCCGGCGCCGATATCAGCCACCAACATCCCGGCCTTCACGCCGAGCGTCTCGATGACCCTGGCCGGCATCTGCCAGGCGTCCCGCGCCGGATCGTCAAACGACTTGGCGAACTTCGCCGGGTCGTCGAAGCGATGTTCCATGTGATCGGGCTTGGCGGGCGGTTGCGGCGCCTGCGCCGCCGCCGTGGCGCCCAGGGCGAGGCTCGACGTCAGGACCGCCATCATCGTCGTGGTGACTGCTTCTTTCATGGGCATCTCTCCGTTGCCGCCATTGTGTCCGCTGCCGGCGGAAAACGCCACGGCCGCCACCGTGCCGCCACCGGGTTGAGAAGACAGTGTGAACCGTCCGCCCCATTGCTCGACGAACGTGCGGGCCAGAAACAGTCCGAGGCCGAAGCCGGCGCCGGCGGCCTTGGTGGTGAAGAAAGGCTCGCCCGCCCTCGCGAGTGTCGCCTCGTCCATGCCACGGCCCGAATCGGTGACGGCGAACTGCAACTGATGGGACGCGGCGCTGGCGGCGATGTCGACCGTGGCGTCGGTTGGCGAGGCATCGAGGGCGTTCTTCAGCAGCGTCGTCAGCACGCGCGCGATCCCGACGCGGGGAATATGAACGGTGGGCAGTCCGCTCGCCACCTGCACGCGCACGCGCGCACTGGACCCGGATGGCAGCGCTTCGATGGCTTCGCGAATGACGACGGCGGGATCAATCACGGCGGGAGGATCCACCGTGGACGCATCCGCGCGACCGCTCATGTGATCGAGAATCTGCCGGCAGCGTTCCACCTGGGAGCGAATCAGGCGGGCGTCTTCGAGCAGCCCGGCATCGGCGGACGTCGCTTCCGCGGCGCGGAGCAGTTCCTTCGAGGCCACCGCGATCGTCGCCAGCGGCGTGGCCAGTTCATGGGCGGCACCCGCCGCGAGCGTCGTCAGCGAGGCCAGCCGCTCCTGCGCCGCAGCGGCGCGACGGGCTTCGGCCAGCGCGCGTTCGCGCTCGTCGAGCGCCTCGCGCACGCGGGTGACAAAGAATCCAATCAGGAGCGCGGCCGAGAGGAAAGCCACCCACATGCCCGCCAGGTGCCCCGAAAGATCGTTGGGGGCATGGGTCGCGTGGGGATCGGGAGGCGGCGCCAGGATGAACAGCACGCCATAGCCGGCGACGGCGATGGCGGCGATTGTCCAGGTCCATCGCGAGCCGAGCGTGACGGCCGCAAGCGCGATGTAGACGAGGTACACCGCGGTGAAGGGATTGGAGGCGCCGCCGGTCAGCCACAGCAGGGTCGTCAGCAAGGTCACGTCGGCGGCGAGCACGGCGCCGAACACGCGCGGCGGCGCGGGTCGGCCGAAGGACAACCAGCGGCCGAGCACGATGTTGCTGAGGGCGAGGCCGATGATCAGGACAGCAATGGGCCCGAGCGGCAACGCGAGGCCGAGCGCGCCGACCGCCACCGCGACGCCAATCACCTGCGCGAGCACGGCGGCCCAGCGCAGCCGGACCAGCCAGGGTCCGGTAACGAGCGGGCCTGCGTCGAGTGGCAATTCCGCCATTCGCAGAC
>JBDTMB010000572.1:0-3704 GCA_039934485.1 Vicinamibacterales bacterium
CGCGAGATCGTCAGGGATCGCGACCACGAATACAACTTGAGGGGCTCGGAAACTCGAACTGAATCGTGGCAATGACTTTGGCGCCGACGCGGAACACTCTGCCGGGCGGCGTTTCTTGCCGCCTTGGCCGCGGTTCAGAGTCGTGATGGCGAGGAATCGTCTCTGTCAGGTGCCCGCGGTGTGAGCAGACTTTCGGGCCAATCGACGGTGACGAATTGCCAAGTTTCTGGTTTCTAAACCGCCCGGCAGACGCCGCAAACTGTGGGCCGAATCGCGACGCACAAGTCGGGACCGAAATGGCAGACAATTGGGCGTGGAGGAAGGCCCGATGCCCCAACTCACTCGCATCACCCGTGATTCCCGCATGATGGGCGGGAAGCCCTGCATCCGTGGCATGCGCGTAACGGTCGGCACCGTTGTCGGTCTGGTGGCAGCCGGACGGACCAACGAGGAGATTCTGCGGGAGTATCCCTACCTGGAAGCTGCGGATATTTCCGAGGCTTTGTCCTACGCGGCGTGGCGCGCCGAGGAAGTTGAAGTGTCACTGGGCCAGCAGTGAAGCTGCTCGTTTGCCGCTAGGTTCCCGTCATGAATACCGTCGAACAAGCCGAAGAGCTGGTGGCCAAGATGACCCGCGGCGAGAAGGCACAGCTGCTGCAGCACGTGGCGCGCGATCTCGGTGACGCATATCCGGGCATCTTCGTGACCGACGGCGTGTCTGGCGGCGATCCTTGCATCGCGCGAACCAAGGTCCCTGTGTGGGTCCTGGAGCAGGCTCGTCGCCTGGGCGCGAGTGAGGCGGAACTATTGGAGTCGTATCCGGGATTGCGTGCTGAGGATTTGGCCAACGCGTGGGCCTACGTACGCGCACACAGCGACCAGATTGACGCCCGGATCCGAGACCACGAAGCAGCCTAGCTGCGCAGTCTCATCTCGTCGCTCCGGCGGCGTCATTTTGCGGAAGCGCTTGGACGCGTCAAGGGTCCGCCCGCTCCGCTCGCGATCGCGCCCTTGACCCGTCCGGCGCGCTTCCGGCGGCTGGCAATTGCCGGAGCGACTCAGTAGAGTTTTGGACGGCGTGGCGCAACTCGTAAGTCGGTGATATGCTTACAGATGTGTATGAGTGTAAGCAAAACACCGAGGCATCGTTCCGCGACGCGCACCCGCGTACTGAGGCTCGCCAAGACCCGGTCCCTTCTCAGGACTCGTGACGTCGCCGCACTCGGGATCCATACCGGGGCGCTAACCCAGCTGGCGAGAACGGGTGAACTTGAAAAGGTGGGTCCGGGCCGATATCGGCTGGCCGCGAAGCCACAGACCTCGGAGCACCATGACCTTGTGATTGCAACCAGCGCCGTCCGAGGCTCCGTCATATGTCTGGCATCGGCGCTCCGTTTTCACGGCATCGGAACCCAGCTTCCGCATCAGGTCTGGCTTGCCGTTCCGCGGGGAACGCGGGTTCCGCAGCTCCAAACACCGCCGCTCCGAGTGGTAAACATCTCGCCCGCCGTATTCGATCTGGGCCGCGCCGTGCATCGCATCGAAGGCCAACCCGTAAACGTCTATAGTGTCGCCCGCACAGTCGCGGACTGTTTCAGGTTCCGGAACACGATCGGCCTCGACGTGGCGCTCGAAGCGCTCACTGAGGCTTGGCGAAGCAAGCGCCTCAACCTCGACGAACTCAATCGAATAGCAAAGCGTCTGCGGGTTCATCGAGTCATGCAGCCCTATCTCGAAACGGTGGTGCTGTGAAACGCGAGCCGAAGAACATCTCGGGGTCTGTCCAGGCGCGCCTCCTCCAGCGGAGCCGTGAACTCAACGTCGAGCACCAGCTCACGCTCGCGCGCTTCGGAGGTGAACGCTTGTTGTACCGCCTTGCGAAGTCGGAGTTTGCGGACCGCTTCATTCTCAAAGGTGCAGCAATGCTGCTCGTGTGGATGGGCGACGCCATCCGGCCTACCAAGGACATCGATCTACTTGGTGTCGGCGACACGTCCGCCGACGGGCTCCAGCGCATCTTCGGTGCCATATGCGAAGTCGAGGCGCCCGACGACGGCCTCCTGTTCGTGGCCGACACTGTCCGCGTTGAGGCGATTCACGAGGGGCAGGAGTACGGCGGCATGCGCATCACCTTGATGGCGATGTTGGGGAAGGTCCGCATCCCACTGCAGGTGGACGTCGGAGCGGGCGATGCCGTCGTGCCGCCGCCGGACACAATTGACTATCCGGGTCTGCTCGACCTTCCGCGTGCTCGCCTACGTGTTTACAGGCCGGAAACGTCCATCGCCGAAAAGACCGAAGCGATGATTCGTCTCGGCCTGGCGAATAGCAGGATGAAGGACTTCTTCGATATTCGAGGGCTCGCGATGTCCAAGTCGTTGGACGGCGACACGCTGCGTCTCGCCCTCACCGCGACTTTCGGACGACGACAGACGACCCTCCCTTTGGAGATGCCCCTCGGCCTGACGAATGAGTTCAGCGAAGCCCCGCAGAAACGTCAGCAATGGCACGCGTTCGTCGGTCGGATCCGGGGCGCGGATCAGGCTGAGCTATCTGACGTGATCAATCTACTTGGTGCGTTCCTCTGGCCCGCATTGCAGGCGGCAGCGAGAGGTGTCCGATGGCCCTGGCGGTGGGAGCCTGGCGGTCCCTGGACATCAGCGTAGGTAACCCAGATACGACACGAGAACCAGTTTCCTAGACGCTGCCTAACGTCGCTGCGGCAGGACGATTCTGCGGAAGCGCTTGGACGCGTCAAGGGACCCGCCCGGCGCGACTCCCGGTGGCGGCTAGCAATTGTCGGAGCGAGCGGATCACCGAAAGGTTCACGCCTGTTCGCGGTTGCACTAGACTGAGCTCTCGCTCTCCTCCACGGCTATGCGGAAGACGCCGAGCACGCGGTTGCCCAGTTGTCGATGATCCCGTGGCGCTTGCAGACAATCGAGACCAACCTCTGCGTCATCTGCGGCCCTGGCCTATTTGGCGAGCAGCCGGCCGTTCGCATCAAGAATGGCGACGTTGACGTAGTAAAGATCAGTCGCTACCTCGTAATCGCTCTTCGAGAGCTTCGTGGCCATCACCTTCCAGTCCGTCGTCGGCTGGATGGTCTGCCACGCGTCATGCTGACCCACGCGGATCGGCATGTTGAAGCCGCGCTCGTCGGCGTTCCATCGATAGGCAACGGTGCCGGCCTTCTCGTCGAACGTCAGCTCGAGCGTCGGCAGGTTGATGCGACGCAAGTACTGATCGAACACCGGCGTGAGGTCGCGGCCGAGCTGCTCGTTGACGAACTTCACGACGTCCTCGGTCATGATGTTCTGGTACTTGAAGTGCTGGAACAGGTCGCGAATCAACTTCCACCACTTCGTATCGTCCGCCTTCGCGCCGTCGTCGCTTCGGCGAGACAAGTCATTGACGACGCTGCGCAGCGTGTTGAGGAAGAGCGCGCCCTTGAAGTACATGTCCTGCGGCGGCGAGCGGTGGATGCCGCGCTGCGTGATGATCGGCTCGCGGTTGCGGACCTTCGACTTGTAGGCGTTGAGATACTTCAGCGCCTCGTCCTTGCCGAACAGCCGCTCGACATAGAGGCCTTCGAGATAGGTCGTCCAGCCTTCGTGGATCCACATGTCCGACACGTCGGCCGCCGACACCGCGTTGCCGAACCATTCGTGGCCGCTCTCGTGGATGATGATGAAGTCGAACTT
>JBDTMB010000573.1:0-3702 GCA_039934485.1 Vicinamibacterales bacterium
CACGTGTCGCCGCACACCGTGCGCGCCTACGACAGCGACGTCACGCAGTACCTGGCCTCGGTGGCCAGCGACAAAGGCCGGAAAATTTCTGAACTGAGCCCCGCCGATCTCGACATGACCTCGGTCCGTTCTCACCTGGTCGATCTCAATCGCGCCGGCAAAGCCCGTTCGTCGGTAGCGCGGAAACTCTCGGCGCTGCGGACGTTCGTGAAGTACCTGCGCCGCGAAGACCTCATCGATCACGATCCCGCGGCGATGGCCGTGGCGCCCAAGCGCGATCAGACCATTCCCGTTCACCTCTCCGAACCCGAGATGACGCGGCTGATTGAAATGCCGAACACCGGCGATCCGCTCGGCCGCCGCGATCGCGCGATCCTCGAGCTGTTCTACGCGTCCGGCCTGCGCCTGAGCGAACTGGTGGACATCGACCTCGAGGACCTCAATCTCAGCGCGCGCATGGTCCGGGTGATGGGGAAGGGCGGCAAGGAGCGCATCCTGCCGTTCAACCAGAGTGCCGCCACCGCCCTTCGGGCCTGGATGGCGGATCGTCAAAGCATCCTGGCGGGAGGCAGAAGGCAAAAGGCAAAAGTCAGAAATGCGCCAGATCCGCTGTTCATCAATTACCGGGGCACCCGGCTGACCGGCCGCAGCGTTGATCGGATGCTCAGGCGGTACGTCTCGCTCTGTAGCACCCGGTTGGGGATCAGCCCTCATGCCTTGCGCCATTCTTTTGCGACGCACCTGTTGCAGCGGGGTGCGGACCTGCGCGCCATCCAGGAACTCCTGGGGCACTCGCGGCTCAGCACGACGCAGCGGTACACCCACGTCAACAGTGCGCAACTGATCGACGTGTACCGCAAATCGCACCCGCGGGCCGCCAAGAGCGAGTAGAATGCCGGGTAGTGCCTTTTTGTGAACCGCCCAGGGCAAACCTGAAGGTTTGCCCCTGCCTTCTGGCCTCGCTCCTCACCCTCTTTGCCACCGTGGCATTCGCCCAGGACCCGGCGCCGGCCACGCCGCCGCCCGAGACCCTCGATCTGTTTGGCTTCAAGGCCATGCAAACCGAGAAGTTCAAGTTGGGCGGCGAGCTCGTGGCGGGGTGGTCGCACGACGGCGCCCAGTCGACCCTTGGCCTCGAAAAACAAGGCCGCGTCGGCATGGCGATCTTCACCGTCTCCGGCCGCGTCTCGAACCACGTGCGCTACTTCGTCTCGATCAACCCGGTGAGCGAAACGGGTTCGAAGCCCGCGTGCGGGGAGAAGGACTATTTCTACCCGAACGATCCGGCCCTCTACGCGTCGGCGGGACCGATCGTGAAGTGCGACCCTGAGAATGGGCTGAAGCGCGTCGACACCTACAACACCTATTCCCTCGACTACATCAACCAGCAGGGCATCCTGCGCGAGGGCTACATCGACTGGGGCCTCGGTTCGTCGGTCTCGGTGCGTGGCGGGCGCTTCATCCTGCCGATCGGCTTTGCGCCGCGGGAAACCGGCGGCGCCACGGCGAAGGACATCCCGCGGATCCAGCGGTTGAATGCCGAAGCCAATTTCGGCGCGATGCTGGCGCGCTCGGCGCGGCGCGCCTCGGGCCCGCCCGTTTTCGATGCCGGCGTCATGCTCGTGCTCGGCGACGGCAATCGCGAGAAGGACTACGACTGGTTCTATTTCGTCAATACCTCGCTCGACACCAACAGCGCGCTCACGGTGGTGGCCTCCGCTCGCGCGATGCCGATGAAGTGGCTCGACGCCCGCGTCGCCTACAAGAAAGGCTATACCGGCTCGAAGGTGGAACGGCTCCCAAGCTACTGGGCGTCGAAACGCAACGACGATGCGCTGGTGGTGAGCCTCAAGGTGGCGCCCACCGCGTGGGCGTCGGCGTTTGCCGAATACGCGAAATACCGCTGGGGGCCGACCCTCACCTCGGGCGAGCTGGTGGGCATTCCCAGCCTCGACGCGATCGAGAAGCCCGGCTACTACATGGGTGCGCAGGTCGAAGCGCCGATCCCTGGCAAGGTGAAGGTGGGTGGCAGCATCATCCGCGAGGAGGTCACCCGCGACGACAGCCTGATCCAGTACCTGACGCTCAACAACCTGTACAACGTCTCGATGGGCAAGAAAGATCGCGAACTGATCGTCCGCGGCTATGTCGACGTCAATCGTCTCGTCAACGTCACCTTTTTCTGGATGCAGGTCTCGAATCCGTTTCCCTGGGTGAGCGGCAGCTGGCCGGTCACCGGGCCCACCGCCTACACCGGCCGCGACCCGGATCGCTTCGGCATCACCGTGACGGTCCGCACGCCGTAGCCCTGGCACCGCTAAAGCGGTGCCCTACTCGACCGTGAACAGCGCCAGGGTGTTGAGGTCCTTGACGTAGATCCGGTTCCGGGAAATCGTCGGCTGCGCCCACGTCGGGCTGTCGGCCACGGTGTAGCGGTGCACCGGCTCAAACGCCACGCGGCTCGCCGACAGCACGAGGAGTTCGGCGTCATCCTTCAGCGCAAAGATCTGGTTGCCGACGCGCAGCATCGCCGCGTTGGTGGCCTGGCGCGGCGCGCTCGTCCACAGGGTCTTTCCGGTCTTGGCATCGAGGGCGAAGAATTGCCCGCTGTTCTTGTGGGTCATGCCGAACAGCGTGTCGTCGGCGACGACGCCATTGGTCATGTAAAGCGGCAGGTCGGGATTCGACCACACCTCTTCAGTGGTCCAGCCGCTCGCGCCCTTGACCACGCGGAACGCCGTCACCGGCATGTCCAGTCCCGAGACGATCAGGGTGTCGCCGAACAGGATCGGCGTAATCGTGTTCTGGATCGCGCGGGTCTTGAATGGCCGCTGCCACAACAACTCGCCGGTGGCCGCCGACACGCCAACCAGGTTGTCCTGGGTGAAGGTCACCACTTGGCGCGTGCCGCCGAGGTCCGCGGCAATCGGCGCGTTGTAGGCCGGGCCGTCGCCGTCCCAGTGCCACTTCACGGTTCCGGTCTCCGGATCGAAGGCGGTGAGCGCGCCTTTGTTGTGCCCGCCGACGTGGACGATGACCAGGCCGCGATCGACCAGCGGTGACATCGCGGTGCCGTAGAGCGGCGCCGGATTCGCGGACGGCGCGGTTTGCCAGAGTTGCTTGCCGGTGGCGGCATCAAACGCCGACACCACGCCGCCCATGCCCAGCGTGTAGATCCTGCCTCCGCTGAAGGTGGGGGTGGCCTTGGGCCCTTCGCCGTGGCGGTCGGCGGCGGAGCTCATCTTGAACGGCGCGGGATAGCGCGCCTGCCAAATCGGCTTGCCGGTCGCGCCGTCGATCGCCTGCAGCACCTCTTCGGCATCCTGGCGCGTGAAGACGAAGACGCGATCGCCGACGACGATGGGCGTGGCGTAGCCGAGGCCGACGGGCACCTTCCACCTGGCGCTGAGCGCGGCCGGCCACGCCTTGGGCTCCACCCACGAGGTGACCGCGCCGTCGCGATTGGGGCCGCGCCACTGCGGCCAGTCGGCGGAGGGACGGGGTGCCTGCGCCGCCGCCGGGCTCAGCAGCGACGCGACGGCAGCAAGGGAGAGGACGAGTCGCTGGACGGCCATCCGGCCGATTCTGCCACAACTACGCCGTGGCCACCGCCGCCAAGCGGCGGCGGGGCATTTCGATCGCGAGGGTCTTGATCTTGTAGTTCATCACGCGCGGGCTGATCTGGAGCAGCTCGGCCGCGTC
>JBDTMB010000574.1:0-3695 GCA_039934485.1 Vicinamibacterales bacterium
TACCCGCTGTTTGACTCCCCGCGGCCGAATTTCTGGAACAACCAGGAGTTGACACTCCGGTTCGACCAGGAGATTGAACTCAGCGGCCGACGAGGGTTGCGGACGCAGTCGGCCGAGGCAGGCGTGTCGGTCGCGGAGGCCGGCTTCCAGGACGTGCGTCGAAGGCTCGAGTTCAGCGTGCGCAGCGCGTACTTTGCCGTCGTGCTCGCCAAGGCCGACCTCGAGGCCGCACGGGGAGCACTCGATGAAATCGACAAGGTCATCGGCCTCAACCGCGCCCGCTACCAGCAGGGCGAGATCTCGGGCGGCGAACTGCGGCGCATCCAGGTCGAGCGCTTGAAGTTTGTCGACGACGTGTTCGCGGCGGTGCTGGCGCTGCGCAACGGCCGCGGTGCGCTCCTGTCGTTGCTGAACGCCACCAACCTCGGCGTCGAGTTCGACGTGACTGAAACACTGAGCCCCGGGGATCGACTGGCAGGCACGGGAGGACCGGTGGCGCCGCCGCCGCCGGCCCTGGACCCTGTCTCGCTGCGGAGCCAGGCGCTCGCGGCCAGGCCCGACCTCCTGGCGGCGCAACGCGAAGTGCAGCGCGTCGACACCGAGACGGCGCTGCAGCGCGCGCTGCGAACCCCCAATATTACGGTGGGCGGCGGGTATCGCCGCGATTTCGGTTCCAACGCCGTGGTGTTCGGCGTCACGGTACCCCTGCCCGTCGCGAGCCGGAACCAGGGCGGGTTGGCGCGGGTCGCCGCGGAACGGCGTCTTGCCGGGAATGCCGCAATCGCCATCGCCACGGGCGTCTTGCTCGACGTGCAGCAAGCCGTCAACGCGGTGGAGATCAATCGCTCGCGGGTGCAGTACATCGAGCGCGAATACCTCACCAACGCCCGCGAGTCGCGGGACATCATCCTGGCCGCCTATCGCCTCGGCACGGCGGATCTGATCGACTTCCTGGACGCGCAGCGCGCGTTCCGCGACACCGCCCGAACCTACAACCGCGCGCTCTATGAAGAGCGCATCAGCACGTTTGCCCTCGCTGCCGCGATTGGCGCGCCCTCCAACCAACCCTGAGAAGTCTATGAACGAACCAACCCATTCTGAATCCACGTTACCTGGCCCGCAGGGCTTCACCGGGCTGACACTGGCCCTGACCCTCGTCGCCGGCCTGGCCGTCGGCGCCGCCGCGATTTGGCTGTTGCGAGGCGGGTCCTCGGCACTGGTGGTGGCGGAAGACAACCACAAGGCGGATGCGCCAGAAGGCATCGTCGAGATCACCGAAGCCGCGCAGAAGAATGCGTCGCTGCAGGTGGTGCGGGCCGACACGCAGGTCCTGCCGGCGGTCATCGACGTCACCGGCCTGGTGGCCCCCGTGGAGTCGCGCGTCGCGCACATTCGCCCGCTGGCGCGCGGCCTGATCGAGACGGTGTCGGTCAGTCTTGGGGCCCGCGTCCTGGAGGGGCAGCCGCTCGTCGTCTACGACAACATCGCGCTCGGCGAGTTGATCGGCCAGTACCTGAGCGAAGTCGCGGTGCTGGGCCAGGCTGAAACCGACCGCGAGGTCAAACAGAAGGCTCTCGAGCGATCCCAGGAGCTGATCAAGCTGGAGGCCATTGCCCAGCAGCAATTCGAACAACGGCGCGCGGAGTTCCGCAACGCCGAGGCCACCGTCGCCAGCCAGAAGGCGCGCATCTCCATGGTGGAAGAACAAATCCACCGCTTCGGTCTCTCGGACACCGACCTGGCCAACCTCTCCCCCGAGGAAGGGAAGAGCGGCCACCGCATCGCGTCGCACAACGTGCTGCGCGCGCCATTTGCCGGGATCATCACGAAGTACGACGTCGCTGCCGGTGAGGTCGTGGAGCCCGAGCGAGAGCTATTCACCATTACCGACATGTCGACCGTCTGGATCCAGGCGGACGTCTACGAGAAGGACCTGGGCAGAGTCCGGGCCGGTGTGGATGCCGCGATCAAGGCCGATGCTTACGCGGATCGCCCGTTCACGGGCCGGTTGACCTACGTGAGCGATGTCATCGATCCGGCGACGCGCACCGCGAAGGTGCGCTGCGTGGTTGCCAACCCGGACGGCGCGTTAAAGCTCGACATGTTCGTGAAGGTCGCGATCCCCACCAACGATCGACGATCCGCGGTGGTCGTTCCCGTGGCGGCGGTGCAGACAGTGGACCAACAGCGAATTGTCTTCGTCAGGCAGTCAGCCACGCGCTTCGAGCGCCGGATCGTGCAAATCGGCAAGACGGCGGGCGACCTCGTGGAAGTGACCTCCGGCGTCAAGGCCGGGGAGGTGGTCGTTGGGGCCGGCAGTTTCTACCTCAAGACGGCGCTGCTGCGGGAACGCATCGGCGGCGAGCAGTAAGGCGGGCGCATGCACAAACTCATCGATTTCTCGCTGCAGAACAAGTTCATCGTCTTGATCCTGACGGCCGTGATGATTGGCATCGGCGTCAATTCGATGCTGCGCTTGCCGATCGACGCCGTGCCGGATGTCACGCCAAACCAGGTGCTGGTGCTGACGACCTCCCCGGGCCTGGGACCGTCCGAGATCGAGCGCTTCATCACCTTCCCGGTGGAGACCGCGATGAGCGGACTGCCCGGCATCGAAGAGATCCGCTCGGTCTCCCGCTTCGGTCTGTCCTCCGTCTATATCTACTTCCGCGAGGACATGGACCTGTATTTCGCCCGCCGCCTCGTGCTCGAGCGCATGCCGGACGCGCGCGAGGCCATCCCGGAGGGTCTCGGGACTCCGACGATGGGGCCGATTAGCACCGGTCTGGGTGAGATCTATCAATTTGAGGTCCGCGGCGCGGGCCTCTCGCCGATGGAGCTGCGCAGCATCCTCGAGTGGGATATCGCGTTCAAGCTGCGGTCGGTCCCCGGCGTCGTTGAAGTCAACTCGTTCGGCGGCGAGCTCAAGACCTATGAAGTGCAACTCGACCCGAACAAGCTGGTCTCGTACAACGTGCCGCTCAGTGACGTCTTTGACGCACTCGAACAGAACAACGCCAATGCTGGGGGCGGCTACATCGAACGGGCGCAGGAACAGTACGTCATTCGTGCCGAGGGACTGGTCGAAAAGACCTCGGATATCGACAACATTGTGGTCAAGGCCGAGCCGGGGGGCACGCCCGTCTACATCAAGAACCTGGGGACCACGGTCTTCGCGCCACGGATCCGCCAGGGCGCCGTCACGCGCGACGGGCGGGGCGAGGTCGTGACCGGCGTCGTCATGATGCTGATGGGCGAGAACTCGCGCGTGGTCGCGGAGCGCGTGAGGGACGAGCTCGAGAAGATCAAGCTGAGCCTGCCGAAAGGCGTGGAGATCGATTCGTTTTACGACCGCACGGAGCTGGTCAAGAAGACCATCGCGACGGTCGAGCGAAACCTCCTCGAAGGCGGCAACCTGGTCGTGGCGGTGCTGCTGGTGTTGCTGGGCAACGTGCGCGGCGGGCTGATCGTCGCGTCCGCGATTCCGCTTTCGATGTTGTTCGCCTTCACCGGGATGGTGCAGGCTGGACTCTCGGGCAATCTGATGAGCCTTGGGGCGATCGACTTCGGCCTGATCGTTGATGGCTCGGTCGTCATGATCGAGAACATCGTGCGCCGCTTGGGTGAAAAGCATCGGGCCGGTGTGTCGAGGGAGGAGATCATCCGCGAGGCGGGCCGCGAAGTGGCGCGGCCAA
>JBDTMB010000575.1:0-3663 GCA_039934485.1 Vicinamibacterales bacterium
CCTCGACCCGTGATCGCACCGTCTGGTCCACCTGCTCAACCAGCACGCGGATTCGCCCAGCCAGCGCCACCGCCTGCTGGCTGACCAGCACGTCGAGGAACGCCGCGGTGACGCGAGTCAAGACGTCGATCCGCGCCGTCTCGAAATCCCATTCGGCGAGCTCGCGGTCAAGACCCGCCAGCGTTCGACGTGCCGCCCGCTTGCCTCCGAGTTCGATCAACTGGCTCAGTTGCACGGTCGCCTGCGGCTGAACGACGCGACTGCCATCAGCGGCCTGCCCGCTCGAGCCGAGATCCTCAAAGAAAAAGTCGGCGACCGGATTCGGCGGCTGCCCGGCCTGGATGGCCGCGGATTCTCTCGCCCGAATCTCCCAGGCAAAACCCGCGAGGTCGGGGTTCTGCCGCAGCGCCAGGACCAGGGCGTCGCGTAGCACGATTCGCGCACCAGGGTTTTCAAGCACGCCTCCGGTGCTGGCGGGATCCACACCCACGAGCCGGCTTACCGTCAATCCGGCCCCAAGCGGTCGTGGCACCACCGTCTGCGCGCTCGCCGGGGCGTCGGCGACGAGCAGCAGCAGTGCGATGACGGCTGCGGTGTTCAACAAACCCAAGCGACACGAGAGCGAGAGACCGCCAGGCAATGGCATAACCCTCCGGCCGGATGGCGGCCGAAAAACAGCAACGATGAATTGGGAAAGACGGGTACGTGCGAGGTCGTCAGACGATGGCGGGCGGAGCGGGCGACGACGTGAATTTCAGTGGCGGGTCGTGCGTCGGCAGTAACGCTGCACGGTTCGGCTGGCGGATGCCCTGGGAAACTGGCTCATCGGCGGAAATTGCGAGCGATGCGACAGCGACGCTCAGGACGAACGCTGCCACACTGTCGTAGGTCTGAACGAGGGTCCTTGCGGTGCGGTGGTCGCCGTGATCAAGAAGCATCGAGCGATCGTGATCCGCATCGTCGTCGTGGTGCGACACCGAATCGTCGATGGCGTGCATGTGCACAATCACGTCGGCGCGGTCGACGTGGGCGTGCGGCGTCGGCAGGAGCCCAGCCGACGCGATCGCCAGCGCGGCAACGACAGCGAGCCAACGGGAAGCTGACGCGGAATTCACGCGGCTGCAGTATGCGGTGGCGCAAGACCGCAAGTCAACCAGGACGACGATTCAGGTATCATTTTGCGTCTGTCCGCAATCCCTGACATCGGAACTCGGCCGATGCGCTGCCGGCGAGTGGTGTGGAAGATCACCGTCGCACTGCTTTGCCTGGCGGTCGCCTGCCAGCGCGCGTCGCCAGGCACGGTCGACATCGCCACCACGACCAGTGTTCAGAACTCCGGCCTGCTGAATCACCTCCTGCCGGCCTTCGAGCAGGCTTCCGGCATCACGGTTCGGGTGCACGCGGTGGGCAGCGGCCTCGCGCTGAAGATGCTGGCTGATGGCGGCGTCGATGCCGTGATCAGTCACGCCCCTGAGGCGGAGGCGCGGCTATTGTCGCAACATCCGGATTGGTCGTACCGAAAGATCGCGCACAATCGGTTCGTCGTGGCCGGCCCGCCTGATGATCCGGCCCACATTGGCGGCGCCGCCACGGTCGTGCAGGCGTTTCAGCGCATCGCCGACTCCGGCGTCTCCTTCGTGTCCCGTGGTGACGAATCCGGCACCCACGAACGCGAGCGGATGTTCTGGAGCGCGGCCGGCCGGCGCCCACGCGACGCGCACTTGCTCGTCAGCGGCAGTGGGATGGCGCAAGCCCTTCGGCATGCCAACGAGACGCGCGGCTATGTGCTGACCGACGCCCCGACGTTCTGGCAACTCGTGCCGCGGCTCGACCTGCGAATCCTGTTCGAGCACGACGATCGGTTGGTGAATGCCTATGCCGTCACTAATCGCCCTTCGCGATCGGCGGCCGCCGCCTTGGCGGCATGGCTGGTGTCCGCTGACGGCCGCGCGGCGATCGGCGCGTTTCTGATCGAGGGCCGGCGGGCCTACGAGCCCTGGCCAAGCGACTGCCCCGGGGAACAGCCGGCGGCCACGCCGTGCTTGAAGTGACGCCGCTCAATTGCTCGCCGGTTGCACGTTGACGAACACACCGAGGCCCGGGGCGACCCGGCCGTTGTAGCGCGGTGCCAACAACGACGGCAACGCACTGAGATTGAGGTGCGCGCCAATACCGGGCGCCCAGCCCTTGAACCGGGCGAACTGGCGAAGATAGCCCACCTGCAGCTTCCCGACGGTGAAGATACGGGTGACGTATTCATGGACGTGCAGGTCGTCGGCCGGCTTGCCGACGACTTCGACTCTCGCAAACCAGTTGTGCCGCCCGCTGCCCGAACGGAGGCTCGTCTCGGCCAGCACCGCGTGGGTGGTCTGCTCGATCGCGCCGCCGGGAATCAGGGTGATCCCGTGATTGACGCCGTACGCCATCGTCGTCGCCCATGCCCCAGCGCCCCTCATCGGCATGAAGTAGATGGCCGAAGCCGTCGCGCGATCCACATCCTGCCGCGGCTGGCTCCCCAGGCCCGCCTCGGCTTCATGGAGACGGCCTGCGGATGCCTGCAACGACCATCGCTCGCCCGGGGCCACCGACACGCGAGCGGCGAACGAATCGAGCGCGGCGATCTCGACGTTGGCTCGCGAATCGTCCGGCTCGCGGCCGTTGAAGACGGAGGCCTCCGCTCGCCAGCGTGAGCCGGAGACGCCCGCCGTGACGACACCGAACGCGATGTGCGTCGCGTCGAGCCAATGGTGGGAGATCGGCGCAATCGGGTTCGGGAATGCCGAGGCCCGATGCGGAAATGCCGGGGGACCAAGCGCCGGCTCACCAGCCATCGCGGCATACGCGTGAAGTCGAAGCCGCTCGGTTATCGGTCGCTCATAGTCGACGGCCAGCTCCATGAAAAGGTCGTGCGGGTGCTGTCGATCGTGAATGGAGTCGCCGTCGCAGATCTCGCCCGTCGCCAGCAGGTCGGGATAACCGCAACCCGCGATGGTCCACGGTTCCGCGCTGAGCATCGCCCGCAAGCCGACGCGTCCGCGACCTAGAGGGCGCCGCGCCATCCCCATGAACCAATTGATGCTGCCTGGCTGCCGGCTGGTGCGATGGACACCGCCCGATTCATAGAGGAATTGCGCGAACACGCTGGCCTGCCCCATCCACAGCCATTCGCCGGCCGTGCCGTGGAAGCCCGTCATCGGCGTCTGCGCTGGTTGCCACGCGGTGCCCGAGGCGTTGCGGGTGGGGAACAACGTCATCATGCCGGCGTCGTGGACCGCATCGGCCTGGTGTCCCTGGTGGTCCTGCGCGGGCGCGCCGGCCGGAAACAGGAGGAGCGCCGCAGCAATCAGGGCCCGGCCGAACCTCATCGCGAGTTGAGCAGCCGAAGCGCGTTGGCGATCACAACGAGGGAGATACCCATGTCGGCTCCGATCGCGGCCCACAAGCTGGCGTAGCCGCCAAAGGTGAGCACCACGAATACGACCTTCACCCCGAGTGACAACACCACGTTCTGGCGAATGATGGCGAGCGTCCGGCGCGAATGGCCGATCAACCAGGGCAGTCGAGACAGGTCATCCGACATCAGCGCGACGTCCGCGGCCTCGATCGCGGCATCGCTGCCGGCCGCACCCATCGCGATGCCGACGTCGGCCGCTGCCAGCGCCG